>JBGVKN010000053.1:0-53200 GCA_045123795.1 Faecousia sp. | reverse complement strand
TGGGGGAGTGTCCTGCGTTAGATGCATCGCCATAACGACACTCCCTCCGTCACGCCGTTCGGCGTGCCACCTCCCTCAGAGAGGGAGGCAAGGGCAGCTTCGCTGCCGGGGCGTTTATTAACGTAAACAACAATTTATCTTCCCAACGGCGTACTCATTGACAAACCGTCGGTGGAATGGTATGGTTAATCCAAAGGGGAGTGGATGCTGTGAAAATTCTGGTCAGTGCCTGTCTTTTGGGGCGCAACTGCAAATACAACGGCGGAAATAACTACGATGAAGAAATCGTCGAGTTTTTAAAGGACAAGGAGGTCATCCCGGTCTGCCCGGAGGTGTTGGCCGGGCTGGGCGTGCCCAGAACCCCCATCGAGATCGTGGACGGGGTTCTGCTGGACCGCTATGGCAACAGCGTGGATGATGCCCTGCGTCATGCGGTTGCGCAGATTTTGACGCAGATCCGTGACGAGGAGATCGAATGCGCCATTCTCAAATCCCGCAGTCCCACCTGTGGCGTGCGACAGGTATATGACGGCACCTTCTCCGGCAGACTTGTTGACGGCGCAGGCGTGCTGGCGCAGGCATTGATGGATGCCGGCTATCGGGTCATCGACGCAGAGGATCTCCCCTGAGAAGCGAGGTAAACTGTATGAAACTGCTGATTAACGCATTGACGAAATTTACCTGCGGTCTTGTGCTGGTGGGATTGCTGATCTTCCTGCCGGCGGGAACGCTGAGCTATACCAAAGGCTGGTTGTTGATGGGTCTGTTGTTTGGCCCCATGCTCATTGCGGGCTTTGTGATGCTGTTCAAATCCCCGGATTTTCTGGCGAAGCGATTGGATGCCAAGGAAAAGCAAGCCACGCAAAAGGGTGTGCTGGCGTTTTCCGGCTTGATGTTTATTGGTGGATTTGTGGTGGCTGGGCTGGATTACCGTTTTGGATGGTCGCAGATGCCCCAGTGGGGCACCATCACCGCATCGGTGCTGTTTCTGGTCAGCTACGGCCTGTACGCCGAGGTCATGCGAGAAAACGCTTACCTCAGCCGCACCATCAAGGTTGAAGAAGGGCAGACCGTGGTGGATACCGGGCTGTACGGCATCGTCCGGCATCCCATGTACATGGTGACGATTCTGCTGTTTTTGATGATGCCCATTGTCCTCGGTTCGTGGTATGCGCTGATCGTATTTGCCTTCTACCCGGCGATCATCATTGTGCGGCTGAAGGATGAGGAGGATCTGCTGACCCGGGAGCTTCCCGGCTATGCGGAATATAAAGAGAAGGTCAAATATCGAATTTTGCCCTTTATCTGGTAAAGTAACAGCCGCTGATGCTAAGCATCAGCGGCTTGTTGATTTTTTGCAAATCCACTGCCACAGCTTTTTCAGCCCAATGAGGATGGCGGATAGAACGCCATTTCGTTTCACGCTTCATAGACGGTTTACATAAATGTCGATGACCTCTTTGGCGAAGGCGCCGGTGCCGGCACCGCCGGCTTTGTCAATGTTTTCGGTCATACTGCCACCGCCGGCGTAGCTTTCGCCTAATCCCTTGAGGATCTGAGGCGTGCAGGTGTAAAAGTTGGCGGTGAAGAAATCCTGCAATTCCTTGGCCCAGTTTTGGGCTTCCTCGCTGTCCGGCCGGCAGGGACGCATCCGGCCCAACCGGGCAAAAAAGTCCATCACCTGTGTGCCTAAATCCTTTTCCTGCTCCTTGGTGCGGCATTTAGACTTCTGTTGGAATTCCTTATAGGCATCGGTCTTGCCGTACAGCGCCTTTGCTTGGGTGCTGTATTCGTCCATTTTCTTGGGGTCGAAGTTGTTAAAATCCATGTTTTTCACTCCTAATACTAACATTCCTTTGGCAAGACTGATCCGATCCTGCAGTTTTCGCACCTTTTCCTGCATCAGTACGATCTGATGCTCCAGCACCCGGTTGCGGTCGTAATCCGCTGCATCCAGAATGGCGCTGATCTCGTTCAGGGATAAACCAAGCTCCCGGTAGACTATGATCATGTGCAGACGCTCCAGAGCGGTATCATCGTACAGCCGGTATCCGGCTTCCGTCACCTGTGCCGGTTTTAGCAAACCGATGGAGTCATAATAGCGCAGCGTCCGTGGGCTGACACCGGTAAGCGCAGCCATTTCTTTGACTGTTTTCACCCTCTCACCTCCCGTTGAGCGTATTATAAACCATGACGTAAGGATAGAGTCAAGAGCAAGTTTGAAACTTTTTTGATGAAATGGTGGAGAGATAAATTGTTGTTTAGTTGAGGAAATGTGTCCCCCCGATGGGGCGACAGCGCCCTCCGGACGCAAAGGCTCCCTCTGACGAGGGAGCTGTCAAAAATCTCTGATTTTTGACTGAGGGAGAGATAAAATGTGCAGTTTTCCTGGGCAGTGAGGTGAGTTTCGCATTTTCTCTCCCTCCGTCACGCCGTTCGGCGTGCCACCTCCCTCATCAGAGGGAGGCTTTGATGCGGTGCTATCTCTTACTGCTGTAAACAATAATTTATCATCATAAATGCCCATGCAACTGCCAGTTGCTAAATTTTCAAGCTTGATTGGTAGACTTTACACCCAGAAAATGCTATGATAACCCCACCAAATCCGAGGAGGAATGCACATGAACTTAGGCGAAAACATCTACCGCCTGCGCACAGAAAAGAATATGTCCCAAGGGGATCTTGCCGATGCGTTAGAGGTATCTCGGCAGTCCGTATCCAAATGGGAAAACAATTCCGCTGTGCCGGAGCTGGATAAAGTAATTCGTCTGGCTCAGATCTTTGAAATCACCATTGATGAGCTAATTACCGGACAACCACCTGCGCATTCCTCCCAGTCCCCCATCCCTCCAACGAGAACTCTGATTGGCATTGCCCTTCTATGCTGCTCTATCGTTTCAATGGTACTGTTTCTACTGTTCGGATTGCACATCTGGATCGGATTGATCACGCTACCGCTGGGTATCATCAGTGCTGTATGCCTTGCTCCCAACGAACGCTTTTTGCGATTAACTCTGATCTGTGTGGGGGTAATCCTTTTTGCAGTCATTTTGTTCTTTGCAGTCGTGTTGATCTTCAATATGTATAGCATGCTGTTACAAACAAGATAAGCATTTTATGGAGGTACTTATGAATAAAACAATCTGGAAAGCAGTATTCTTTATCACGTTAACCATTTTTGCAGTTCTTACCGTGCTGCTAATTGCCTTTATTTACGCTTTTTTTACACAAACACCTTCTGTTGAAACCGGAGCGGCAATTGGTATCATCGGCGGTGCAGGTCTGCCAACGTATCGTTTTCTATTGCGAAAAATCCTGCAAGGCCCTATCTTCAATATCTGGTTTGGCTCCCTCCTGACGGTAATTATTTCTCTGATTGGATGGCGCACCACTAAGAAATGAGGAATAATCTTTGGAAATTTTCCCTAAAAATGCAACTTCCCTCTTGTAAATTCTGCTGATTTGGCGTATACTAATGTATATTTTCTTTTTACAAGAGAGGTACACCCCATGGAACTGATTTCTGTTCGTGAACTGTTCAAGAACACCGCCAAATATGCTGACCAGGAAATCGAGGTCGGCGGCTGGGTACGCAACCGTCGCCCCAGCAAGCAGTTTGGCTTTATCATGCTGTCTGACGGCACATACTTTAACCCCATTCAGGTGGTTTACAATGACTCCATCGAGAATTTCCAGGAGATCAGCAAGATCAACATCGGTGCTGCCCTGATCATCAAAGGCACCGTTGTCCTGACTCCGGACTCCAAGCAGCCCTTTGAAATTCAGGCTTCCTCTGTCACTGTTGAGGGTGCATCCACCGGCGACTATCCCCTGCAGCCCAAGCGCCACTCCATGGAGTTCCTGCGCACCATCACTCACCTGCGTCCCCGGACCAACACCTTCCAGGCTGTGTTCCGTGTCCGCAGCCTGGCTGCTATGGCCATCCACCAGTTCTTCCAGGATCGTGACTTCGTTTACGTCCATACTCCCCTGATCACCGGCTCCGACTGCGAGGGCGCAGGCGAAATGTTCCAGGTCACCACCCTCGACCTGAATAACATCCCCATGACCGAGGACGGCAAGGTAGATTTCTCTCAGGACTTCTACGGCAAGCCCACCAACCTGACTGTTTCCGGTCAGCTCAACGGCGAAACCTTCGCCATGGCTTTCCGCAACATCTACACCTTCGGCCCCACCTTCCGGGCTGAAAACTCCAACACCACCCGTCACGCCGCTGAGTTCTGGATGATCGAGCCGGAGATCGCTTTCGCCGACCTGCAGGACGATATGCAGCTGGCTGAGGATATGATCAAGTACATCATTTCCTATGTTCTGGAGCACGCTCCCGAGGAAATGAACTTCTTCAACCAGTTTGTGGACAAGGGCCTGCTGGAGCGTCTGAACCACGTTATGAACTCCGATTTCGGTCGGGTGACCTACACCGAGGCCATCGAAATTCTGGAGAAGCACAACGACGAGTTCGACTACCCCGTCCACTGGGGCAGCGATCTGCAGACCGAGCACGAGCGCTATCTGACCGAGGTGGTCTTCAAGCGCCCTGTATTCGTCACCGATTACCCCAAGGAGATCAAGGCATTCTACATGAAGCTGAACCCCGATGGCAAGACCGTCGCCGCTATGGACTGTCTGGTTCCCGGTATCGGCGAAATCATCGGCGGCTCCCAGCGTGAGGATGACTACGAAATTCTGAAGTCCCGTATCGAGGAGTTGGGCATGAACCCCGAAGATTACGGCTTCTACATGGATCTGCGTAAGTATGGCTCTGCCCGTCACGCTGGCTTCGGTCTGGGCTTCGAGCGCTGTGTCATGTACCTGACCGGCATGGGCAACATCCGTGATGTTCTGCCCTTCCCCAGAACCGTCGGCAACTGCGAACTGTAATAGCTCCCCCCGGAACGTATGTTCCGGGGGAATTTGTTTGTACAGTCTTTGCATTTCCCATATTTCCATGATATAATACGAAAAAAGATTTATCAGGAGGGTGCTTATGTCCTTTCATAGTTTTCTGTTTCGGCTGAACGCCGGGCGCACTGACCGCAAGCGTGACCGAGCTATCCCCTTACCCGACGGCATCACCGAATGCCGAAACATCGCCTACGGCAAGCACGGCAAATGGAACCGGTTGGATGTGTACTACCCCAACGGAACTACCACGCCCCTGCCTACCATCGTCAGCATCCACGGCGGCGGCTACGTTTACGGCACCAAAGAAATCTACCGCCGGTACTGTATGGATCTGGCTCGCCGTGGGTTCAGCGTGGTGAATTTCAGCTATCGACTGGCCCCGGAATGGAAGTTCCCCACCCCGCTCATAGACACCAACACCGTCATGGAGTGGGTCTGCCGCAATGCGGACACTTATCACCTTGATCCGACCCGGCTGTTTATCGTGGGCGACTCTGCAGGTGCTCAGCTCACCAGCCAGTACGCCACCATCGCTACCAATCCGAATTACGCCGCTCTGTTTGATTTTACCGTGCCGGACATTTCCATTCGTGCGGTGGGCCTGAATTGCGGAATGTATGATGCGGCGGCGCTTGCCGCAGGCGAGCGCAAGTCCATCGCAAAGGATTACCTCGGCACCCGCATCCCGGCAGATGATCCCCGACTGGCAGTGCTGGAGAATATCACGCCCCAGTTCCCCCCAGCACACATCACCACCGCCTGCCATGATTTCTTGCGGGAGTGCGCCAAGCCCATGGAAGAGTTTCTCAATGCCAAGGGCATTCAAACCGTGATGAACTGCTACGGCACTGAGGACGATTCCACCATCGGCCATGTGTTCCATGTGAATATCGCCTTACCCAAGTCAACGGAATGTAATGATGCACAGTGTGCGTTTTTTAAAGCAATGCTATAACGTAAAGGCTTGCCATTTAGCAAGCCTTTACTCATCAAAACAATGTTGTTATCCAATAAACAACCCCATAGACCACACCGGCGGCGGTGCCGTAGACGATGACAGGCCCGGCGATGGTGAACATTTTTGCGGCCACGCCGAGGACGAAGCCCTCGGTCTTAAACTCCACCGCTGGGGCGGCGATGGAATTGGCGAAGCCCGTAATAGGCACCAGCGTACCAGCTCCGGCGTGCTTTGCAAGGTTATCATACAGGCTTAGACCCGTAAACAGAGCGGACAACACCACCAATGACATGGCCGTAGCGGTGCCTGCGTTGGTTTCGTCCAGCCCTAATTTATCGTACCAATTCATAAAGACCTGCCCCAGCGTGCAGATCAGTCCGCCTACCACAAATGCCCACAGACAGTCTTTCCAAATAGGAGATTTAGGACTCATATCCTGAACCAGTTTTCCATATTCCTTTTCCGTCATGTACATCCCTCCGACGGTAGGATGCGCAGTTTATTTCCAAATATGCAAAAAGAGCTGCCGCAATGCGACAGCTCTTTCTTTTAGAAATCTCCGTAAATAAACTGGGAAGCATCAAATCCGATTCCGTAAGCGCCGAATACAAGGATCACCACAAACAGCAATCCCATCACGCCATAAAAGAGCGTGGAATGACGGTACAGCGTATCCCGGACGGATTTTTCGGTGCGGTACTTATACAGACTGACACTGAGCACGATCAGCAGGCACACCGCCAGCAGGATATAATCTGCGGCACTCAGTCCGATTTGCAGCAAGCTGCCGTTGAACAGGTCGCCCCAATTGAACATCGTAAACATACCGCCAACCTTTTTAAAGGTCAGGGGCACATCCCGGTAGCAGTCGAACATCCGGATCATGCTCATCAGCAGGACCGTCCGAACGATTTGGAACACCTCATAAGGTGCTTTGCCCTTCAGCTTGAACTTGCCGTGGAATTTGGCATACAGGGGCTCTAGCTCCTGCGAAGCCATAATGACCACCCAGTTGGCAAGACCCCAGACGATGAAGTTCCACGCCGCACCGTGCCAAATACCGGTGGCGAGCCACACGGCAAAGCTGCTTAAATACACCGTCACCCGCTTGCCCACTGCCGGGCCCAGATGCTCACGGGACCATTTGGACAGCTTCAGCATGGGCTTGCAGACGGAAATAGGATAGAAAATATAATCGGTGAACCAGGTACCCATGGTGATATGCCAGCGGTTCCAATACTCCTTGATATTCTTGGAGAAATAAGGCAGATTGAAATTCTCCGCCACCCTGATGCCCATGGTCTGGGCAATACCGATGGTAATATCAATACCGCCAGTGAAATCACAATAAAGCTGGAAGGCATAGAACAGCATGGCAACGAACACGTATGCGCCATTGTAATCCACAAAACCAAAAAACGTTTCCTGACCGTGAACCAGCGCCAGCACACCGGTGACCAAGCGATCCGCAATGACCATCTTTTTGAAGTAACCCCACAGGATACGCATCACGCCATAGGAAACGGTCTTGCGTTCAAAATGATGAGGCTCATAAAGGGTCTTGCTCAGGTCACCGTAGCGGCTGATGGGGCCCTGGGCCAGCTGAGGGAAGAATGACACGAACAGTGCCAGCTTGAAGAAATTCTGCTGGGCAGGCTGCTTATCCCGGTACACATCAATGATATAGCCCATGGACTGGAAGGTGTAGTAAGAAATGCCCATGGGCACGATCATATCCACCAGACCCAGCTTAGAAGTGCCGGAAAGGAACGCATTGATATTGGTGATGACGAAGTTGGTATACTTGGTTACAGACAGGATGCCAAGGTTGAAAATCAGGCACAGCAGCAGAAGATGCCACTTCTTTGCCTTCATTTTTGCCTTATACGCCTTTTTTGCTTCCTTGTCCAGCTCCGCCTTATGGGCCTGCAAATAGGCCTTCTGCTCCGCATTGACCTTTTCCAGCAGGCGGCTGATCGCATAAGTGGACACGGTGGTAACCCCGATGAACAGCAGATACATAGGGTCTGCACACCAGTAGAAGATGTAGCTGGCCACCAAAAGCAGAGGCCATTGGGCCTTCTTCGGCACCAAATAATAAGCAAGAAGCACCACCGCCATGAAGGCGATGAACTCAAACGATGTGAACAGCATTCTTATTCGTCTGCCAGCCGGGTGACCAGCTCATGCAGAGCCTGTGCGGAGTTGAAGTTCTCAGGAATGATCTCCTCAGCGGGGATGACCACATCGAACTCCTCGTTGATCTCAGAAATGATGGTGATGATGTCGAAAGAGTCCAGAATCTTATCGTCGATCAGGGTAGTGCAAGTTTCAAAATCCACCTCGGGATGCAGGTTCTCCAGAATTTCCAGCAGTTCAGACATAATTATTTCTCCTTTTTCTGTTCTTCAAATTGATTTTTCAAGGCAACACGGTCCAGCTTGCCATTGGCTGTCAGGGGCATGGTATCCAGCTTGATGACCTTGTTGGGGATCATATATCGGGGAAGCTTGTCCCGCAGGATGGTGACCAGCTCCTTCATCTCCTTATCACCGACGAAATACAGCACGATCTTATCGGTTGCCTTATCGTAGATGCAGCAGGACATATGGATGCCTTCCATCATATTTACATTGACCTCGATCTCGCCCAGCTCGATGCGGTGGCCCATGTGCTTGATCTGATAGTCCTTCCGGGAAACGAACACCAGCTCGCCCCGGTCATTCCACTTGCCCAGATCACCAGTACGGTAGATCAGCTCGGGATAGCGATCGTTCAGAGGATTCTGGACGAATACCTCATTGGTCTTTTCAAAGTTGTGGTAGTAGCCCAGAGTCAGGCAGGTGCCACGGATGCAGATCTCGCCCACCTCACCCGCTTGCGCCAGCTTATTCTGATCGTTGAGCAGCAAAATCTGGGTGTTATGGAAGGGGCGGCCCACAGGAATCGCCTCGTCCAGTTCAAAATCACGATCCACATGGTAGTAGCAGCTCATGCCGGTACATTCGGTGGGACCATAAAGGTTGGTGAACTTAGCATTGGGTAAAGCGGCCTTCCACAGCTTGAACTGCTTGATGGGGAACACTTCGCTGCCGAATGCAATGGTGTGCAGATACTCCGGTTTAACCTTATCGAAGGTCTTAAAGGACGAAATCATGGTCAGAGCAGAAACCACCCAGCAGACTGTATTGACCTTGTGCTCGTTCAGGAACTCCACCAGCTTGATGGGGAACATGAACAGGTGATGAGGCACGATATACGTGGTAGCGCCGAATTTAATGGTGGGGTACAGCTCCTTCAGGCAGGCATCGAAATACAGGGGCGCCTGATTAGCAAACACTGTATTCTCATTAAAGCCCAGGGTTTCGGACAGGTTTTCCACATAGTCGATGACGCTACGGTGGCAGGCCACCACGCCCTTCGGCACACCGGTAGAACCGGAGGTAAAGACGATATAGATGGGGTCTGTATCCAGCTGCTTATCCCGGATGTCTGCCAAAGCGGCATCGTTGATTTCAGTCTGCGTGACCTCATCATAGATCAGGGTTTCGCCAGTAAAATCGAAGGTCTTCGCCATTTCCACCGTGTTGCTGTCGCAGAGCATAACACGGGGCTTCAGGTTGTCGAAAATCAACTCGATACGGAACCGGGGCATCTCCTCGTCGATGGGCACATAGTAGCAACCGCCGTAGACGCAGCCAAAGAAAGCTGGCACACACTTGGGATGCTTACGCATGAACACCACAACAGGCTCGTTGTAGTAGCCCTTTTCTGCCAGATAGCTGCCAATGGCACGGCTGTCGTGGCTGACCTGACCGAAATTCAGGCCATCCTTGTCGTCTGCAAAAGCCAGTTTATCCGGCACACGCAGAACTGTTTTTTCCAGATATTCCAGCACATTTGTCTGCTGCATAATCTCTACTCCTTAATCGGGATAAATAATTGATTGTATTCAGGCTTGACCTGTTTACCGCAAGCCAGCACGGATTCCTTCGCCAAAACCTCCAGCGCATCCAGAACACCATTGCCCAGATTGAAGCCCTTTTTTAACATGGACAACTCCGTGCAGCCCAGAACCACCACTTCGGCACCATTATCACATAACTCGTCCCGAATGGTATTAAATAGTGCAAGATCCGGCTCAAAGCCCGCCTTGACCTGATCGTAAATCAGGGTCATAACACCCTTCTGCCCTTCTTCTGACGGCAGGATTAGCTCCATGCCCTGGGCTTCGATCTGGCGTTGGAAGATGCCGCTTTGCACCGTACCGTCGGTGGCCATCAAGCCAACCTTTCTAACACCGGCACTGCACAGCGCATCCGCTGTGGCACGAATGGCATGGATCAGTGGCAGACCGATGCCCTCCTGCAATGCCTCATGGAAATAATGGGCAGTAATGCAAGGGGTCGCCACCACTGTGGCACCCATCCTTTTCAGTTGATGACCGATCTCCACCATGGGCCCAAGAGGGTCGTTCTGACTGTTGCCGAGTATGAACGCCGTCCGATCCGGGATGGAAGGGATATTCGCAATGATGATCTCCGGATGATCTTGATCCCGCTTGACATCCGTCATGCGAACCACAAGCTCCAGATAATAGGCCGTGGCCATAGGGCCCAGCCCGCCGATCACGCCTAAGCGCATCCGTTCACCAGCTTTCTTTGAGAGTAACCATCAACGTGTTTTTATCGAACTCGAAGTGCTCCTGTACAGATTCGGTAGCTCTATCAGGGTAGGCATCCAAATCGAAATTAAAGCAATTCTTATGCTGGCGGGAATAGGCCAGCATTTCTTCGTCTGTGTAGAGGAAGAAGGAATCCGTAAAGTTATTGCTTCTGGGGGTAATATCTACGTGATACCAACCATCGCCCAGATTGATCAGGCTCCAATAGTGAGAGGATCGGGAGGTCTGGGCCGTGACCACCTTGGTCACATCAATGTTGGGAATTCCGGCCACATCAAACAGGGCTTTGGCAGTGGCGTAATAGGTGAAGCAGTCGCCCATTCGCTTGGTAAAGCCTTCATAGGCACCGGCAGACCAGCCGTTACTCTTGTCGGAATGGTCGTACCAGCCGATGTTGGTGCGCACCCAGTTGTAAATGGCGGCAGCCACCTCAACCTTGGTCATGCTTTCATTGGTGATCTGATCCAGCACTTCTTTTGCCATACCGTAGACCACTTCCGGCTCTACATAGCCGGACGGCTTGTTCACCAACGTCAGATACACAGTCACAGACGTGCTGTTGCCTGCCGCATCGGTGGCGGTGTAGGTCACGGGGTATTTGCCTGCCTTACCGGTATCCACCTTGCTGTTATCCACAGTCAGGGTGGGATACTGGGTCTGGTCATCGGTGACAGTGATATTGGCCTTGTAGGCAATAGGATCACCCACATACACTTCCCAATCCGCAGCACCGTGAATTTCGGGAGCAACCTCGTCCTGCATAACCAGCAGCTTCACTTCCACCACAGCGGTATTTCCAGCTGCGTCGGTCAGCAATACACGGGCCGTCACTTCCCCGCCCTTGCTCACATCAGGCTCAACCTGATAAGAAACAGTTACGGGTCCAACATCCCGAATGTTTGTGACCAAATCCTCCGGGTCGGGCAAAACACCTGCCTGCGTAGCGGAATTCACCGGATCAGCCTTGGGAGCGGTCTTATCCTCGATCACCAGAACAGTAGAATACGTTTTTCCGCCGACGCTGATCTCAAGGGTGTGTTCACCGGGGACGGTCAAATTCAGTTTCGTAATATCCGTCACAAAGGACACGGACTTGCTAGTATCCTTTTTGAGGAACTGCTCCGCACTGACCGCCGTTCCGGCCTCCAGCGTCAAATTATCCACCAGAGGATTTTTCGGCATCAGCAACAGAATAGCGCCAAGCAGCACCATCAACAGCACCGCCAGCAGGACACAGACTCTTTGCAGCGCCGCCTGACGCTTGCGCCGCCGACGGATCGCCGCCTTACGCCGGGCAGCCGCCCGGGCTCGGTCATTATTCATTGAGGGTTCCATCTGTAAGCCTCCATAAACGCAAAAAACGGACGGTGTATCCCCCAAAAGCCACTTTCGGGCATACATCCGCAATATACCGATATAGTATACCACGAAGAAAAATCGATGTCAATTGCTACTCTGTCATAAAGTCTGGGTTTCTATGTAACTTCATCCCAGTTGTACCTTATTTAAGGATACTCTTTCTGACATTTGACATTGCCCGGAAGCGGTGATATGATGAAAAAAAGCTAGGAGGGAGCAAACGTGAAGAAAACCACTTCATGGGCAGCTATTATTGTTGGTTTGGTTTTCTTTCTTCCTGTTGGTATTTATTTGTTAGCAAAGAAGGTAACAGAGGAGAAAGACAGCTATCAGCAAAACGGAAAGGCATTAACAATTCTGGCACTTGTTCTGTTTTGTATGATTCCCATCTACTTTATATTTGCTTTTACAGGCGAGTTACGGTACGAAGATGGCACTCCGGCATACGGTGCCGCATTCATGATGGCCATTATACTGGGAGTCGGCGGCATTTTCTCTCTCACCAAAGGCAATCAGTATATTCAGCGAGGCCAGAAATACGATCAATATATTTCCCAGCTTTCTCCTCAGCACCCAGTTGAACTTAGGGAATTGGCTTCGGAACTGAAGCTCCCAATCAACACTGTCATTAGCGACTTGCAGTGCATGATTGATACAGGGTATATCCCCAACGCTTACATTGATCACATCCGCATGAGATTAGCCCCAAAACCAGTCAGGCACCTTACAACCCAAGTCATTTGCTCCGCCTGCGGTGGCACCAATCAAGTGGAACCCGGTAAATCCGCCGCCTGCGAATACTGCAATACCGCACTTTGATATATTTTTCCCCACCATCCAGTTAGATGGTGGGGATTGCTTACGAAACGATGCTGTTGTATAGGTTTTGATCCTCGCCCCAGCGATAGATTCCATGCTGATCCAGTCGAAGAATGAAGGTATCCGGGTGAGCCTTTGTTCCTCCCCTGCAGACCGCCCGATAATAGTCCTCTATACTGTCATAATCACAATCTCGGTATTCCGTGCAGATAAACAGCTGATTAGGCAAATTGGGATCATAGTAGACGTATTCACCATAGCCAGAATAATTGCTCGTCAACTCCCCTACGGCTATCAAATACTGGAAAACATCCTGATTTTCCCGCATTTTTGCGTATTTCAGAGCCACAATATCAGTGCCATATTCCACTGCGTCATCAACAACATTCTCATGGCGTGAGATATAATACTCCACCGCCGCACTTCTGGGGATGCTTCTGCTCGAATTAAGGAGCTTATCACTATACGAGGCAATATCTTTTTTAATATAAGAAAACTTCTGCTTCAATATTTCCACATTGATCTGGGGACTGGAGCGATGCCCCGCAATGGATAGGCCATGCCCCTTGAAAGTCAAACTGCGCTGTTCCAAAGTCAAGTTGCCTTTCGTAACGTCTTTGTAGTTTTCGTAGTTACGGCGGTATGCAACCAGCTTGCCATCCTCCACAGTTAAGTAATAATCATACGCCATCCTGTCCTGAAGCTCGAACTGCATACTGTCTGCATAGTCATAGACTACAATTCGCTGGTCTATAATTCCGGAACCGATGAATACCGTTGCGCACAGCTCACGGCGGCCATCTCCATTCAGATCCGACAGAAATAGATTGCACAAAGGCATTCCGCTGATAAGCTTCTTTTTGACGTCCTTTTCCTCCGCTATTAGATGCTTGCTATCACACCGGAACACAACACCGGGGTATTCTTCCATCCGGAACTCTGCAGTATTCTCCAGCATTTCAACACCACCAAGTTCCCCCTCGTTCAAACTATCCAAAACCGTTTCCGCTTTTTTGTCAAAGACCACCGGTTCATTATCCAATCCGCAGATGATTACCAGCAACACGCAGCATACCACCGCTGCCACGCTTGCCCGAAGAGCCGGCTTCTTCCATTTGCTCAGATTTCGAATTCGCTTTCCACCGTCCCCTTCCCCAAAGGCCAGCGGTGCTCCGGCAATGGTAACCCGTCCGGTGGAAAACCGCAGCAGCAGTTGGGAATAATCCGCCCGCAGATTGTTGTCCAGTTTACGAACCACCGCTTCGTCGCAGCTCATTTCCATATCCCGTCCGGACAAAATAAACGCCACCCACACCAGTGGATTAAACCAATGCAGGCAGAGAGCAACATACGCCAGTGCCTTTACGATATGATCCAACCTTCGGATATGATACCGCTCATGGCTCAGCACGAACTGCTGTTCCTGTTGGGTCAGACCGGAGGGAATATAGATCTTCGGACAAATAAGCCCCATAACAAAGGGTGACGCCATACCGTCAACTATGTAAACGTTACCTTCAAGGCAAACCGACTCCGCCAGTTTTTTGCGGAGCTTTCCAAACCTAAGCAGGCTGATCACTCCCATGGTCAGCACACCGGCCAGCCACACATACTGCCCAAGCAGAACCAACAGCTCCCACCAATCGAAAGATATGGTTCTGTGTACATCACCAAAATCGTATTGCTGCGTCACCGTCATCGTTTGCGACAGCACGTCAGTTTTTTCTAGCTCCGAAAAAGTGATATCATGCTTCCCGAGGGAATAGGACTCAGCCACAGAGGGCATCGCCGGAACCGACGGCGTGGGCACGGAAGCAGTAATGGGGCATAAAAGTCGAAACAACACCACTGCCCACAGGCAATACGAAAAAACCTTCGGCATCCGTTTCAGTGCCAACCGAGCCAAAAGAACCACGAGAATCACGACACTGGATATCAGGGACATATCCAAAATATGTGTAAAGACACCATCCAGCATACTAACCCCTCCTCATGTCATCAATCACACGTTGCAGCTCATCGATTTCCCTGTCTGTCAACTTTTTTCGACTGCCGAAGGCTACCAAAAACGCAGGCAACGAGCCAGCAAAGGACTCCTGAACATATTCCTCACTTTGGCGGGCGTAAAATTCCTCACGACCGATCAAGGCCATAACCGTGCCGCCGTCATTTTGGAAGATTCCCCGGTCACACAGACGCTTCAGGACAGTATAGGTGGTGGTTTTCTTCCAGCCGATCTTCTCCGCCGCCAGCTTCGCCAGTGCGCCGGAGGAAATAGGCGCATTATTCCAGATCAAATCTGCAAAGGACGCTTCAACAATTCCCAGTCTCCAGTTATTCATATTGGTCCCTCCCATTCTACATCCTGTAGTACACCTTTATTCTACATATTGTAGAACAATTTGTCAAGACAGTTTGTAAAAAACACCACTCCAACGGAGTGGTGTTCCATATATCTAACGAAGATTCCCCTAGCCAAACAAGATCACCAGCACACTAACTGTACTAGGCGCAAATATATAAAATAAAACCATAACCAATCCAAACTTTGTGAATCCGTATTTTGCATTCGGATTGTATTTTTTCATTTTCCCCAAAAGCAAGAACGGTGCGTGTACCAATTCGATCTCGACATTTTTCCGAAATGGTTTGACAGTGATATAGGCGGCATTACAGCCGAAATCCCAGCGGTATCCTATCCTGCCTGGCATATCCGGTTCATAGCGCACATACTTGATGTCATTCCACGCAATATAGCGAACGCCATCATCCTCATAATACAGCCCCTTTTCATTCAGCACGCAAATCACCTCACCGAAGAAAAGGCGGTTCAGCATCGACAATACCAGCAAAGGAAACAATATCATCACCGCAATAACACACCAAGGAAGTAAATCTAAAAGCCATTCCGCCGTTGCAAATGTATGGTCAATGATAGACGCTACCGTCCAACTTACCATGATCATTCCCATGATAGACAATAGCATATAGATTGGGATATTAAAATACTGCCGCCGGATCTTCTGACCAGAAATATTTTTCAGCATAAAAGCCACCTTTTTCCCCTCTTTATGTCGTAAATATATCACATATCAGCTAGATTGACAATGCTTTTATTAAGGTGCACCACATCTTGGAGTGGTGTCTTTGTGGACCTGACTGGATTCGTTTGCATCTGCGCTTTGCGCAGATGATTGTTTCGCCGAGCAACGCTCCCCCGGAGCGTTGCATTTGATCTTTCGAATCCGATCAGTGAATGCCACACCAAAATAAAAACACCACCCAGGGGGTGGTGTTTTTATTTTGGTGGACCTGATCGGATTCGAACCGACGACCCCTACAATGCGAATGTAATGCGCTCCCAGCTGCGCTACAGGCCCATTCGAATGGGGTTAGCGTTAAAATTATACCGCCGCCATCATCATTTGTCAAGTTTGTTTTTGCGGTTGACACTTGTAACCTATTCTGTTATAATAGTGTTACAAAAGTAGACCAAGGAGGAGTGTATTATGGAAAAGCATTTATCCGTAACCAACGCTGAATGGCCCGTTATGGAACTGCTGTGGCAGTCCCCAAAAACGTTGATGGAGCTGGTAAGCGCATTAAATGAGCAGATGGGATGGTCAAAAAGCACCGTGGCCACCATGGTGCGCCGGATGGATGATAAAGGGCTCATTACCTTCCACACCGAAGGCCGCACCAAGATCTTCCGTCCCGCCGTCAGCCGGGAAGATGTGACCATTCGTGAAACCACTTCCCTGCTGGAGCGTGCCTACAACGGCAGCATCGGTCTGCTGGTCAGCGCCATGGCACACCGCAACGATTTAACAAAAGCAGATATTGAAGAGCTGTTCGCCATTCTAAAAGAAGCGGAGGAACACGCAAAATGAAAGAGATCTTAATCACCTCCTCCGTGCTGATTGGGGTGATCCTGCTGGCCCGATGGCTGTTCCGGGGCAAGGTCAGCCAAAAGCTGATCTACGCCGCATGGCTGCTGGTGGCACTTCGCTTGCTGGTTCCTATCCAGTTTGGGCAATCGGCATACAGTGTTACCACCCTGACGGAGAAAATCGAAAGCCACTCCAAGCCCATTCAGCAGGTGCAGGAGGTTTTGGAACAGCCAGTAGCCGGCCCTTCCCGGGCAGAGCTTTACCAACAGCTTCTAAATGAATACATCCAACAGAACCCTAGCCACACCCTGCCGGATGCCGCACCCCAGATCACGCCGGAAGTGCAAGAACAAATCGAGGTGCAGACAAACCAGCGGGTCGCCCCCACGCTGTCTGAGATTTTGACCGCCATTTGGATTGCTGGCATGATCGGCATGGCCGGATGGTTCCTAGCGACAAATCTGATCTTCCTGCACCGTGCAAAGAAGAATTCCACTCCCTTACCGGGCAGCGCACACAACATTCCCGTCCGAATCTCCCCCAATGTCCCCACGCCCTGTCTGGTTGGATTTATACGCCCGGTAATATACCTGACCCCCGCCAGTGTAGAAAATGAACAGATCAAAAACCACGTTTTGACCCACGAATTCACCCATTTGCGTCATTGGGATCACATCTGGGCATTTGTGCGTTGCATTTGCCTATGCATCTACTGGTTTGATCCGCTGGTATGGATCGCCGCCAGCCAATCCCGCCGGGACTGCGAGCTTGCCTGCGACGAAAGCGCCCTAAAAAAACTGGGCGATGACCAGCGCATTGCTTACGGTCAGACCCTACTTGCAACCATCACCCAGTCCATGTCCCCCGCCCACCTGATCAACACCGCTACCGCCATGAATGAAACGAAAAAGCAGATAAAGGAAAGGGTGAGTTTTATTGTGAAAAAGCCAAGAAACATACTGATCGCAGCTATTTGTATGGTTCTGGTTGCTGCGATTGCAGCCGGCTGCACTTTTGCGGGCAGTCAAATCACAGAACCGGAGCAAACCGCCCCACCTTCCACAGAACCAACACCTTCTACCCAGTCTACTGAACCTATCCCTTCAACCGGTTCAACTGAACCGACACCTTCTACTCCCTCAAACACTGATCCTTCCTCCCCCATTGACCCTACAGATGGCAACTCTGTGCAGACACTCTCTGCGGAGGAAGCGCAAGCTCTGCAGACCGCAGAAAAATTGATCGACCGGTATACGTGGTACAAAGCCGTTGGCGTATGCTGCGAATTTGACCAAATCAGCCGGGATCTTTCCCAATTCCTTACAACGGAACAAAAAAAGGAATACGTTGGCTATCAATATCGGCTGAAATGCTGCCACACTGCGCAAGAGGTCAGAGCACACATTGACAGTTTATTTGCCCCCTCTGTGCTGTCGCATGGATACCCGGATGATCTGCTCTTTACTGATGATCAGGGTAACCTGTATCTGATCGTCACTCCCACAGAGTATGACGGCTATCGCCACATAAAACTGGAGGAACGCTCCAACGACCGTATCATCGCCAGTGCCTGCATTTTTGACGAAGATGAATGCTGGTGCAGCGAAACCTTCACCATGGAGCGTAAGGGGGATCATTTTTCCATCACCCGGATTCTTCGCAATGACACCGCTCCCGAAGTGCCTTCCAACGCACCGCCTATGAGTTCCGCAGATTACCACTACGATACAATAACGCTGGCAAAGGAACGTTTTGGGCTAACCTATGTTGAATTCCTATATGCGGGAAATAAAATAGGACAGCCATTTTACTCCGAGCAAACTGTTCCCAATGCGCTGGCTATGTATCAGTACATCCTGTTCATCGACCATGATAACACTGTGAGAATGCATTTCCCCGTTTTCTCATCAGGACGCACTTCTTATCATGTGGCAGAATTCATCGTCCCCGAAGGCGGCAGTTTCCAGCGTGACGCCTACCGATGGTTCTTTAATGAACTGGGGCAAACTGTTGACGTTGCTGACGCTGACGCTTATGCTTACATGATGACAGACAGCTTGTTCCAAGATCCTGATCTGTTTATTCGCAACCTAAGCCAGTGCAGTGACGACACCGTTTCCGACGCTGCCTCTCTCATTTTTAACAGTTTAGCACCCGACGAAGCCAATGTTTACAAGCAGCTGCTGGACTACCTGATCAAACAATATATCGCTTCCGACTCGGATCGAATCAAAGAACTGAAAACGGTACGCACTCTGCGTCAGCCCTTTGCCAGCGACGAAGAAGATGTTGGCGGTGATGATAATAGTGGAGATGTTGGTGAGCCGGATACGATTGAAACCAAGATCAAGAAGGACTATATTGCACGTTTTACCGATCACGACTGTACTACCGCAGATGTTAACATGCACATCATCAGCCACGTAGAATCCGGATACGCTCTTTTGATCAGCTGCAAGTGCGGTTCCTATGATCCGAACGACTCATGGGATGACATTTGGGGCGACGACGCAGCAGATCTGCACTTCTATATGCCTACCAGCTGGTTTCTGTCTTTCTATCAGAACGGAAAATTCAATACGTTGAGCGCAGCCTACTACAACAGATGGCTTACCTACCCGGAATTGCGCACCGTTTGGTTCGATTACCACGCTCAGTTCCCAGAAGCGCTGGAAGCGTGGAAAATTGCGAACCCCGGCTTGTCCGAACCCCCTCTTCGGGACTCCAGCGGACTGGATTACGAAGTGAATTCGGACGGCAGAACCTGTACCGTCACCGGCATGGGGGTTTGCACCGATCTGGATGTAGTCATCCCAGAAACCATAGACGGTTATCAGGTCACGGCCATCGGCGAATCGGCATTCGCCCATAAACTAATCACCAGCGTGATTATGCCGGATAGCTTGACCAGTATCAGCTCCGGAGCCTTTTACCGCTGCACGAAACTACAATATGTGGATTTGGGCAAGGGTCTGAGATCCATCAACGGATCATTTGTCAACTGCGAGAGCTTGGCAAGCATCATCCTCCCCGAAAGTCTGACCAGCCTGGGCGGCGGTTCATTTGCCGATTGCACCGCCTTGTCCTCTATTGTAATACCCTCCGGAGTTACGGAGATAGAAAGTTGGACATTCGATGGATGCAGTAACCTTTCCAGTGTTACACTTCCAAATGGATTAACAAGCATTGGTAACTATGCATTTCAAGCCTGCACCAGTTTGACCAAGCTGTCCATTCCCGAAAGCGTGACACACCTGGGTGCCTCCGCCTTTCAATCCTGTATCAAATTAACAGACATCCGCATTCCAGCCGGTGTGACTTGCATCGAAGATTCCACATTTGCCTATTGCCGCAGTCTGACCGAAATAACGGTACCCGAAGGCGTAACGTTCATTGGCAGGTACGCCTTTGAGGCTTGCACTGGTCTGAAAAAGGTCCACCTTCCCACCACCATCACTAGCATTGGCTGGAGAGCTTTTGAAGAGTGTAGCAGCGTGACCCACATCACCGTGGCAAAAGGAAACGCCTACTACCATAGCAGCGGAAACTGTCTCATTGATACGAATAATAAAGCACTGATTCATGCAGCCATCGGAGCACAAATCCCCGCTGACGGAAGTGTTGAGCGAATTGAAGATCTCGCCTTCTCCGGACATACATATTTGAAAAAGCTCGTTTTGCCCCATGGAATCAATTATATCGGAACCGAAGCTTTTAAGGGTTGCACCAATCTGAAAGAAATTCATATCCCGGTCACTGTCACCGGAATAAACTATCCCTTTGAGGGCTGTGTGGACCCCGCCACCATCTATTACGGTGGAACAGTTGCCCAGTGGCATGCGATTTTACGCTCTACTTATTTGGGTGATAATTTGCAGGATTTCGTCGTCATTTGCACTGATGGCAAAATTGAAACCAAATAGTATTAAACAGGAAACACTTTGAAAGAAGTGTTTCCTGTTTTTTCGATTTCGCTTTTCATTTTCCAAAAAATGTGCTATAATTAACATATACTTTTCAAAAGGAGAATCCCCAATGGCAACCATCGCTGAGATTCTGTCCGAAGAACTGGGGCAGAAACTGCAATACATTGAAAACGTCATCACCCTCATGGACGAGGGCAACACCATCCCTTTCATCGCCCGCTACCGCAAGGAAATGCACGGCGCTATGGACGATACCGTCCTGCGGACGCTGGAAACCCGCTTGACCTATCTGCGGAATTTGCAGGAGCGCCGGGATGAGGTGAAGAAATCCATCGAAAATCAGGGCAAGCTGACAGAAGAACTGTCCGCCGCCATCGATGCCACCGCAACCCTTGCCGAGGTGGAGGATCTGTACCGCCCCTACAAGCAGAAGCGCCGCACCCGTGGCACCGTGGCCCGTGAAAAGGGCTTGGAGCCTTTGGCTGCCGCCATTTTTGCCCAGGATGGACAAGATCCCGCCGCACTGGCGGAAAGCTATATCGACCCCGAAAAGGGCGTCAATACCATTGAGGAAGCCTTGCAAGGTGCGTCCGATATCATTGCTGAGGACTTGAGCGACGATGCGGATATCCGCAAATCTCTGCGAGAGCTGGTAAACCGCCGAGGTCTTTTGACCTGCAAAGCCGACGACCCGGACACGGACAGCGTTTACCGCCTTTACTACGATTTCTCCCAGCCCATTTCCCGCCTGCTGGATCATCAGATCCTCGCCATCAACCGAGGCGAAAAGGATGGTATTTTGAAACCCAACGTAGCTCTTGTGGGTAACGAGGGTGCGGCGCTGGTATGCCGTGCGGCACTGAAGCCCACGCTCCACGTTTCCGCCTTTGTCCGAGCCGCCGCCGAGGATGCCTACGAGCGGCTGATCTTCCCCTCCATCCAACGGGAAGTCCGCAGTGACCTGTCCGACCGGGCGTACAGCGGTGCTATCCACAATTTCGCTTTGAACCTGAAGCCCCTGCTGATGCAGCCCCCGGTCAAGGGTTTTGTGACCATGGGCCTTGATCCCGGATACCGCAACGGCTGCAAGGTTGCCGTGGTGGATGCCACCGGCAAGGTGCTGGCAACCTCCGTGGTCTACCCCACCTTCAGCGACCGCAAAAAGCAGGAAGCCATCGCCACACTGTCCGGCCTGATTCGCAAACACGGCGTGCAACACATCGCCATCGGCAACGGCACCGCCTCCCGTGAAACGGAAGCCATGACGGTAGAAATGCTCCACAGCTTCCCCAACGTTAGCTATATGATCGTCAACGAAGCCGGTGCGTCCGTTTATTCCGCCTCCCCGTTGGCGGCGGAGGAGTTCCCGGAGTTTGATGTAAATCTACGTTCTGCGGTGTCCATCGCCAGACGCTTGCAGGACCCTCTGGCCGAGCTGGTCAAGATCGACCCCAAGGCCATCGGCGTGGGTCAGTATCAGCACGATTGCCCCCAGAAAGAGCTGGATGCCGCCCTGGGCGGCGTGGTAGAGGATTGCGTCAACGCTGTCGGTGTGGATGCCAACACCGCCTCTCGCAGCCTGTTGCAGCAGGTTTCCGGTCTGACCGCCACCACTGCCAAGAATATCGTTGCCTACCGGGAAGAAAACGGCCCCTTTACCAGCCGTGCCCAACTGAAAAAAGTGCCCAAGCTGGGCCCCAAGGCTTTTGAGCAGTGCGCTGGTTTCCTGCGCATCCCCGAAAGCAAGGAAGTGCTGGACAACACCGGTATCCACCCGGAATCCTACACCGCCGCTAAGGCTCTGCTGAGCCTGCTGGGGCTGAACAAGGGCGACAATCTCTCCGATCTGCCCGCTAAGCTGGAACACTACGGCATTCAGAAAGCCGCCGCTGAATGCGCTGTCGGCGAGCACACCCTGACGGATATCGCTAAGGAACTGGCGAAGCCCGGTCGGGATCCCCGTGACGAGCTGCCCGCCCCAATTCTGCGCAAGGATGTGCTGGAAATGAAGGATCTGAAGCCCGGCATGGTGCTGACCGGCACGGTACGCAACGTCATTGATTTCGGCGTATTTGTGGACATTGGCGTTCATCAGGACGGTCTGGTGCATATCTCTCAGGTCTGCAACCGCCGCCTGCGCCACCCCAGCGAAGCGGTGAAGGTGGGTGACATCGTCAAGGTCGTTGTCCTTGAGGTGGACGAAAAGCGTCACCGCATCAGCCTGAGCATGAAGCAGGTAAAATAAACAAATAAACAAGGAGGGACCTCACATGAAAAGGCTTCAAAAATTGCTGGCTATTCTACTTTCCGTCGTTTTGATGTTCAGCCTGACGGGCTGCCCCTCAAATCCCCCTGTCGGTGCCACTGTGCCATCCTCCGAAAGCACGCAGCCTGCCACCACACCGGAAGTCAAAAACCCTACCGATATCTATAACGCTGCAAAATCTGCGTTGGATACCGCTGAGGCACTGGAACTGACCGTCACCGCCACGGAGGTCAAAACCTTCAACCAAGAGCGTTACGAGCAGAAAAGCACCCAGTCCATCACCCTGTGCGGACGGAGCACCGATCATTTTGAAGCCTTTTTGACGGAAACGATCACCCAAGGCGAAACTTCCTTCACCTCCACTGAATACTATGACGGCACCACTGTCTACATGGATTTCGAATCCACCCTGTACTGCTCTGAGATGAGTGCAGAGGATTATCTGGCTCGGCTGTTTCCAGCAGCCCTGCTGGACAGTAGCCTGTACGATCAGGTCGAACAAGACGGCTCCACGCTGACTTTCTCCGAGCCAACCGCCGGAGAAGACTGGGCCATGCAGGAAACCGCCGTGCTGGAAGATGCCACTGGTTCTGCTACCGTCACCTCCGACGGGCTACTGACATCCACCTCCTACACCGCCAGTTACCGCTATGGTGCTGTTGGGATGGAGATTTCGGTAATTTCCGATATTTCCGTTCCCGAAAACACAACACTCTCTCAGAAAGCACCCACAGACCCTGATGCGTATACCACCCTGAAATTCATTGATGCACCCAAGGTGATGGAACTGACCATCGCTACGGTTAAGGACACCAATCTCTTCACCGGCCAGGTCACAAACCATTATTCAAACACAGCAAATAGCATGGAGATGATCTCCTCTGATACGGTAAGCACTTGGGGCTCCATCGACGATCTGATGGCAAAAAGTTATTATTGGGTCAACTGGAGTATACCGGACGTAGAACCGGAATACAATGAATTGATCACCACCTTCCAAGATGGTGTATGCTCCAACGGAACCAGCAGTGCCGAAGAAATGAAGAGCCATTGCTCTCGAACCCTGACCGGTTTGATCCCCAGCGGAATCGATCTAATCAAAGCCAATCTCACCGATGCGGGTGCCCTGTACCTACTGGAGTTGAAGGGCAGCAAAGCCTTTAGTCAGGACATTGTCAGAAGCCAATGCGCTACCTATGCAGAGGGTGCAAAAATCCCCACAGAAAACTACAGCAAGCGAACCCTGAGCATTACACTGTCCATTGATAAATACACCGGTTTTCCGGTATACCTGACGCTGGAATATTCCGGTCAAAACAAAGACACCGGAAAACGGATCATCCTCAGCTACGCTGCACAAATCTCGTTTAACCTTGGCTCCAATGATGCTTACACACAGATCACAGGAGAAGAACTTCCGGATACAGAGCCGGAAAACAAGGCAACGCCCCTGTTTTATCACGTTACCGGAGTCAACGGAGAGGAAATGTGGCTTCTTGGCACAATCCACATCGGTGACAGCCGCACTGCCTTCCTGCCGCAGGAACTGTATGATGCCTTCAACGCCTCCGACGCACTGGCAGTGGAAGTGGATGTTTTGGAATTTGAAGAGATATTTCAGAACGACCAAGAACTGATCTCGCAGTTCGTGCAGGCTTCTATTTACACCGACGGTTCCACTCTGCGCAAGCATGTCAGGAAAGAGGTTTATGACGCTGCCATCGCCGCCAGCAAAGCCCACGGATTCTACGATGATACACTGGTCTATTTCAAAGCCGGTACGCTGGAAAGCCTCATTTCACCTTATTTCCGCCGTCATATCCCCCAGCTATCCTCTGAAAAAGGCGTGGATTACCGCCTGCTGACCGCAGCAAAGGCGCAGCGAAAACCTGTTATCAGCATTGAAAACGGAATTGACCAACTGACGATGTTCCTCACCTGCTCCGATGAATTGCAGGAGGAAATGCTCATCAGCACCATCGCAACGGATGCTGCAGCGTATCACGACGGCAGCATAGAGCTGTTTGAAACATGGTGCGCCGGCAATGAAGCCGATGTGCGTAAATTGGTCGAACGGGACACCTCCGAGCTGACCGAGGAAGAACTCCCCATTTATGAAGAATACATCAAAATCATGGAAACTGACCGCAATGCTCAGATGCTGGAAAAAGCCATCGAGTACCTGCAAAGCGGTGACGTGATCTTCTATGCCGTGGGCGCCGCCCATGTGATGGCTGAGGATGGACTGCTTAACACTTTGCGTGATGCGGGCTATATCGTAGAACTGGTTACTTACGCTGAATAAAAAACTGGCTTACCGCATTGCGGTAAGCCAGTTTTTTAGTTAACTGCTTTCAATGCACCAGCCAGCTGCATAGTCACAGCAGCGCAGCGGTGAGCGGCGATGCGCTCAAAGGTGGGGTAGTCCATATCGGCGCTGTTGTCCGCCTTATCGGAAATAGCCCGGATGATCACAAAAGGTACTCCGTTGCGGTAAGCCGTCTGGGCAATGGCGGCACCCTCCATCTCGGTGCAAAGGGCTTGCGTATTGGCAATAATGCGCTCTTTCAGAGCTTTGTCAGCCACAAACTGGTCACCGCTGGCAACTCTGCCCCGCTTGGTATGACCGGGGTTGACCGCTTCGGCGGCAGCAAAAGCCAGTTCACTCATCTTCACATCTGCCGGAAACGCCACCACATCCATCCCGGGCACCTTGCCCATGGAATATCCAAAGGCACAGCAGTCAAAATCGTGATACATGGCATCCTCACTGATAACCAGATCACCGATATCCAAATCGGCGCACAGAGAGCCGGCGATGCCCGTATTGACCAGATGGGTCACGCCGAAGCAGTCGCACAAGATCTGCACGCACAGCGCCGCATTGACCTTGCCGATGCCGCACTGAACCACCACAACATCCAAGCCATTCAGTGAGCCTGCGTGAAACGTGCTGCCCGCTTTGGTGGTAGTGCACTTATTCTCCATCTGCTCCAGAAGCGTTTCCACTTCCTGCTCCATAGCGCCTACAATTCCAAGCTTGATCATAATGTCCTCCTTATTCCGGGTAAACCAAACGGTCTGCCGGGATATTTTCCAACAGGGCGGCATACCGCCGTCCCCAATAATTTGCCATAGGCAGGTTCATATCCAAATAGTTTCCGCAGTCCTTTGCGCTGGCACCGGGCACTTCCCCGTTGAATTCCGCAATGAAGCCGAAGCAATCGCGAACCAACGGCAAAGCATCCTCCGAGCTGAGATCCCCAGCCAGCAGCAGGTAAAAACCGGTTCGGCAGCCCATGGGACCAAAATACAGCACTCTGTTTTTCCAGTTGGGTTCATTTCTCAAATAGGTTGCCGCCAGATGCTCCATGGTATGCATTTCGGCGGTATTCATTACCGGTTCCTCATTGGGGCTGGTGAGGCGCAAATCAAAGGTAGTTACCGTTTCTGCGCCGATCGTATCTTTTCTGGACACATACAGCCCCGGCTGGAGCTTGATGTGGTCAATGGTAAAGCTGGTGATCTTTTCCATGGTATACTCCTTTTTAGAATTTCCTTTATCATACCGCAAATCCGCCCACATTGCAAGAAAAACCGCACTCAACTGCCGGTTGGGAACTGCTCAACCGAAGGTTGAGTAAAATATTTTCTGGATTTAACGAATGATTGATAGCTTTTTGGGCAGTTTTATGGCATGATATAGGCACGCCAATTGAGGAGGAAAGAATATGGAGCAAACATTAGGAAAACGAATCATGGCTGCCCGAAAAAAGCTGGGGTTGACGCAGGATCAGCTGGCAGAACACTTGGGTGTTACCGCGCAGGCGGTAAGTAAATGGGAAAATGACCAATCCTGTCCTGATATCACTACGCTGCCCAAGCTGGCAGAGATATTTGGCATCACCACAGATGCGCTGTTGGGTAGAGATCCGACCGTCGCCGTTCACGAAGCCGAGGTAGTGGAAGATGCAACCAGCGGCGATGACAACAGTTTCGAGATTCATCTGGATTCCGGGCGAAAAAGCGGCATTGGTTTTGCGATTCTTGTGCTGATGGTTGGCGGACTGATGCTGGCCAACACCCTGTTTGATTGGGGCGCATCCTTCTGGGATATTCTGTGGCCATCTGCTCTGGTTGTATTTGGATGGAGTGGAGGGTTTTCCTTCTTCCGTTGGGCCTGTGGAGTGATCGGCGCAGCCTATTTGTTCGGAATCATATGGGATCGTCATATAAGCAGTGAATTGGTTCTTCCCATCATCCTGGTGATCTTCGGTATCGGTCTGCTGGTAGATGCCTTCCGAAAGCCCAAAAAGCCTAAATTTTCTGTTTGCCATAACGGCAAACCCATCAGTTCTGACGGTCACGCCAAGAACGATTATCACATCGACGGCGAGTGCTTTACATACAGTGCCAGCTTTGGCGAGCAAAGGCAGTTCATTTCTATGCCTCGGCTGTCCAATGGCGATGTCAGTGCTAGCTTTGGCGAATTCATTCTGGATTTGAGTGGTGTAGATACCATTGCAAACGGATGTGCCATTGAGGCCAACTGCAGCTTTGGCGAGCTGAGCCTGCTGATCCCAAGCCGTTTCCGGGTGCAGTGCGACAGCAGCACTTCCTTTGCATCTGTTGATATTCACGGTCAACCGGACGCTGAACCCATCGGCACAATTCTACTGCATGCCAATGCCAGCTTTGGTGAGATAGAGCTGCACTACATTTGATCCTAACATCCCCGTCTTTTGACGGGGATGTTGCTTTTTACTCACTTTCAGGCTATACTATCTATATATGAGTAAACTGGAGGAAACACATGGAACTGAAACCCGGAAAATACCGCCATTTTAAAGGCAATGAATATGAGCTTGTAGGTATTGCGAAGCATTCCGAAACGTTGGAGCCCATGGTAGTCTACCGGGCACTGTACGGCGACAGCGGGCTGTGGGTCCGACCTGCATCCATGTGGACAGAGCAGGTAGACCGTGGCGATTACCATGGCCCCCGTTTTCAATACATTGGAGAATAATTTTCCAGTTATTCACGCCAAGTTCACATTCATATGAAATAATAGGAAAATCATTAGTAAAGGAGCGAAAAAATGCTCAAATTAACAAATATTGTTAAGGATTATGACGTTGCGTCCAACCCTGTCCACGCTCTGAAGGGTGTTAGCATCGAATTCCGAGCTTCGGAATTCGTGGCGATCCTCGGTCAGTCCGGCTGCGGCAAAACCACCTTGCTGAACATCATCGGCGGACTGGACCAATACACCTCCGGCGATCTGATCATCCGGGGCAAGTCCACTAAAAACTTCAAGAGCAAGGACTGGGACACTTACCGCAATCACTCCGTTGGCTTCGTATTCCAGAGCTACAACCTGATCCCCCACCAGAGCGTTCTGGCAAACGTGGAGCTGGCTCTGACCCTGTCCGGTGTTAAAAAAGCGGAACGCCGCCGCCGTGCCATCGAGGCGCTGGAAAAAGTGGGTCTGGGCGATCAGCTTCACAAAAAGCCCAACCAGATGTCCGGCGGTCAGATGCAGCGTGTGGCCATCGCCCGTGCGCTGGTCAACGATCCGGAAATCCTGCTGGCTGACGAACCCACCGGCGCACTGGACTCCGAAACCTCCGTGCAGGTCATGGAGCTGCTGAAGGAGATCTCCCACGACCGGCTGGTCATCATGGTCACCCATAACCCTGAGCTGGCAGAAACCTACGCCACCCGCACTGTGCGTCTGCTGGACGGCAATATTATCGCTGACTCCGCCCCCTTTGACGGCGCACAGGAGCAGGCATCCGCCGCTCCTGAAAAAGGAAAGCGTGCATCCATGTCGGCACTGACTGCTTTCTCTCTTTCTCTAAGCAATTTGATGACCAAAAAGGGCCGGGCCATCTTAACCGCCTTTGCCGGTTCCATCGGCATCATTGGCATTGCCCTGATCCTCAGCATTTCCACCGGCATCAACAATTACATTGACGATGTGGAACGGGATACTCTTTCCAGCTATCCCCTGACGCTGGAAAGCCAGACCATGGACATGAACAGCATGATGGGTGCCATGAACGATCAGGAGCAGTTGGTCGATCCCAAGGAGGATGCCATCTATTCCTCCAATGTGATGTCCGGCATGATGGATATGATGTTCTCCAGCGCCACCTCCAACAACCTGACCGCTTTCAAGCACTTCATCGAGTCCGGCAACAGCGGACTGGAAGATCTGACCAGCGAAATTCGCTATATTTATTCCACTCCCCTGAACATTTACAAGGCGGATACCTCCAACGGCGTGTATCAGGTCAATCCCAGCAGCGTATTCTCTGCCATGGGGTTGGACAATGGCGGCATGATGGCGTCCAGCATGGATGTGTGGAGCCAGCTCCCCGGCAATCGGGAACTGCTGGAAAGTCAGTGTGAGGTGCTCAGCGGACGGCTGCCCAACGCATGGAACGAAGTGGTACTGATCGTTGATGAGAACAACCGTGTCACCGACTACACCCTGTACGCCCTGGGTATTCTGGATATGTCCGTGCTGCAGGAAGCGCTGCAACAGAAACTGCTGGGCAACGATGTTGAAATCGACACCACCATTCACGAATACAGCTACAGCAATTTTATCGGTCTGGATTTTAAGATTCTGCCCTCCACAGACTACTATCAGGAGCAAAACGGCATTTGGATGGATATGTCCGAGGACGAAGTGTACCTGACTGCCAAGCTGCAGGGCGCTGAGGAAATCGAGATCGTGGGCATTCTCCGCCCCCGGGCTGACAGCGGTGTTGCCAGTGCCGGTGGCATCATCGGCTACACCGGCGAGCTGATGACCCACATGATTAACAAGGTCAACGAATCCGCCATTGTGAAAGCACAGAAGGCAAGCCCCAACACCGATGTGCTCACCGGGCTGCCCTTCTCCAACGAAAACATCGAAACCAAGATCTACTCCATGGCTGAAATTCAGGCCATGCTCCCTACCCTGCCCCCGGAGATGCAGGCACAAATCACCGGTATCATCGGTCAGATGCAGCAGGCTGGAATGCCTGAGGAGGACATCGCAGCATACCTGTCCAAGAACGTTTTCAGCGGCACATCCAAATCCACCTACGAGCAGAACCTGACCATTCTGGGCGTATCCGATCTGGATAAGCCCACTGCCATCAACCTGTACCCCATCGATTTCGAGTCCAAGGATGCCATTGCGGATATCATTGCCGATTACAACAAGAGCAAGGCTGAGGAGGATCAAATCATCTACACCGATTATGTGGGTCTGATGATGTCCTCCATCACCACAATCATTAACGCCATCAGCTATATTTTGATCTCTTTTGTGGCGATTTCCCTTGTGGTTTCTTCCATTATGATTGGCATTATCACCAACATTTCCGTGCTGGAGCGAACCAAAGAAATCGGCATCCTCCGTGCGGTTGGTGCATCCAAGGGCGACGTGAGCCGGGTATTTAATGCCGAAACTATGATCGAAGGATTGGCAGCAGGCTTGGTTGGCATTGCGGTGACTGAGCTTTTGATCATCCCCATCAATTTGCTGATCAACAATGTGTTTGAGTTGAACGCAAAGGCTTACCTGCACCCCAATGCGGCGTTTATTTTGGTGTGTATTTCCGTATTGCTGACCTTCATCGCAGGTCTGATCCCCGCTAAGAGTGCTGCACGAAAAGACCCCGTTGTGGCGCTGAGAAGTGAATAATTGCTATAAAAGTGGCTGTTGCGAAATCTGCAACAGCCACTTTCTTATTTTCTGAGGGTTCTAACTATGGTCTCAACTGTATCGATAAGCAGTGCAAAAATCATAATCGCAAGAAAGAAATACCGGAAATTCATCATAATGCGGGCGATAAACTCTGCCTCACCTGTAAAAAGGATTGCCATCTTCTGCTCAAACACAGGGTTAAATAAATCTCTTCCGGTAAGCCACCAAATCGCAAGCAAGGCGGATGCCACATTGGAACCAATACTAGTCAGCAGAACAGTTCGATTGTATCGCTTTTCCAGCAGCTTGACCACCTCTCGAATGATACCGGCTGCAGTGAAGCCCAAAATGATGTACCAGTAGGTTCGCAGTACATCTACATTGAAAATGGGAATCCATTCCCCGTGCTCATAATAGATCGCAAACACCTGAGGAGCAGCAAGGAACAGCGTCATAAACAACACTGAAAAGCCGATGCCAACGATGCATTCCCACTTGGAGATCTCCTGCTTCTTCTGGGGCACCGGGGGCAGATCGTCAAAGTTGAAAGGATCATTGATCTTAATTCCCTTGTGATAGAATACCGCAAACAAAATGGTTACAAAAGCAAAAGCCACCAGCAGCGTTGACCACACAGAAGAAAGCCAGTTGCCCACCGCCTCAAGCCAGAACACAGGCTCCACGATCTGCTCGATGGCCAGTGCAATGGTCAGTCCGATGGCAGCGCTGATCAGCACGATCTTCAATACAAATTTATAGATCGAATAGTAAGGCTGACCGATTAGGCACTTTTTGCTGTCCTCATCGTATTTGGCGTACAGTTCCTGGGGGCTGCCCAGTTCCGTCAGCACCACACGAATATCCTTCTCCGTAGGTGTCATTTCTCCGCAGCGCTCCATGAGCATATCATCCACAAGGCCGTACAGCTCATTCTTCACATCCCCCCGAATTTTCGGGTTCATGCGTTTTGTGACCGCGTAAATATAGCGGTCAATGAGATCATTCTTCATTTTCTCTTCCCTCCAATAGATCGTTTACATTCTTAGAAAACGAGTTCCAGTAATTTGTGGTCTTTTCCAACACTGCCAGGCCATCCTCCGTGATCTGGTAGTATTTCCGGGGCTTCGCCTCCCCCGTATCCCATTGACTTTTCAGCAGGCTTTGACTTTCCAGCCGACGCATCAAGGGATAGAGCGTATTCGCATCAATGGGAATCGCCTTGTCATTAAGCCGTTTCACCAGATCATAGCCGTATCTGGGTTTCTTCAACTGACTCAACACCAGCAAGATCAGCGTGCCGCGCCGCAGCTCCAGTACCAAACCAGATACACTTTCATTTATATCCATACTTCACCTCGCACGTTGTTGTGTGTCATTAGCATACTGTGTTCCGCACAGTATGTCAAGTATTATTTTTGCGAAGGCATACCCTCCGCAAAAATATTTCACTTAATTCCATTCCCTCGCAGTTCGATGATTTGGTCACGCAGCACGGCGGCGTATTCGTATTCCATCATCTTCGCTGCTTCCTTCATCTGCTTTTCCAGACGGGCGATCTCCTTTTCCTTTTCTGCCTTGGTCATCTTCACACCGGTGCGACCCTTGCGCTCGGCAGTAGGCGAGGAAATTTCGATCAAATCACGAACGGACTTGATGACTGTTTTGGGAACAATTCCGTTCGCCTGATTATAGGCATCCTGAATCCCCCGGCGGCGTTCCGTTTCGTCGATAGCGGCTCGCATGGATGGAGTCATATTGTCGGCATACATGATGACCCGACCTTCGGCGTTTCTTGCAGCACGGCCAATGGTCTGGATCAGGCTGGTTTCCGAGCGGAGGAAGCCTTCCTTATCCGCATCCAGAATGGCAACCAAGCTTACCTCCGGCAGATCCAATCCCTCACGCAGCAGATTGATACCCACCAATACATCGAACTTTGCCATCCGAAGATCACGGATGATCTCCATACGTTCCATGGCTCCGATGTCCGAGTGCATGTAGCGCACCTTGATGCCCGCTTTTTGCAGATAAACCGTCAGATCCTCCGCCATTTTCTTGGTCAGAGTAGTCACCAGTGTCCTCTCATTTTTGGCACTGCGGGCGTTGATCTCCCCGATCAGGTCATCGATTTGCCCATCAATGGGGCGAACCTCCACAATCGGATCAAGCAAGCCAGTAGGCCGGATGACCTGCTCCACCGTCTGGCCGGAGCGAGTCTGCTCATACTCGCCGGGAGTAGCGGACACATAGATCACCTGATTGAGCTTGCTGTCGAACTCCGTAAAGTTCAGAGGACGGTTATCATAGGCCGAGGGCAGGCGGAAACCATAGTTCACCAGCGCATCCTTTCTACTCCGGTCGCCGGCGTACATGGCCCGGCACTGAGGCAGGGTCACATGGCTTTCATCAATGAACAGCAGAAAATCATCAGGGAAATAGTCCAGCAATGTGGTGGGCGGCGTGCCGGGAGCACGACCCTGAATGACCCGGGAATAATTCTCAATGCCGTTGCAGAAGCCGATCTCCGTCAGCATTTCCAAATCATACGCCGTCCGCTGGGCGATGCGCTGAGCTTCGATCAACTTGTCCTGCGCCCGGAACCACGCCACCTGCTCATCACATTCCCGCTGAATCTCCAGCATCGCCCGCTGGAGCTTATCCCGAGATGCCACGTAATGGCTGGCAGGATAGATAGCAACGTGATCGATATACCGCTCCACCATGCCGGAAACGGCGTTGATTTCAGAGATTCGGTCGATCTCATCGCCAAAAAACTCCACCCGGATGGCCCGCCCAGACCAATAAGCGGGGTAAATTTCCAGCGTATCTCCCCGGACACGGAATTTATTACGGGAGAAATCAAGGTCGTTACGCTCGTAACGAATCTCCGCCAGTTTGCGTAGAATGTCATCCAGGGATCGCTCCTGCCCTACTCGCAGCGAGATAACCATGCTCTTATAATCGATGGGGTCGCCCAGTCCATACAGGCAGCTCACCGACGAAACCACGATCACATCCCGCCGCTCAAACAGTGCCGAAGTAGCGCTGTGCCGCAGGCGGTCGATCTCCTCATTGACGGAAGCATCCTTTTCGATATAGGTATCCGTGTGGGCGATGTATGCCTCCGGCTGGTAGTAATCGTAATAAGAAATGAAATATTCCACCGCATTATCCGGGAAAAACTCCCGAAATTCGCTGCAAAGCTGAGCCGCCAGTGTCTTATTGTGCGCCAGCACCAGCGTGGGACGATTCAGCTTTTCGATGACCGAAGCCATGGTGAAAGTCTTACCGGAGCCGGTAACGCCCAACAAGGTCTGCTCCCGCAGTCCCCAATTCACGCCGTTAACAAGGCCCTCGATGGCTCCCGGCTGATCGCCGGAGGGACGATAATCAGAAACCAGTTTAAAACGATCCATACCGCACCTCCTAGATTTGAAGTGTACATTCCCCGGGACGATAGTACCCGGACTGAACCATGGATGTAAAATCACCGTCTGCCACAACCATATGGTCAGCCAGCGTAATCTCCACCGCATCCAGTGCCACAGCCAATCTACGGGTGGTAGCGATATCCTCATGGGAGGGCAACGCCAATCCGCTGGGGTGATTGTGCGCCAGCACAACCGTAGTCGCATTGGCCGCCAGTGCTGTTTCCACCACACGGCGGATGGGCACACCGGCAGAATTGACGCCGCCTTCGCCCACCTGATGGCAGCACAGCACCTTGCACTTAGCATCCAGACAGAGCAGGAACACCGTTTCATGGCTGCGGCCTTCAAAATACTCCTTCATGAAATGACCACATTCCGTTAAGGTATTCAGTATTTTACTTCGGTTGGTTCGGTCAACGGAGTAAAACCGCCCAGCTGCCGGGATCAGTTTTAGGAATGTGGCGGTATTGGAGCCGACGCCTTCCACTGTCATCAATTCCTCATGGCTTGTTTCCATGACCTGAGAAAGACTACCAAACCGCTTCAGCAGCTTATGCGCCAGCTCATTGGTGTCCTTTCGTGGGATGCAGTAGAACAGAAGCAGCTCCAACGCCTGTATATCTGTAAATTTGTCAAGTCCTTCTGCCAGGAACCGCTGCTTGAGCCGCTCCCGGTGTCCATCATGAACCGACATATTTTTCACCTCCGAATGGATTTGACTTGCTATTTTGGGATTTTCCAGTTAGAATAGATCGTGTGTAAATCGTCGAAACGAAACGGTGAAAGTTCCACCGAATTCTGCGCATGATATACCGCAAGGAGGTTTGTCATGGAAGAACAAAAAGATATGAGCGGGATGCTGGAAATGGTGCCACAGCCCGCCTTTTGCGTAAAAAACGGCTTCATCACTCTCGTCAATCAAGCCGCAGGTCACCTTCTCATCGAAGTCAACACTCCCGTCGATCCCTTTCTTGGTCATGACGCAGAGGAATACCGCCGCTTCAGCAGCGGATGTCTGTATTTAACACTGGAACTGTCCGGTTGTTCCTACCACGCTAACGTCAGACATTTTGACGATTTCGATCTGTTTGTCATTGATCACGAATCCGATCAGGCTGAATTACAGGCTATGGCGTTGACTGCCACAGAGATCCGTGAACCCATCTCAGATATCATGGCTGTCACAGACCTGTTGTTCCCCAGTGGTGAAATCCCGGACGATCCTGCAACACAGGCCAATCTGGCTCGCATGAACCAGCGGCTGAATCAGCTGAACCGGATGCTATGCAACATGAGCTGTGCCATCCAATATACCAGCAACACGCCGGCACGGATGACTTGTCAGGACGTATGCGCCGTGATCGCCGAGATATTTGAGCAAGCGCAGGTGTTGGTAGCCGCAACAGGAATTCAGCTGACCTATTCCGGCCCCCGGGAAGAAATCAACTGCATGATCGCCGCTGATCGACTGGAGCGAGCCATCTACAACATCCTCTCCAATTCTATAAAACACTGCAGCCCCGGCGATTTGATCGAGGCTAAGCTGACCCGTCGGGAGAACAAACTATATCTTTCCATTCAGGACAATGGCAGCGGCATCCCCAGTCAAATGCTGGGCAATGTATTTACCCGCTTCCGCCGAGCTCCGGCTTTGGATTCGTCCTCTACCGGTCTGGGATTAGGTATGGTTCTGGTACGTGGTGCTGCCGCCACCCACGGTGGAACCGTTCTGGTTAATCAGCCTGCCGGTGGCGGAACCCGTGTGACCATGAGCATCGCCATCAAAAAAGCCAACGGCTCTGCCGTACGCTCCCCCATCCTGAATGTGGATTATGCAGGCGAGCATGATCACGGACTTATGGAATTGTCCGACGTACTGCCCCTATCTTTCTATTATAAAAGCTGAACCTCAGCGTGCCGATGCGCCGGCACGCTGAGTATTTTTTATAAATACCGTTTCAGATACTGACCGGTGTAGCTGCCGTCCACAGCAGCCACTTCCTCCGGCGTACCCGCCGCTACCACGTAGCCACCTTGATCGCCGCCCTCCGGGCCCAGATCGATGATATGGTCGGCGGTTTTGATCACATCCAAATTATGCTCGATGACCAGCACAGTGTTTCCTGCATCCACCAGCTGCTGCAAAACCTCAATAAGCTTGTGCACGTCCGCTGCGTGCAAGCCAGTGGTCGGCTCGTCCAGAACATAAATGGTGCGTCCGGTGGACACCCGAGCCAGCTCCGTTGCCAGCTTGACACGCTGGGCCTCGCCGCCGGACAAAGTTGTACTGGACTGACCCAGCTTCACATAGCCCAAGCCAACTTCCACAAGCGTCTGAGCCTTGCGACGGATCTTCGGCAGGTTTTCAAAGAACTCCACCGCTTCTTCGGCGGTCATATCCAGCACCTGAGAAATATTCTTGCCCTTGTACTGAACCTCCAAGGTTTCACGGTTATATCGGGCGCCACGGCAGACCTCGCAGGGAACGTAAACGTCCGCAAGGAAATGCATCTCGATCTTCACAAGACCATCACCGCTACAGGCCTCGCACCGTCCGCCCTTGACATTGAAGGAGAAACGGCCCGGGCCGTAGCCACGGATTTTTGCGTCGTTCGTGGAGGCAAACAGATCACGAATGTCATTAAAAAGTCCCGTATAGGTTGCCGGATTGGAGCGAGGGGTTCGTCCGATGGGGCTCTGGTCAATGTCGATGACCTTATCCAGATGCTCCAGCCCCTCCACACAGCGGCACTTGCCGGGGCGGGTTCTGGCATGATTCAGCTTGCCCAGTAGGGTCTTATTCAGCACCTCGCCCACCAGACTGGACTTGCCGGAACCGGATACGCCGGTCACACAGGTCAGCGTGCCCAAGGGAATAGAAACATCCACATTTTTCAGGTTGTTTTCCTCTGCGCCGCACACCGTCAGGCATTTTCCATTTCCGCTGCGGCGTGCAGAGGGAACCGGAATCTTTTTCACGCCGGACAGGTATTGACCGGTTATGGAGCGAGGCTGGGCGATGATCTCATCCAGCGTGCCTGCCGCCACAATCTCACCGCCACGGCTGCCCGCACCGGGGCCTACGTCCACGATGAAGTCCGCCGCACGCATGGTATCTTCATCATGCTCCACCACGATCAGGGTGTTACCCAAATCACGCAGATTCCGCAGCGTCCCCAGCAGCTTGTCATTATCCCGCTGGTGCAGTCCGATGGAAGGCTCATCCAGAATATACAGCACGCCCATCAAGGAAGAACCGATCTGGGTCGCCAGGCGAATCCGCTGACTCTCACCGCCAGACAACGTGCCTGACGACCGGGAGAGCGTCAAATATTGCAGGCCAACGTCCATCAAAAACTGAAGCCGGGAGCGAATTTCTCGCAGAATCTGCTCTGCTACCAGAGCCATGTTCCCTTCCAAATGAAGGCCATCCACAAATTCCAGCGCCTGCCGCACGCTCATGCGGCAGAAGTCCATGATGCCCACACCGCCAACGGTAACCGCCCGAGCGATATCCGAAAGTCTGTCACCACCGCAATGGGGACAGGGTGCGCTGGACATACATTCCTCCAGCTCCTTCCGGGCCGAATCAGACTGTGTTTCCTTATATCGGCGGCTGATATTGTTCAGGATACCCTCCCACGGCTGCTCCAACACACCCATACCATTGCCACGGTTATAGGTCATGCGCAGCTTTTCACCCTTGGTGCCGTTGAGAATCACATCCATGACTTCCCGGGGCAGATCCTTCACAGGAGCGGTCAAAGAAAAGTGGTATTTTTGAGCCAGCGCCTCAAAATACATACGGAAAATAGAGTCCGTTCGGGCGCTGTTCCAGCCGGAAACCTGAATAGCTCCATCAAAAATGGATTTCGTCTTATCCGGGATCACCAAATCCTCGTCAGCGACCAATTGGAACCCCAGACCGGTACAGCTTGGGCAGGCACCGGCAGGATTGTTGAAGGAAAACATTCGTGGCTCCAGCTCCGTCAAGCTGACACCACAATCCTCGCAGGCGTAGTTCTGAGAGAAGCTCAGCTCCTCCCCCGTAGCCGGCAACTCAATGGTCACCAAACCGCCGGAATGGGCGCAGGCGGTTTCTATGGAGTCCGTCAATCGGCGGCGCTGACCTTCCTTGATGACCAGACGATCCACCACCAGCTCGATGGTGTGCTTTTTATTCTTCTCCAGCTTGATTTCCTCGGTCAGATCGTACAAAATGCCATCCACCCGCACACGGGCGAAACCGCCCTTCCGGGCATCCTCGAAGATCTTCTGATGCTCGCCCTTTTTTGCCCGAACCACCGGGGATAAGACGATGAATTTCGTCCCCTGTTCCAAGGCCTCCACCCGGTCAACAATCTGGTCGATGGTTTGTCGGGCGATCTCCTTACCACATTTGGGGCAATGGGGAATGCCGGCTCTGGCCCAAAGAAGACGCAGGTAGTCGTAGATCTCTGTCACCGTACCTACGGTGGAGCGGGGATTTTTGGAGGTAGTTTTCTGATCGATGGAAATGGCGGGCGACAAACCGTCAATGCTGTCCACATCCGGTTTATCCATCTGTCCAAGGAACTGCCGGGCGTAGGAGCTCAGACTTTCCACATACCGCCGCTGGCCTTCAGCGTAAATAGTGTCAAAAGCCAGACTGGATTTTCCCGAACCGGAAAGCCCGGTAAACACCACCAATTTATCTCTGGGGATGGTCAAATCCACATTTTTCAGGTTGTTTTCACGGGCACCTCTGATGTGTATGGTATCGTGCATGGTATGCACCTACTCTCTTAAAGTTATTCATCATATTATACCACGAAATATACCGTGGTACAAGAGGAAATTCAAACAAAATTTCGTGTTGCATAACGGAAAAGAGCCGCTCGCAGGCGGCTCTTTTATCAGCTTTTCGGTTTATTCTCCATGAACCACTTGTAGGTTTCTTTGGCCTGCTCCTGGCTGTCTGCCAAAACCACATAGACCGGATGGGGTTCATCAAAATCCTTGACCATTACCACAAGAAAATCCTGTTTCTCAGGATAGAAATAATAAATGTAGTGGTAGTCGCAAAGATGATCCACCGGGACAGTCGCACCGTTCTGCCCATTTTCAAAGTGTCGGCAATTCTCAATGCACTCAATCTGCCAGAAGCCCGTGTCGTCCTTGCTTATCACGGATGTAGTGGTAACAGTGCCATCTGTCAGGTTTACATACCCCATAACTTCCAGATATCCGTCAAACATATCCTTATCTGACGCACGAGTCTCACCGCTGACACGAACCGGGGTCTGTCCGGTCACTTCACCGGTCTGGGGATCAAAAATATATCCCGTACCCTCCATGTTAACCCGGATTTTCTCTCCGGTAACCCGAACCGTACCGGAATGATACCAATAATTCACGCCGATCACCGCCGCCGTTATGGCAACGATAAACAGAGTCATTCCAATCCAAAACCATTTTTTGTTTTTCATTTCCGCACCTGCCGTTTTTTCTTTCTACTATATCATATGCTTTTCCAAAATGGAACTTCATTTTTCATTCAGGGAAGCGATTTCCTCCTCTGTCAGTTCCCGCACTGCACCTCTCGGCAGGTTGCCAAGGGTCAGATTGTCCTCCTGCCGCCGCTCCAAATACTCCACGTGCATTCCACGGGATGCCATCATCCGACGAACCTGATGGTATTTTCCCTCGCAGACGGTAATCAGGCTCTCCCCCGGCCCCAGCGGTTCCAGCTTTGCAGGTAAACAAAGGGTGCCATCCCGCAGCTCCAGACCTGCGGCAAAAGCCGCCACGTCCTCATCCGTAGCAGTACCCTCGTGTCGGGCATAATAAATTTTGGGCACTTCCTTTTTAGGACTAATCAGCCGGTGGAGCAGATCGCCGTCATTGGTAAACAGCAGCAGCCCCTCCGTGGCCTTATCCAACCTACCGATGGGGTTCAGCCCCATGGCCCGGTATCCACTCGGTAACAGTTCCATAACGGTACGTTCCTTGGGATCTTCTGTGGCGGTAATGTATCCAGCCGGTTTATTCAGCATCAGCACAATACAGCGCTTACCACCCAAGGGCGCTCCATCCAGGCATACGGATTGCTTCTGGGGATCGATCTTCAGGCTGTTATCCCGGGCGACCGCCCCATCCACTGTGACCCGTCCGGCTTTCAAGATCAACTTCACTTGGCTGCGGGTACCCGCCCCGCTGTCGCACAGGAATTTGTCCAGTCTTTCCATAATTCCTCCGTTCTATCCCCCCGGTGCGGCACATAGGCTGTACAGCAAGAAAAGAACTGGAGGGATCATCATGTTAGTCATGACCGCAAAGGTCGATAAGAAAAAGATCGCCATTATTTTGGCGGCAGTGGTGGTGGCGGTGGCAGGACTGTTCCTGCTGCTGGGCGGAGAGGATTCCACGCCCACCTCCACCACCGTTACCAGCGTTGCCAGCAACGATGACCGTGTCAAATTTCTGAACGGCTTCGGCTGGGAGGTAACAAATTCCCCGGTGGAATCCAGTCAGGTGCGTATTCCCGAACAGTCCAGCGAGGTCTTCGACCGCTACAATGCCCTGCAAAAAAGTCAGGGCTACGATCTGATGGCTCATGCCGGCACCACGGTCATGCGCTATGTGTACAAGATCAACAATTACCCCGGTGCCACCGAGCCGGTGTACGCCACCCTGCTCATCAGCAAAAATCAGGTCATTGGTGGCGATGTGACGGACACCGCGGCTAAGGGTGTCATTCAAAGCTTCAAGATGCCAGCCCAAACCACACCTGCGCCGACGCAACCGACCTCCGCTACACAAACCGGCTCCCCTGAAGCAAGTTGATCATATCACAAAATCTGCCTCTTGACAACTGCTTGCTTGTTTGATATGGTGTAACCAAGTTCATGAGAGTCTTCAGGGCGGGGCGAAATTCCCCACCGGCGGTAATAGTCCGCGAGCGCAAATGCGTTGAATCGGTGCAATTCCGATACCGACAGTATAGTCTGGATGAAAGAAGACTGACACCCTATCAGTGTTTGTTCTGCGCCCTGAGAATCTATTCTCAGGGCGCATTTTGTACGAAGGAGGCAATGGGCAGCATGAAAAACAATGCTCATTTTCCAATTAAAAAGCTGGTTCTGCTGGCTATGCTGGCGGCGGTGGCGTATCTGATCGTCAGTCTGATCCGAATTCCTGTGGTGCTGTTTTTAAGTTACGAACCCAAGGATGTGATCATCACCATCGGCGGTTTTTTACTGGGGCCGGTGGCATCCTTCGTGATCTCTCTTGTGGTTTCGCTGCTGGAAATGGTCACCATCAGCCAGACAGGGCCCATCGGCGGTTTGATGAATTTGATCTCCACCTGCAGCTTTGCCTGTACCGCCGCTTTTGTTTACAAAAAACGTCACACCCTGTCCGGTGCGGTTTTAGGACTGGTGCTTGGTTCTGCTGCCATGGCGGTGGTGATGGTGCTGTGGAACTGGCTGATCACGCCGCTGTATATGGGTGTCAGTCGGGAAGCCGTGGAGGGGATGCTGCTGACCGTGTTCCTGCCCTTCAATTTACTGAAGGCCGGATTCAACAGTGCCTTTGTCTTGTGCCTTTATAAGCCGCTGGTTAGCGCTCTTCGGAAAACCGGTCTGATTTCCACCGGCGCAGGCAAGTCCGGTTCTGCAAAAATCGGCATTTACCTGCTGGGGGGCGGCTTGCTGATCTCCTGTGTGCTGCTGTTGCTGGTATTCCAGGGAAAAATATAAACACTATGAAATAGACCCGGTAGGTGAAAAATCTACCGGGTCTTGTCGTAGGGCTGGACTTGCTCCCGCTCTGCTTTTCAAGCTATGCCATGGTTGCATTTGGTGACTATTTCTGTCCAAATAGTTGATATAGCAACTCTATGTTTCTTTGCGATAAATTCTTATCTGTAATAACCAGGTTCAGATCTTCAACACCTTCGTAACGAATAATACTTGGATCATAATTGTTTTTAATACTCGTCATGGCTACAAGCCAATACAAGGATTCACTATGTACGTCATCTCGAAATTCGCGATGGTCGAATGTGTATTTCTTCCCGTTATCTGTAAGTAATATCATCTGCACACCCCAGTGCGTTTTCCTATAATACTTTCCAGTGCTGTAACGGTATGTTTCAATTTTTATTTCCTCAATATCTCCGGATGAAAAATCACGCACCGAACTGTTGAACATATTATACTGCACAATGCTTCCGTCACTTTTTAAACAGTCACGTCCATAGAGCGACCACGGCAATGGGATAAAGCTCACAAGCACCATTACCATCAAAATGACTGCAATTCGCTTGCGTTCTTTCTTTTTTCTCTCACTAACAAACACATAAGGCTTGTTTTTCATAAATAACGGATATACTTTAGGCCAAGCTGGTGGTCCATATTTAAAATTCCGTCTACCAAATATCGGTTTGCGTTCCTGATATGATTGAATCCACAGGATGAATGTCATCAAGAAAAACGTCATCCACGGAACTATGAGCCACCATACGCTAATATTTTCCTCTGCCGCCACCACAGTTTCATCAGCAAATGCAATTCTATGTCGCAAATAGAGTGGTCCAAACAGCAAAATAAGATACATAGCACATAGCAACAGCAAGACGGCCCAATATATCACTTTATCTCCAATGGACAGCGGAGGCATCTTATGCATTCGTTTCTTTGCTTTCTTTGCCATAGATCCACCTTCTTGCTCATAATTTTGAAAACACTTACACTGTAATCATCACAGAGGTAATTATATAACAAAATCCGCAGATGGGCAACACCATCTGCGGATTTTACTATTCTTCGATTTAGCAGCGGAAGCAACCTCCGCTCTACGACAGGAACATCCCCAGTCGTATACAGTTTTCAACGTTTACTCTTCGTCCTCGTCGTCGAAGCTAAACTCCAGCAGCTCGCCGCACTTGTCGCAGACGATGGAGCCAGACTCCAGAGTTTCCTCATCGAAGTTGATGACATTGCCGCAAGCGCACTTCACCTCGTAGATGATGCTGTCATCATCGCCAAAGTCGAAGCCCTCATCCTCGAAGTCCTCGTCATCGTCGTAGTCCTCGAAGTCGTCATCATCGTCGAAATCGAATTCGTCATCCTCTTCATCCAGGATGTAATCCTCGATGGCATCCAGATCCTCTTCGATCTCGTCCAGCTCGTCGGAGATGGCGATGGTGGTTTCCTCCACATCGCTCAGCCGCTTGGTTACATCGCCCAGCAGATCCACGATAGCAGAGATCATCTTGCCCTCGGCCTTCTCGGTGTCCAGATTCAGGCCATCCATCAGGCCCTTCAGGTAGGCAGCCTTTTCAGAAATGGTCATGGTATTTCTCCTTAATTAAGCCTTGGAACGGCCCAGATACTCACCGGTACGGGTGTCGATCTGGATCTTGTCACCCTCGTTGATGAAGAGGGGCACCTTCACCTCAGCGCCGGTCTCAACAGTAGCGGGCTTGGTGACGTTGGTAGCAGTGTTGCCGGCGAAGCCAGGCTCGGTCTCAGTGACCACCAGATCAACAAAGTTGGGAACTTCGACACCGAAGACCTTGCCCTTGTAGCTCATGATGGTGCAAATGTCGTTCTCCTTAACGAACTTGAAGCTATCGTCCAGGTTGGCACCATCGATGGGCTCCAGCTCGTAGGTCTCCTGATCCATGAAGTAGTACAGAGAACCGTCGTTGTAGGAGTACTCCATCTTCTTTCTCTCAATGAAAGCGGTGGGGAACTTGGCAGAGGGGTTCAGGGAAGTTTCGGTCACACCGCCGGTAATGACGTTGCGCATCTTGACACGGACGAAAGCCGCACCCTTGCCGGGCTTGACGTGCTGGAACTCGATGACCTGCATAACCTTGCCGTCCATTTCGAAGGTAATGCCGTTTCTAATATCACCTGCAGAAATCATGTTAATATCCTCCTAAATATGCTCTCCCTTTCGGGGGCGATGTGTTTATGATTTAACTGGTATATTCTAACCGAAAAACCGAAATTTTTCAAGGGGGAATGGAAAAGTTTTTAGATAATTATCAAATTTTTGGGGCTGTGGGTCAGATTTTCACATCCATCTGCCTTAAAAACCACCACATCCTCGATGCGCACGCCGAATTTTCCGGGCAGATAGATGCCGGGCTCAGCGCTGGAAACCATTTTTTCTTCCATGACAACCTCACCGGAAGGACTGCAAGACGGCATCTCGTGGCACTCCATGCCGATGCTGTGGCCGTAGCTATGGCCAAAATAGGGGCCGTAGCCTGCATCCTCAATGACCTGCCGGGCAGCAGCATCCACGTCCTTCCCCTTCACACCGGCCCGGGTGGCGGCGATGCCCGCAAGCTGGGCTTTCAAAACCGTGTCATAGACCATGCGCATTTCCTCAGTGGCATAACCAAGAGCAACGGTACGGGTCATGTCGGAGCAGTACCCCTGATAGGTCACGCCGAAATCCATAGTGATAAAATCGCCCTCCTGCAACCGCCGTTCCCCGGGAACGCCGTGGGGCAGGCTGGTATTGGGACCGGACACCACGATGGGCTCAAAGCTGAGGCCTTCGCCACCATTTTTCAGCAGGCAGTAAATCAACTCTGCCGCCAGCTCCTTTTCCGTCATGCCGACCTTGATGCGGGTCAAAACCTCCGTAAAGGCTGCATCGGTGATCTGCTGGGCCTTGCGCATCCGCTCCAGCTCGTACTCTTCCTTAATAGCCCGGAAGCCGGAAATTTTAGCGTTCATAGGCACCAGCTTGGCGTTGAGCTTCTGCTCAAAGGCCATAAACTCCGCAACCGTCAGGTAATCCTCCTCATAGCCAAGGGTGGTCACGCCGAAATCGGCGATAGCATCGTTGATCAGCTTGGCAAAGGGGTTGGCCCGATTCATTTCCAGAACCTCAAAACCCTTGATGCCGTTTTGAGCGGACTCGATATAGCGGCTGTCCGTAAAGTAGCGGCAGCCCTGCTTCGTCACGATGGCGATGCCCTCGGCAATGTCAAATTCCGCACCGTAGTGGCGGCTAAACCGACTGGTCAGCAGCAGTCCGTCCACCTCATCGCCCAATATGGACAGGTATTTCTCAAGATTTTTCATGTTATAATTCTCCTTTTCCGTGCCAAAAAGATGAAAGGCAATTCAGCAACATGGCGCAGCTTCAGCCAGATGTTGTGATTATCAATAGCCTTGATTAAGATCGACTGCACGCCGCAGCCATTGGCTCCCAGCGTGTCCGTAAAGATCTGATCTCCCACCAGCGCCGCTTCCGTGGGCGCAATGCCGTACTTGTTCAGGCATTGGCGGATGCCTTTTTTGAAAGGTTTTTTTGCGTGAGTGATGCAGTCCAGTCCGTGCTTTTTACAGAAAATACGTACTCTATCCCGTTTGGAGTTGGACACCACACAAACATACATCCCGCAATCCTTCACCCATGCCAGCCACGCCGCCATCAGCGGTGTGGGCACATCTGAGGTGTAGGGCACGATGGTATTGTCAAAATCCAGCATCAGCAGCTTCACGCCTCGCTCCACCAGAATATCCGGGTGGATATCAGTCAGGGAATCTGCCATCAGCTTCGGAAGCAGTGAAAAAGACATATTGCCATACTCACTTTCATAAAATATCCATAAGATTATACCACGCAAGGAGGCATTTGTCCATGGCAATCCCACTGTTTCTGGCCATGACTGGCTGGGAAATCAGAAAAAATGCGGAATTCTCTCAAAATATTGCCTGGATGGCGTGCCATTTTTCTCCCTATGGAACAGGTTTATCCAATTTACCCAATGCACTCCCACCGGGTTCCATGGTCATCCTCAACGACCGAACGCCGGTGTGCGGACATGACCCGGCCCTGATCGCAGCGCAGCTTGCCGCTGTGGTCGAGGAAAACCAATGCATGGGAGTGCTTCTGGATTTTCAGCGGCCTGACGAACAAGAAACAGCCGCCATTGCTGAAATACTGGTTCAAGAACTGAACTGTCCGGTAGGTGTATCGCATTATTATGCTCAAAAACTTTCCTGTCCGGTGTTTCTGCCCCCGGTGCCGCTCCACGTTCTTCCGGAGGAATATCTGGCGCCGTGGCAAGGACGGGAGATTTGGCTGGAGTGCGCACTGGACGGGGCAACCATCACCGTTACCGCCGAGGGTAGTGCCGTTACCCCCCTGCCCTACCCGGAATTGGAAAACTACCGCCACAGGGATGCGAATCTGTGTTGCCATTATGAAATTGACATAACGGAAAAACGGGCTCAATTTCATCTGAGTCGTACGCACGATGATTTGCACGACCTGCTGGCTATTGCCGAGAAGATCAATGTTACACACGCCATAGGGTTGTTTCAGGAGTTGGACTCGATTGTAAGGTAAATTGTTGTTTAGTGCAGTAAGCACCTCGGCGCCCCCTTTGGGGGAGCTGTCACGGCGACCGCCGTGACTGAGGGGGTGTCGTTATGGCGATGCGTCTAATGTAGGACACTCCCCCAGTCGAAAATCAGAGATTTTCGCCAGCCCCCTCAGGGAGGGGGCCGAGGGTGCGGTGCTATCTCTTACTGCTGTAAACAACAATTTACCTTACCAAGGAGGGGTGTATATGGCAAGATTGTCCGATCCCATTACCATACTCAAGGGCGTTGGGCCTGCCAAGGCAAAGCAGTTTGAAAACCTGAATATTTTCACCCTCCGGGATCTGATCTGCCATTTCCCCCGGGGGTACGAGGACCGCACCAAGCTGGTCACCATCGATCAGCTGGAAGCTGACCGCCCGGCCTGTTTTAAAGCCATGGTGATGAACACCTCCCGAACGGCTCACATTCGCAAGGGGCTGGACATGACCAAGGTGCAGCTTGCGGATCATACGGGGCGGCTGAACGTGACCTTCTTCAACAACCGATATGTTACTGACCAGCTCCAGTATGGCAAGGAGTACATTTTCTACGGTGCCATCAGCGGGGATTTTTCCGGCTACAATATGACCAATCCGGTCTTTGAAACGCTGGATTCCGCCCCGGTTACCACCCGGCGGGTGCTGCCCATTTATCCCCTGACGGCAGGACTTAACAACGCCAGTATCCTCCGTGCAGTGCGACAGGCGCTGGCCATTTGCGATGTGCCGCCGGAGGTCATTCCCGAGGAGGTACGGCGGCAATACGGCATTTTGCCGGCGGAGCGGGCGTATTACGCCATCCATGAGCCATCCTCTATGCAGGAGGCAGAGCTGGCGAAAAAGCGGCTGGTATTTGAGGAGTTCTTTGTGTTTTCTGCGGGGCTTGCCCTTTTGCGGGCGTCCAGAGCCGGAAAACGAACGGCTCCCTACGAGAATGTGGAGTTAAAGCCCTTTTACGCCGCTTTGCCATTTGAATTGACCGGGGCGCAGAAGCGGGCCATCGGGGAGATTCAGGCAGATGTAGGCCGTGGAACGCCCATGAACCGCCTTGTGCAGGGCGATGTGGGCAGCGGCAAGACCATGGTAGCGGCTGCGGCGGCTTATCTTGCCGCCAATAACCACCGTCAGGCGGCATTAATGGCACCTACGGAGATTTTGGCGGAACAGCATTATAAATCCTTGTCTAAGATTTTCGGCGTGCTGGGGCTGCGTGTGGGGCTGCTGACGGGCTCCATGAAGGAAAAGGAAAAGCGAGCCATGCGGGAAGCCATTGCCGCCGGTCAGATCGATCTGGCGGTGGGCACCCATGCTTTGCTCACTGATGCGACCGTGTTCAACGATCTGGGGCTGGTGATTGCAGACGAGCAGCACCGTTTTGGCGTGGCACAGCGCAGCAAACTCTCTTCCAAGGGCAGCGACCCCCATGTTCTGGTCATGTCTGCCACGCCCATTCCACGGACGCTGGCGCTGATCATGTACGGCGATTTAGATGTGTCCATTCTGGATGAGCTGCCCCCGGGGCGGCAGACGGTTGACACCTTTTTGGTGGGGGAGAGCTATCGGGTTCGGATCAACGCCTTTATCCGCAAGCAGGTTTCCGAGGGGCATCAGTGTTTTGTGGTCTGCCCGGCGGTGGAGGAAAATGAAGAATTGGGCATCAAATCTGCCGAGGTCTGGGCGGAAACTCTGCAAAAAACCGTATTTCCCGACTTGCGGGTTCTATTGCTCCACGGGCAGATGAAGGGTGCGGAAAAGGAAGCGGTCATGGCGGCCTTCGCCGTAGGGCAGGCGGATGTGCTGGTGGCGACTACGGTCATCGAGGTGGGTGTGGATGTGCCCAACGCCACGTTGATGGTCATTGAGGACGCAGACCGGTTCGGCCTTTCCCAGCTCCACCAGCTTCGTGGACGGGTGGGGCGGGGCAGTTCCAAGAGCTACTGCATCCTGACCTCCCACAACCGCAACACTGAAACTCTCCAGCGGCTGAAGGCTTTGTGCAAGACCACCGACGGCTTTAAGATTGCCGAGGAGGATTTGAAATTGCGTGGCCCCGGTGATTTCTTTGGAGCAAGGCAGTCGGGTCTGCCTGCCTTCCGGGTGGCGGATCTGAGCTATGACCTGCAAACCCTGAAGGATGCCCAGACTGCGTCTGCCCAGTGGATCGACCACAGTGGCACCGTCGATACGCCGGAGGCTACTGCCTTGCGGGATCGAGTCCGGGAGCTGTTCCACCGAGCTGAGGGGACGATGAATTAGGAAGATAAATGATTGTTTACAGCGGTAGGAGATAGCACAGCACCCTCGGCCCCCTCCCTGAGGGGGGGCTGGCAAAAATCTTCGATTTTTGACTGGGGGAGTGTCCTACGTTAGATGCACTGTCTTAACGACACTCCCTCCGTCACGCCGTTCGGCGTGCCACCTCCCTCAGAGAGGGAGGCAAGGGTGGTGCTCCGCGCAGCGAATACAAATCAGTGGCAATCGCACCTTTGCTGTCGGCTGCGCCGCCGAGGTGCTTACTTCGCTAAACAATCATTTAGCGCAGCAGTTACAACAAAAAATGGGCGGCCTTTTGGCCGCCCAACACATTTATTATACCAAATCGCATTGCCGGTTGTCAATGCGGGATGGAGTTGCGGTGAGGAAATCTGTGTTTTATACAAATACATTTTTGTTACTTTGTACAATATTGCGTATTGAAATATGCATAAAGTTGTGATATCTTATAGTCACAAGAGGTGATACCAATGTACAGGTAAAACTTCCCCAAAGTTTCAGACAAAAGTAAATTCTGATCGGCAAGTTAGATTGCAACAGCAAGAACATTCAGAGCAAAAACAAGAAAAAAGGAACCTTCCATCCTGATTTTAAGTATTTTGAATTCTGTCCGATCAAATAAGAAATTGTCGAAACTGGCAGGATCATTACAAATGATTTTTCGGATATTCCAACACACCAAGCCTTTCTCGCTTAAGAGAATAATTGAATTTGTGAATGTTGAGAAATGGATGATCAGATCAAATGTAAGGATCTAAACTGTAGAAAGAGAGGTTAACCAATGATGTTAGATACTAAGAGTGAACAGAAATGACCCTTGACTGTACGGTTCGAAAGAAAGTCAGTCAAGGGTCATTTCTGTTTTGTGCCGCCTGTGGGCGGTCTTTTTTATCCAATTCGGTATAGACGTTTGCCGTTTTCAGTGGTGATGCGGTGGATCTCATCCACGGTCAAACCACGGATTTCGGCTAATTTTTCTGCCATGCGATATAGATATCCCGGGTGATTGCGCTTGCCACGGAAGGGCTCCGGCGCCATGTAGGGGCAGTCGGTTTCCAGAACCAGACGGTCAATGGGGATCTGGGATGCAACTTCTACCGCTTTTTTAGCGTTTTTGAAGGTCAAAACGCCGGTAAAACCGATGTACCAGCCCCGTTTAACCAGCTCTTTTGCCATCTCCGCAGAGCCGGAATAGCAGTGAAACACGCCCTTGACGGTGGGGAATTCGTCCACCACGGCCATTCCGTCGGCGTGGGCATCCCGCTCGTGGACGATCACCGGCAGGTTTAGCTCGGCGGCTAGAGCCATCTGCGCCCGGAAGGCCTTTAATTGCAATTCCCGGGGGATGTCCTCGTAATGGTAGTCCAGTCCGATCTCACCGATGGCTTTGATCTTGAGATTAAGTTTACATAACTTCCGATATTCTTCCAGAACCCCATCATTTACCTCGTCAGCGGCATCGGGGTGAGAGCCCACGGCGGCGTAAACGAAATCATACGCCTTGGAAAGGGCGTCGGCGTTCCGGGAGGAGGCCAGACTGCATCCGGGGTTCATCACAAGGGCAACGCCCTGACCGGGCAGAGATGCGATCAGGTCATGACGGTCTTCGTCAAATGCCCGGTCGTCCATGTGGGCATGGGTGTCAAACAGCATGGGAGCCTCCTGTTAATCTTCGTCAGCGTCGATGATGTTGGGGTCTTCCTTGGGATTGCTCAGCTTCCCGGCGGCCCATGTGCGGAACAACAGCCGTGCGCCGCCACACAGAACCATGGCAATACCGATCAGCGTCATCACAAGGCGGGAGGAAGTCATGGGCGCAATAATGAGAACCACGCCCAACACCAGCATCGCAAAGCCAAGAATCAGGCTGCCGGTAAAACGATGGCCCAATTTGCGTAGCGCAAGGCTTTCCCAAATAGAACTAAAGCCTTGAAATACCAGATAAATACCCACGGCAACGCCGAAAATGGAGGCCAGCATCAGCGGCTTCAGCAGAATGAATACGCCGAAGCCCACAGTGGCGATGCCGGTCAAAAGCTGGGGCACGCCCAGCACGGGCCAGCTCAGCAGGCAGACGAACACGATGATAGCACCGATGGCAATGGCAATCCAGCCTAGCACGGTTGCTACGGCGGCAGAGCCGAAGTCCGGACGGAAAATCAGCAGGCAGCCCAAGGCAACCAGCAGAAGATAACCTACAATGTCCCGCTTCAGACCGGAGCGGCGGTTGTCCTTTTCCTGTCTTTCCTGTTCAGCGGTCTTTTCTTTGTCTTTCTTCTTCATGGCAGTGACCTCCTGTGGATGATGGCTTGCAAGGTGAATTGTTGTTTAGTTGATCAGTGACGCACTAAAAAAGAAGTATGTCATTGCGAGCCAGTGCACACACTGGCGTGGCAATCTCCCGGATTTTCCGGTGTTTTCCTTGGTAATCGTAACATTTGCGCATCGCAATGACAGATTGTCTAACCAACAAATTATCGCTTCGATTACTCCTGATTGCGCTTCTTCATCAGGTTACGCATACGCACTGCGTGATCCAGCTCACGCTTACGGATACGCAGGCTCTTGGGAGTGCATTCCAGCAGCTCATCGTCGGCGAGGAACTCCAAGCACTGCTCCAGAGAGAAGATTCTGGGGGTCACCAGACGGATGGCATCATCAGAGCCAGAGGCACGCATATTGGTCAGCTGCTTACGCTTGCAGACGTTGACGGTCATATCCTCGTTGCGGCTGCAAATGCCAACCACCATGCCGGCGTACACCGGGGTGCCGGGGCCGATGAACAGGGAGCCACGCTCCTGGGCTGCACCCAGACCGTAAGCCACGGCTTCGCCGCTTTCGTGGGCGATCAGGCTGCCCACCAGACGGCGCTCGATCTCGCCCTTCAGAGGGGCGTAGCTATCCAGAACGCTGGACATGATGCCCTCGCCCTTGGTATCGGTCAAGAATTCGCTACGGTAGCCGAATAAACCACGGCTAGGTACAAGGAACTCCAGACGGTAGCGGCTGCCCATGGGGGTCATGCCCAGCAGGTCGCCCTTGCGGCGGCCCATTTTTTCGATGACGGCACCCATGCATTCCTCGGGAACGTCGGCAACCATCCGTTCAATGGGCTCGCAGACTTTGCCGTTAATTTCTTTGGTCAGCACACGGGGGGTGGATACGGAGAATTCGTAGCCCTCCCGGCGCATGGTTTCCATCAGAATGGACAGGTGCATTTCGCCACGGCCTGCCACGTTGAAGGCATCGGTGCTGGCTTCGGTAACATGGAGGGAAACGTCCTTCAGAAGCTCCTTTTCCAGCCGGTCACGGAGGTTTCGGGAGGTGACGAACTTACCCTCCTTACCGGCAAAAGGAGAATCGTTGACGGCGAAGGTCATTTCAATGGTGGGATCGGAGATCTTCACGAAGGGAAGGGGCTCTACGCAATCGGGGGCGCAGAGGGTACGGCCAATGGTGATGTCCGCCATGCCGGAAAGGGCCACGATCTCACCGGCGCTGGCCTCCTGAATGGGGGCTTTACCCAGACCGTCGAAGGCGTACAGGGCAACGACCTTGCCCTTCTGCTTCATATCGGGATTGTGGAAGTCACAAATGGTCACTTCCTGATTGACCCGGATGGTGCCACGCTCCACACGGCCCACGGCGATACGGCCCACATACTCATTATAGTCGATGGAGCTGACCAGCAGCTGCAGGGGGGCGGTTTCGTCGCCTTGAGGGGCGGGGATATAGTTGACAATGGTTTCGAACAGGGGGGTCAGGTCGGTGCCCACTTCGTCGGGGCCGTAGGCGGCAGTGCCCTGACGGCCGGAACAGAACACGGTGGGGCTGTTGAACTGCTCGTCCGTTGCGTCCAGATCCAGCAGCAGCTCCAGGACCTCGTCCATGACCTCTTCGATGCGGGCGTCGGGCTTGTCGATCTTATTGACAGCCACGATGACTTTGTGGCCCAGCTCCAGAGCCTTTTGCAGCACGAAGCGGGTCTGGGGCATGGGACCCTCGGCGGCGTCCACCAGCAGGATGACACCGTTGACCATTTTCAGGATGCGCTCCACCTCGCCGCCGAAGTCGGCGTGGCCGGGGGTGTCCACGATGTTGATCTTATAGTCTTTGTAACGGACGGAGGTATTCTTTGCCAGAATGGTGATGCCACGCTCACGCTCCAGATCGCCGGAGTCCATGACCCGGTCAACGGTAGCCTGATTTTCGCGGTAGATGCCGCCCTGCTTCAGCATTTCGTCAACCAGCGTGGTCTTGCCGTGGTCAACGTGGGCGATGATGGCGATATTGCGGATATTTTCCTGAGATGCCATAAATGGATGCTCCTTAAATCAAATTTTCTCAACTTAGAATTATACTACATCACCAAAATAATTGCAATAATTTTGTTAAAAAAAGAAAAAAGAGTTTCCGAAAGTCAACTCCTCGTGGTAGTGAGATAAATTGTTGTTTAGTTGAGGAAATGTGTCGCCCCGATGGGGCGACAGCGCCCTCCGGGCGCAAAGGCTCCCTCTGACGAGGGAGCTGTCAAAAATCTCTGATTTTTGACTGAGGGAGAGATAAAATGTGCAGTTTTC
>JBGVKN010000052.1:0-11165 GCA_045123795.1 Faecousia sp. | reverse complement strand
GATACGGGAGCCGGCGTCAGCGGAGTTGACGATGGGCTTGCCGTTGGTGCGGTTGTAAACCTTGATACCGGCCTCGATAGCCTTCATGTTGGCAGTATCCAGAGCCAGAGGAACATTGTTGAAGTTCTCCTGCAGCAGCTTGACAGCCCACATCATACGCTCGGGACCGTCCTTCTCAGCAGGTCCGATGTTGACGTCCAGATAGGTAGCGCCGGCAGCGATCTGCTGAGCGGCACGCTCCAGAATGGGCTTGGGATCACGCTCGTCCATAGCCTTGCGGATGACGGGAGCGATGCAGTGGATGCGCTCGCCGATGGTGACGAAGGTCTTGGACTCGGGGTTGTGGCCCTTGTAGTTGACACCCATGTCAACGACCTCGATGGCGGGTACCTTGGTAGCCAGCAGCTCGTCGAAGGACAGCTCCTTGACTTCCACGGTGGTGGCAGCCTTGGCAGCGTTCTCAGCAGCGGCAGCCTTGGCAGCAGCCTCGTACTCCTTGTCCTTCATGTACTTGGGCAGCTGGACGGCCTCCAGAGGACCGACGACCACGTTCCACTCAGGCAGCTTCTCCTGAATCTCACCCTTCATGACGGCAACCTTACCGGGGATGATCAGGGTGCGGTTCTTGATCTTGTTAGCGATATCCAGCTCCTCGAAGGTCTTCTTGATGGTGGAGGAGGACAGCTTACCGGCGGCCCAGGCAGTCAGAACGGACATGCCGGAAGCGTCGGTGATGACCAGGTTCACAGGCTGGCCGGAACGCTCCAGCTCGCCGGAAACCAGGAAGTAGGTCAGAGCGAAGTCAACAGTCAGAGCAACGGGAGAATTCTCATCAGCGCCGTTGATGGGGTAGATCTTAGCCTCCACCTTCATGGGCTTCTGAGGATCGGTGTAGATGTTCTGACGCAGACCATACAGAGGCAGAGCCTGAGCATAGGTCATGTTCTCCATAACGATGATGGAGGCGTACTTCTCAGTGAACATGGCAGCGTAAGCGGTCTGCAGGCGGGAATCGCCCTTAGCCAGCTTAGCAACATTAACGATGGAGGGATAGCCGAAGGTGCGGTCCTCCTGCTTCAGAGCAGTGCGGCGAACCAGAACGGCATTGGCCAGAGTCTCCTTAGCGGTAGCACCGGTGACATCCAGAACCAGGTTCTTGTTGCCGGCGGCCTCCAGCTTCTTAACGGTGTCGTACAGGTCGGAGATGTTGGAAGCCCAAACACCCAGAACCACGCCAGCCTCGGTAGCCACAGCGTTCATAGCCTCCCAGTTGTCGGGAGTAGCGCCGTCCAGAATCACGTTCTTGCCGGCAACAGCCAGAGCAGCCTTGGCGCACTCCACATCCCAGCACTCCAGGATGATGTCGCGGCCGGTGGCAACAGCCTTCTTGACCAGCTCAGCGTAAGCAACGGGATCGTTGCCCTTGTTGCGGACGAACACGAACTCGACGTACATACGCTCGCCGATACGCTCGTAGTCGATCTTCTGCATCTCAGCCAGCTTAGCGTCGGCATCGCAGTCGCCGCAGACGCAAACAGCGTACAGGTTCTTATTCACCAGAGTCTTCTCGTGGCGGAACAGAACGGTTTCGCCGCCCAGCTTGTGCTCGCCAACGGAAATGGTCTTCATCAGAGGAGCGGTGGCAGAGTTCAGGGTTGCCAGAGCCTCCTCAGAGAAGTAGGGGCACTTGTCCAGAGACACTGCGCCCTGCGCCACCTTCATGCAGAACGCCATACAGGTGGGGCTGCCGCACTCCTTACAGTTCTTCTTAGGAGACAGCTTAAAAATATCAAGACCTTTCAAAGCCATTGTATGTATCCTCCTTACCTTAGATCAGTTCAGAAATGAACTTCTTGACGGTGGCCACGGAAGCGGGATGACGCAGAACAACTGCATCAGCGCCACCGGTCAGGTCAGCAACCGCAGTAGCGATTTCCATGGAAATGGCACGCTCCTCACGGCAGCCCCATGCGGGCTCGTCAGCTTCGGAAGCGGTGGATTCCTTCACGCCCCAGGTGTCGTTGCAGACGGCAGCCAGGATGGGCATCTGCAGGTCGACATCGCCCTGAGCCAGAGCAGCCAGACGGATGCGGTCGAAGGTGGAGGCAGCGTACTCGTAGCCGTAGCCAACAGCAGCGGTACCGATGTCCATGACAACAGACTCGGGATTGACATTCAGGCCCTTCAGCATGATGTTCAGCTGCTTAGCCAGGTTGATGTCGTCAGCGGTCTCAGCGCCCAGCTTCTGGCCGTTAGCCAGAGCGACGGAAGCACCGACGGTCTTGTAGTTTTCGTTCTTAGCGGACATGAACAGGACATTCTTGCCAGCCAGAGCCTCAGCCAGAGCAGCCAGCAGCTCGCCGTCCTTGTCCAGGTTCTTACAGCCCATGACAACGATGGGCTTGGTGACGACCTCAGCAACAGCCTTGGCATCAGCGACACAGTCTGCAACGGAGCGGTTTGCACCGTTGGGGTCTGCGCCGACGAAGTTCAGGCAGATGAAGTCGCAGCCGTCGATGGTCTCAGCCTTCTTGGCGTAGTCAGCCATGGTGGTGCAGCCTGCGTAGAACTCGTTCAGGCTAGCCACGTCCCAGGAAGCAGCCAGGTCGGAGACTTCGACACCGATCTTCGGCGCATTCTCGATGGGAGCGTCGAAGGTGTAGAAGGGCAGCACATTCTGGCCGCCGATGACGATTGCATTGTCGCCGGTGCCCAGGGTCACGGCATTGATCTTGCCGCTGAAGGGTGCTGTCTTAGGTTCAAAAGACATTGTGATTTTCCCCCTTAGGTTTTTTTGAAGATATTAAGATATGAGATATGAGATACGAGATATAAGATATGGATCACACGTATCTCATATCTCGTATCTCAGCTCTCAGTTATCTACTCGGTTTACAGTCCGATGGACTGCATAATGCCCTTCAGGGCAGCTTTCATAGGTGCGCTGTCCGGCAGCTTAGCGGAGGGCTCGCCCTCGCAGTCGCAGCGGTACACCCCATCGTCATGGGGCAGAACGCCGAACAGGGTCAACCCGTGCTTTTCGATCTCTGCCTTGATGCCGTCGTCCAGCACGCCGTTCGGCGCACGGTTGACGATCAAGCCCATCTTACCGGGCTTCAGATCCATTTCTCCAACCATCTCGGCAATTCGGGCAACAGCCTGAATGCCCCGGCGGGAGCAGTCGGAAATCAGCAGCATGGTATCCACATGGGGCAGGGTTCCTCTGGCAACGTGCTCCAGACCCGCCTCGTTATCCATGACAACATAAGAATAATTGGGTACATACTTGTCCATCTGGCGCTTGAGCATGCTGTTGACGAAGCAGTAGCAGCCCTCGCCCTGGGTGCGACCCATGACCAGCATATCGAAATCATCTTCTTCGATGAGCGCCTGAGAGAACTTCATTTCAGCAAAGTCACCCTTGGTCATGCCCGCAGGAATGGACTTTTTCAGTTCTGCTTGTGCCATTTCCTCCCGAATCTGGCCGAGGCTGGTTTCCAGCTCCACGCCCAGAACTTCGTTCAGATTGGAATTGGCATCCGCATCCACCACCAGCACCGGGCCGGTGCCCTTTTTGCACAGGTAGTCGATGATCATGCCGCAGGTAGTGGTTTTGCCTACGCCGCCCTTACCGGCGACTGCAATGGTATGAGGCATGGTATTCCTCCTTATGGTTTGCGAAGTTGTATGTCGTATGGGCATAGTACCCCCATATTCATACAACGATATCGTATCACAGTTAGCCAATAAATTCAAGGCACATTTTCAACAAATTCAGCCAATGTAAGTTGTGCAAAGAATTTGTGCCGGGACGGTAAGGTAAATTGTTGTTTGAAATAGAAAATGTGTCGCCCCGTTGGGGCGACAGCGCCCTCCGGGCGCCTTGGTCCCCTCTCTGAGGGGGCTGGCAAAAATCAACGATTTTTGACTGGGGGAGTGTCGTACATTAGATGCATCGCCGTAACGACACTCCCTCCGAGCCGCCATGCGGCGGCCCACCTCCCTCAGAGAGGGAGGCAAGGCGACTTCGCCGCTACAATTGTTAAACAACAATTTCATCTTACCAATTCCTCCGTATGACCCCGCAGGCCAGCTTTTCACCGGGGTTGCCTGCAGGTTGGGATCGGAAATCATCAGGGCCGCTATGGATCACCACTGTTCTGTTCAGCACATCCTCCACGCAAAATCGATCTGTCAGAACCGATAAAAACGCCTTACCCTTGCAGGAAAGCAGTGGCGGCAGATCCCCGGCGTGCTCCGGATGCGGAACGCTCTCCGGGTTGAAATGTCCCCCGGAATCCTCACATTCCCTCCCCTCGTGAATATGGAACGCATAGAAACCATCATGGGGCAGCCCAGACACCTCCGCTGTGACCAACGCCCCATCCTGCCGCTGCCAGAACCAGACCGTTCCACGGACGCCATTGCCGGCAACCTCTGCTACCGCATGGGCATAGCTGCATTGCTTCATCCAATCACCTCTCCATCAGATTATGCATGCATACGAAAAAGGTTCCCGGAACCAACTTTCCGGGAACCTTTCATGTATCAAACCTCACAGGGAACAATCTGCAAAAACTGCTCCATCAGCATATAACCGTCTGACCAATATGCGCCGGTGGCGGCAGCCTCCGCTTCGTTGTAACGGGCGATGCGCCGAGCCTGACGGCGGCTGTCATACATAATATATGGAATAGGCTCGGAGCTGTGGGTACGGATGCGGATGGGCGTGGGATGATCCGGCAGCACCAGCAGCCGATATTCCTCACCACTGGCATCCATGGCAGCCTTGATGGGCGCAATAACCCGGCTGTCCAGATATTCGATGGCCTGCACCTTATCGGTCAGGATACCCTGATGACCCATTTCATCCGGGGCCTCCACGTGGACATACACAAAATCCTGTCCATCCTCCAGCAGCGCCTTCACCGCAGCGCTGGCCTTACCCTCATAATTGGTATGCAGAGAACCGGTGGCACCCTCCACCTCGATGACCTGCATCCCGGTGCCCACAGCAATGCCCTTGAGCAGATCCACCGCAGAGATCATGGCACCCTTCAGGCCGGTCTTTTCCTCAAAATTGCTCAGGGCAGGCTTGGTGCCGGCACCCCAGAACCAGAGGGAATTGGCCTTGTTTTTCCCCTCAGCCGCCCGCTGCACGTTCAGAGGGTGGTTGTTCAGAATATCAAAGCTCTTTTCCATCATGGCACGGAAGACTTCTTCCTTAGGAAGGAAGGGTCCAATCACCTGGCCCAGATGGTCGTGGGGCTGTTCAAAATCCAGTACATTGCCGTTTTTCCAGACGGTGATGTGGCGGTAGCTGGTGCCAGAATAGAATTGGAATTGCTCATTATTAAATGCCGCCCGAACCGCATCCATCAAGATATCCGCATCAGTGGAAGAAATCTCGCCGGAGCTGTGGTCGATGATGGTTTTCTGCTCGTAGGGCTCGTCCTCCGACAGCGTCACCAGATTGCACCGGAAAATAATGTCCTCCGGCTCCATGGCAACACCCACGCTTAATGCCTCCAGCGGGGAGCGTCCGGAGTAATTGCGCAGAGGGTCATAGCCCAGCACCGCCAGATTGGCAACGTCCGAGCCGGGCTTCATGCCGGCGGGAACCATTTTCGCAAGACCCATGGTGCCCATAGATGCCAGTGCGTCCATGTTGGGGGTTGCCGCCGCTTCCAGCGTTGTCTTGCCGCCCAACTCAGCCAGCGGCTCACCGGCCATGCCGTCGCCTAAAACTACAATATATTTCATAGGATATCTCTCCTTGTCGCACTTTTGTCCTTAACTTGAGTATACTATCACTTTCCAAAAGGAATTGCAAGACAAAATATAGTGAGTTTGACCTTAACGCAGAATGGGTATATGCCCCATCCAAATCCATCAAAAAATAATTTTTAAAAAATCGAAAAAAGTTCTTGACAAATTCCGCACAGGTGTGTATAATGCATCTTGCGCTTGGACGATTAGCTCAGCTGGCTAGAGCATCCGCTTGACGTGCGGAAGGTCATAGGTTCGAGTCCTATATCGTCCACCAAAGACACCCCGTTATCCTTAACCGGATGACGGGGTGTCTTTTATGCCCTGGAATGGAAGAATATATAAAAAGCAAAAAACACACCCCCGGATGCGAAGCTGTATGCTCGCACCCGGGGGTGTTTTGCTATGCCAGAGGATCATTGATCTGCTTTGTAATATCTGGTCTTTGTGCCGTCTGTGTGAGTGCCTCGCTCAATTTCTGCATTAAATCAAGCATAGCTTTTGCTGTTTCATTCTCGCCGTCATTCTTGGCTAGTTCTTCCTCAAGTTGTGCGATCTGCGCCCGGTATTGCTCGGCTTGCTTGAGTGCTTCACTTGCATCCCGGTACAAGCGATCACGTTGTACCAGAATATCCACCGGGCAGTTAAACAAGTAAGACAGTCTGACAAGAATTTCTGCAGGCGGTTCATTCCGTCCACGCTCGTATGCGCTATATGTTGCCTGGCTGACTCCGACTTCTCCTGCTACTTCTTTCTGTGATAACCCTTTTGCTTTCCGTAGTTCTCCGATGGACTGAGCAATAATCTTCTTTCTTTCTTCAAGTGTAAACAGGTTGTTGTACTTCGCTTCATTCTGCATCATGTTAGCTCACCTCACGATCATTATACTACGAAACGTCAATTGTTCAACAAAAAGTATTCAACGAAACGTAGTAATTCTTCAAAACGTATTGACAAAGGCAACAAAAAGCAGTATTCTAAACAAAACGTAGTAATTCAACAAAACGTCAACGCAGTGCAGTTCCGGTTTTGAGATGCGAGAGCGAAGCGGTTCGCATGGGAGCCGGCGGTATGTGCCCCAGGTAGCGCACCCCGGTTGCCCCGGCGGTCTTGCCCAGGTTGGTAGATGCTGAAACCCTCTGCCCAGGGAACGATCACCACCCGGCTACCATTGCGGGCTACTGCACCCCAGACTACCGCCCAGCTACGTTCGCACCTTGTCCACCACCGCCCCCGGCGCAACGTTGGATGACCACCGCACCCGCCTGCGAAAGCACGTGCCCACTTACCCACAACACAAAACGGAGGAACACCACATGAAGAACGACCTTTATGAGATCGGCGATCTCAAGAACGACCCTGAACGCCTGTATGACATGGCTGTGCAATTCCAGCAGTTTTTCCAATGCCGTACATCTGACCAAACAGCGGAGATTTGGCACGTCTTGGAGCGTGTTTCAAAAACCCTGTGGGGCAATCTTCCGCCCGTCCTTGTCCTGGATTTCCGTGATCCGGATGATCCTGCAACATGGGGGACTTGTGGTTCTCCTCCTGGCTTTGTTTACCCGGCTGATCCACCCCGGCCCCCTATTCTAACAGGGGCCTGTAAGTGGAATTTTTCCCACTTCTGCCTTTAACTACGTTTCCCAAATTCTCTCAAGGAGGTGATTTCTTGTACACCGGGATTTCCTATGGTGAATACCTAGATACTCCACAATGCCGTGTTTCCATTGACAACGTCCGTATGAAATTCTCGTATAAGTACAAGAATTACGACTTTGAGAAACACGAAGCAGTACCCACCATTGATCTGTACTCTAGCAAATTGGATCAACTTTTCTATGATCGTTGTGATATCGTGTGGCATCGTTGCGATTTCTTCAAGATCGGCAACTACGTGCGTACTTGCACCATCTCCGGAAGTGATCCCTTTACCGGGGCATGGTCTTGCGCTGTGATGATCGGACGATATACGTATGACAACTCCTGCAAACTGATTGCTCCGGAGATCGTTTTTGACTTCAATCCGAACAAAGTTCCACAGGATCGGTGCAATAAGATCATCGGTCTGCTGAAAGATGGAGCTGGACAGGTTGGTGTAACCCGGTATGATGTGGCTTTCGATTTCCCGATTCCCCGGGATCATGTCACGTTGATCCCCAATGACCGCCAAGGCTACAAGCTGTTCAGAGAGTCGCAAAAGGGCGTTACAGAGTACCAGGGCGAGCGCAGTAACCACAGTGCAATGAAACTGTATGACAAAACGAAAGAATCCGCTCTGGCTGTTCCTGTGACCCGTTGCGAGATCACAGTTGGTGGAGATTACAGTAAGTCCATGGAGCAACTTTTCCCTGTCCTGGTTGTCCTGGGTGATCTGCAAATGGATACCGGCTTTGCTGATCTGCCTTTTCCCGTGGTTGCTTGCCTGATCCATCCGGACTTGATCCCAATGCTGAAAAAACAGGTGGATTACAAAACCTGGAAGAAGTACAGCAACATGATTGCCACCCACGGGCAACGCAATTTGACACCTGACAACTGGAACGAAGTAGACCGCTATGTCAGATCCCGGCTATCCCGGTTTAAGGGGGTGGGCGCATGACCTTGCGAGAATGGATACCCCAATGGCTAGATGCTTATAAGCTCGGCACGATCAAGGAGCGGTCATACCATCAGCTCGAACTCCTGGTGAAGTATTTCCCGGACTCCTTGCTGGATACGGAGCTGGACGAAGTAAAACCCATGCACCTGCAAGGCTTTGTCAATCGGTTCTCCCAGGGTGCAAGCAAATCCTACATGGATAAAATGCGAGTGCTGATCCACGCTCTGTTTGCCGATGCGGTGGAGAATGGCTTCTGCATGAAAGACCCGTCAACCCGTCTGAAAATACCACAGATCATCGAGAAACCCCGTGAGAGCTTCACGGCAGAGGAAGTGAAACGGATCGTAGACTTTGCCCTGGATTATCCGTACCGCCGGATTGCTGTTGCCGTCCTGGTGCTGTTGTTTACTGGTATTCGCCGGGGTGAACTTCTGGGGATCAAGTGGGAGGACGTGACCGACAACACCCTCACAATTCGCCGTGGAGTCTACCAGGAACACGGGACGGCTTGCGTTGAGGACTACATAGCCAAAACCCCTAAAAGCCTGCGCACTGTCCCTCTAGTGCCTGAAATTGCCCACCAGATCACAACTTTACCCCGTGTAGGTCAGTTTGTATTTGGAGCGTCCAGCGGTAAGCTGTGGCATCCCCGGAACTTCTCCAGGGATTACGGCAAGTTCTTCCGTGATCTGCGTGATCTGTACCCAAGTGTCCGGTATCTGTCGATCCACTGTTGCCGTCACTCCTTTGCAACCCTGACGCTTACCTCCGGTGCTGATCTCCGGGTGGTTCAGCAGTTGCTTGGACATACGGACATAAAGACCACCGCATTGTATACGCACCCCGACATGAATATTATGCAAAAAGCGGTTTCCGGGATGCGTGACGATCTCTTTCCGTCCGTTGTGAACACCGCTCGCAATTCGTGATGACGGCGCTTGACGTGCGGAAGGTCATAGGTTCGAGTCCTATATCGTCCACCAAAGAACCCATCCGAATGGATGGGTTTTTCTTTTTATGTTAGATTTCATTGCCGGAATAAGCATAAAGAAATCATAGGGGCGATCACACTGATCGCCCCTACATCTCTTTGTTATCCCACTGCACCATCCACTTCCTGCGCACCAACAAATTTGATGACCAGCCGGTTAGGCAGGCAAACAATCTGTGCGCCCCCGGCGCAGTAACCTCGATCCATGCAGTAATGATCCGGACAATCTGCGGCAGTGACAGCGATCTTCCCATCCTTCACCGTCACAGTGTTGGAGCCACGCTCGCTCTGCACAACAAATTCCTGATCCTCACTCAAATCCACGGTCTTATATAATGTTCCATCCAGCCAAACTTCTGCCTGTGCCGCATTTTCGCCGGGCATCAAAAGCCAGATACTTAACCCGCCGCACAGGATCAGCGCTGCCGCCAGCAGGATGATCCAAGTCCTCGTTTTCAAAATCATTCACCTCATGTCAGATTGTAGGCTCAGTATATCAAAATCCCGACCAAATAGCAACAAATCTCGCAAAAAAGTTCTTGACTTTTATTGAATGCGATGCTAAAATAGTCCAGCCGCATCGAAGGGGCTTAAGTTGGTGCGCTCTGCACCCGCCTTTAGAGCGAGACTACACATTATAAAGTAGGTGAAAAAGAAAATGAAGGCAGTTATCGTTACCGGTGGCAAGCAGTACACCGTGTCCGAGGGCGACATCCTGTTCATCGAGAAGCTGAACGCTGAGGCTGAGGCTACCGTGAAGTTCGAGCAGGTTCTGGCCGTGCTGGATGGCGACAATTCCAAGATCGGCGCTCCCGTTGTTGAGGGTGCTGTTGTCGAGGCCAAGGTCGTGAAGAACGGCAAGGGCAAGAAGATCGACATCATCAAGTACAAGCCCAAGAAGGGCGAGAAGAAGCACATCGGCCACCGTCAGCCCTACACCAAGGTGGAGATCACCAAGATCGCTCTGTAATTTATGACAAGATGCGAATTTTTTACCGAGGAGGATCGGATCACCGGTTTCTCCATCTCGGGTCACAGCGGCTATGCTGAGGCTGGCTCCGACATTGTCTGTGCCGCCATCTCCGCTGTTGTTACCATGGCCGAAGCCACCATCAATGATGTGTGCGGCGCAAAGGCCAAAGTCCGGGTAAAGGACGAGGATACTCGCATTACCCTGACCCTCCCCGCATCCTGCGATGAGGAAGAAAGCGTCCAGGCAGTTCTTGCCGGCATGATGCTGACGCTCATCGGCCTGCGGGATGATTATCCTGATTATATCGAAGTTTTGGAGGTGTAATTCCTATGCTGAAGATTGGTATTCAGTACTTCGCTCACCACAAGGGCGGCGGTTCTACCAAGAACGGTCGTGATTCCGAGGCTAAGCGCCTGGGCGTGAAGCGTGCCGACGGTCAGTTCGTTCTGGCTGGCAACATTCTGGTTCGCCAGAGAGGCACCCACATCCATCCCGGTGTCAACGTCGGCATCGGCAGCGATGACACCCTGTTCGCTCTGGTTGACGGCACCGTCCGTTTCGAGCGCAAGGGCAAGGATCGCCGGCAGTGCTCCGTGTACGCCGAGCAGTAATTGTGCATTAAGAACGAAGGGCTGTTGCAAACTAACTGCGACAGCCCTTTTTCTAAACCTGTTCATAGTGCGATAAATTGTTGTTTAGCGGAGTAATCGAGAAACACATCTTAGTAGGGGAGGGTCTTGACCCTCCCACAACGCAACGATTTTTGAGCTGTATATTCTTTATGAATACGTTCTGTTTCCGTAAAATAACCAACGCATCGAAGTGTTTTA
>JBGVKN010000051.1:0-1897 GCA_045123795.1 Faecousia sp. | reverse complement strand
TCAATGACAGCTTCCAGAATGATGCCTTCCGGGGTATCCGGAATGGCTTCGGCTACATAGTAGATTTTGACGCCGTTTTTCTTTAGGTGATATTTGTTGAGGGCAATCTCCTCTTTGTTTCGTCCGATTCGGTCGGTCTTCCAGACGATCAAAGCATCGAAAGCGTGTTTTGCCGCGTCGGCAAGCATAAGCTGAAACTGTTCTCTGTTGTCGTTTCGCCCGGTCTGCGCGCGGTCGGCATAGACCTTTACAATGGTCAGCCCATGGGCAGCAGCGAAGCGTTCCGCTTCCGCAACCTGGCCTTCGATGGACTGCTCACCTTGTCTATGACTGGAAAAACGGGCATAAACAACAGCGTTCACACAGTTTCCTCCTTTGCTAGATCCAGATCCAGAGCCATTCTGACCATATTCTTGGATTTGATATCGGCCTGGTCGTAGGCTCGGGCAACTTCATAGGCATCTGTGGACACTTCTGCAGGTGCATAGTTTTCGATACCCAGCCAGACCTCCAAAGGCACATTCAGCGTGTCGGAAAGCTGCATTGCCAGATCCAGCGGGGCAACCTTCATCTGCCGGGTGATAATGGTCCGAACCTGCTTATCTGTCAGACCGGTTTTCTGCACCACACCGGGAATGTCCAGACCCATTTTGTCTGCGGTAACCTCAATGAAGATTTTGTAGAAAGGCTTCTCCTTCTTCTGTGCCCAGAACAGGGAGGATACGGCCTCAGCCTCCTCATCTCCCAATAGGTAATCTGCGGATACCTTCAACGCCTCCGCATATTTGCGTACCACTTCAATCCTGGGTGAACGATCCTCCCGTTCGTACCGGCTGAGGATCTGCTTGGAGGTGCCCAGCAATTTTGCAAATTCGTCTTGTGTCATGTTGCGCTCTTTACGAATATGGCGCAGCCGTTTTCCAAAAGTAGTATATTCCACTTCTACATCCTGCAGGCTTTCGGTGATCGCCTGCTCTTTTTCTTCCATACTCATAATACTGCAGCTCCTTCTTTGGTATTGGTATCCGTATTATAGCAGACTGAATCACCTTTTGCAAGCCACTTTGTTGAAACAACCAAACTTTGTGCAACATATCACCAAATGGTAGAAATATCATTGACAAATGAGTCTGGGGAAGGTAAAATTATAGCAGAATCAACCAAATGGTGATTACAGAAGCCTATTCAGGGAGAAAAACAGACCCTCAGGAGGTGATTCCCATGGGGAGTGCAGTGAAGATAAATCCCAATCTGATTCCCAGTATGGAGAAGCAGCTACTATGCGCCACATTCCTAGAGGCAGTCATCCGGTTCTACGAGAATCCGGACAATATGCGTGCCTTTGAAAGGTGGCGTGCAGAGAAAGGAGGAACCGCAGATGAATCAGAGAGAAGCTGATATGCTGAGAGAAAAGCATCCCAATTTTGTTCCGCTGAACGTGGCAGCCGATTATCTTGGTATGTCGCCCCGGAAGTTGTCTGAACTCATCGCCGCAGGCAGAAAACCCTATGCAGACCTTGGTGGCAACATCGGCACCAAGCAGAAGTACATCCGGGTCTATACCGCTAGGCTGATCGCCTATCTGAACGGTACGTTAGCCGGTATGTAAAGAAAGGGTGCGGACTTTCCTGTGGAGATAGAGAGAAACAATATCAGGTGATATGGGCAGCCGGAGCGCGAACCATATCACCTGTTTTTATTATGCGAGGAAGGAGGCAGCAAACATGAAATGTCTGAAGAAATTCGCCTGGGTCAAGCTGTCCAGATATGAGATTCCCTTACACGCCAAAGGCATTATGATCTACTTTTTGCGGCTGGCATCCCGTGCGGCATTCCGCAAGGGTACTGCCCGTTACTGCGGCCATATCAATGCTGTGGATGTCGGATCCTGGGTCGG
>JBGVKN010000050.1:0-2515 GCA_045123795.1 Faecousia sp. | reverse complement strand
AGCCTCAAATCTCCCCTGCTATGCCAAGGAAGATAAATTGTTGTTTAGTTGATTAGTGACGCACCAAAAAAGAAGTACGTCATTGCGAGCCAGTGCGCACACTGGCGTGGCAATCTCCCGGATTTTCCGGCATTTTCGTTGCTAGTCGTAACATTTGCGCATCGCCGTGGGGGATTGCCACACCAGTGACATCGGTCACTGGTTCGCAATGACAGATTGTCTAAACAACAATTTATCGTACAAAACCGCTCCGCCTGTTTGGGCGGAGCGGTCGATTTCACTTATTCCACTGATCAGCATACCAGCTTGCGTAGTTCCAATCCCGCAGGTCGTTGACCCTCGCACGGCGGCGGGAAAGAACCTTAGCTGCGCTGTCAGCAACCCATACTTGGCTATCCGTGGTCAATTCCACCAGATAGGGCACCGCCCCATCGCCCAGCGTGCCCAGATAATACACATCCACGCTGGGGAGATGGCCGCTTTGATAGGCGTTGACGTTATACGCTGCCACCACCGTGTCCACGTCAGCCCACATGGTGATTGCGCCCATGGTCAGTGCCACCAGAAGGATCACCTTCATATACGGCAGCGTAGGCACGAACAGCCACACGCAAACCATGGTCGTGGCAATGCCGAGGAACACCATGATGATCTCCGTCAGCACCCGCAGGCGGGTCAGTCCGTAGGAGCCGATGTACATTCCCATTTTTGCGCTGGCGGTGGCAACCATGAACACCGTCACCAGCCCGACAAACAGGCACAGCAGTCGAGTGGTCAGGGGCGCTTTGCCCTGCTGCTTGGTCACCAGTCCCACCGCAAAGGCGATGATGCTCAAGTCGATGGCGCACAGCCACGCCATTTCAAAAAAGCCCCGGCGGGCATATTCCGCCATGGTGAAGCCCTCCGGCAAAATGCCGGAAAAACCGCCCACGAAGTAAGCAAGCTGGCTGAAAAGATACGCCACATACACGGCGCATACAGCCCCCAGCACCGTATTGACCGTCAGATGGCTGATGGTCTTTTTGCTGCCGCCGGAGGTAGTTTCCGGTTTTTGCTTGTGGTTCAGGGCTGTGCCTTGGGTGTAAAGGACGCAGGCAGCGCCGGCACCAAAGATCACCGTGACGATCAGCTCGCCCAGCTCAAAATCCGGCAGCAGACCCACCAAACCGCTGAACGCCGCATCAGCGGAGATCAGCAGAGGGATCATAATGCACAGTACTGGCAGGGCGATGGCAAGGCCCACCAGCACCGCTCCGCTCTTTTTCACGGCGGGGCCGCCTTCTTTGAACAGGATGCCCAGTCCCCGGAAGGCCGGAGAAAGCTCTCCCAGACCCAGCATGAACGCCGCCCGGAAGGGGTCTGCCAAGGATGTGAAGCCTGCAGGATTGCGGCGGTTCTGCCCAGCCATCAGGCACAGGGCCAGATTGACCGCCAGCAGCAAAAAGCACACCATGACAAATTTTACGAAACCGTCATCGGAGCGGCCGAAGCCCAGCGCAATGACCACGCACAGCCACAGCAGGGCTGCGCTGTATCCATTCAGGCGGTGTCCGCTGGTGTAAAGATAGCCCACGGTGCAGCCCATGCAGGCCACTGCCGCCAACGCAAATCCCAAATTAAATCCACCGAACAGAGTGAAATTACACAAAAGCAGACAGAAGATGGCGGTCAAACTGCCGAAAATCAGCTCCCGTTTGCCGGTGGGAAAGGGCGGTGCCGGTGGCACAGGGGTGTAATAGTAGTTTTGAACCGGTTGTACCGGCTGCTGGGGATTTTGATTTGTGTTTTCCATTGTCTTACCTCCTGGTGAGATACTTTGGCTTTATGCGACAATTTTTGAGATCAATTTATAGGAAATACTTTCCTCTTTCATTCTGTCGAATGAGAACGATACGGCAATACCAAAAAGGAATAATCCAACGAGAAAAAACCAGCCCTCACCGCCATCGGCAGAAAGTTTTTCGTTGATTTTTAAGAAAGCGCCGTAGAAATCCACCCCTGAGCGGTTCATTTGGTTGATGATCATGCCAAAATAGAAAAACAGCGGTACTTCAGCAGCGGCAAACGGGTCAACATACCATTTCAGCAGGCTGAAGCGCATAAGCACCGCTATAAGAATTGGGGTAGCAGCAAACAGCAAGCCATAGACGAGGACGATGACTGCACCAAGGTTTGATGTATCAAATAGCTTTACCGAGCCGTAAAGGAATCCTACGTAGATGAGTAAAACAAGGATGTAATATGCCAGATGGAAAAATAACATCTTCTTTCTCATTTCATACCCTCCCCTGTAAGGTAAATTGTTGTTTACAGCAGTAAGAGATAGCACCGCACCCTCGGCCCCCTCCCTGAGGGTAGCGAAGCGATTCTAAACGAACAATCGCCGGTGGCGATTGCACAATAAACTATGTGGCGAAAATCTCTGATTTTCGACTGGGGGAGTGTCCTAAAACCGTTACGACACCCCCTCAGTCACGGCGTTCGCCGTGACAGCTCCCCCAAAGGGGGCGCCAAG
>JBGVKN010000049.1:0-6563 GCA_045123795.1 Faecousia sp. | reverse complement strand
GACTGGGGGAGTGTCCTACGTTAGACGCATCGCCATAACGACACTCCCTCCGTCACGCCGTTCGGCGTGCCACCTCCCTCAGAGAGGGAGGCAAGGGCAGCTTCGCTGCCGGGGCGTTTATTAACGTAAACAACAATTTATCTGACCAACAGGAGTTACTATGCTGGACAAATTACGAGCCGTTTCTAACCGATATGAGGAACTTTGCGCCAAGTCGGAGCAGCCGGATTTTTACGCCGAGCCCCAAAAGGCCGCCAAGCTTCTGCGTGAAAAAAACGATCTGGAGCCCATTGTGGAGGCGTTCCACGCCTATAATGCCGCCGTGCGGGACATGACCGATGCGGAGGAGCTGATGAGCGATCCGGAAATGAAGGAGCTGTGTCAGGAAACCTATCTGGAGGCCAAGGCAAAAAAGGAAGATCTTTACCGCCAGCTGCAGATTTTGCTGCTGCCCAAAGACCCCAACGACGAAAAAAGCGTCATTGTGGAAATTCGTGGCGGCGTGGGCGGCGAGGAAAGCGCTCTGTTTGCTCACAGCCTGTTCCGGATGTACTCCATGTACGCCGCCAAAATGGGCTGGAGCATCGAACTGCTGAACTATAACGATACGGAGCTGGGCGGTGTTAAGGAAGCCGACTTCATCGTCAACGGACGGGGTGCCTATTCCCGGCTGAAATACGAGTCCGGTGTCCACCGGGTTCAGCGTGTGCCGGAAACCGAGTCCGGCGGCCGGGTGCATACCTCCACTGCCACGGTGGCGGTGTTGCCGGAGATGGAGGAAGTGGATGTTCAGATCAACCCTGCGGATATCGAAATGCAGGTTTACCGAGCTAGTGGTGCCGGCGGCCAGCACGTTAACAAGACCAGCTCCGCAGTCCGACTGATTCACAAGCCCAGCGGCATCGTTGTGGCCTGTCAGGAGGAGCGCAGCCAGCTCCAGAACCGGGAAAAGTGTATGCGGATGCTGGCATCCAAGCTCTATGAGATCGAGCAGGAGCGCATCGAAAGCGAACACACCGGCCTGCGCCGCTCTCAGGTGGGCACCGGTATGCGCAATGAGCGAATCCGCACCTACAATTTCCCGCAGGGCCGGGTCACAGACCACCGGGTTAACCTGACTCTTTACAAAATTGATGCCGTCATGGATGGTAGCTTGGATGAGATCATCGATGCGCTCGCTACCGCCGATCAGGCGGAGAAGTTGAAAAACGCCCAATAAGAGGTCAAACTATGCAATATCTAACCAATTCTCCCGATGAAACCGAAGCCCTTGGGGCGGCGTTGGGTCGGGTTTTGACCCCCGGCACCATCCTTGCCTACCGGGGGGATTTAGGGGCGGGGAAGACCGCCTTCACCCGGGGGCTTGCCAAGGGACTGGGCTATGCCGACAGTGTCACCAGCCCCACCTATACCATCGTCAACGAATATCTGGGCGGCAGACTGCCCTTGTTCCACTTCGATATGTACCGCCTGCGCTCGGCAGATGACCTGTGGGGTATCGGCTGGGACGATTATCTGGATCGGGGCGGCGTGTGCGCCGTGGAGTGGAGCGAAAACGTGGCGGAAGCCATGGAGGATGCCGTTTTCGTTACCATAGAAAAAATCGGCGAAACCAGTCGCCGCATTACCATCGAAGGAGGGGAAGGCCTTGCTGCTCTTAGCCTTTGAAACATCCGCCAAGGCGGCATCCGTCGCTTTGTTTGATGACCAGAAGCTGCTGGGCGAAAGCTATCAGAATACAGGTCTGACCCACAGCCAGACCTTGATGGTCATGGCGGAGGATCTGATCGCCCAGTGCGGTCATACCCCTGGGGATGTTACCCACGTTGCCGTTGCCGCAGGCCCCGGTTCCTTTACCGGCGTGCGCATCGGCGTTGCCGCCGCCAAGGGCTTTGCATGGGGCAAGGAGCTGCCCTGCTTCGGCGTGTCCACGCTGGAGGCGATGGCGCTGGGGCTGGGGGTCTGGGAAGGCACCGTGGTGTGCGCCATGGATGCCCGCCGGGCGCAGGTATATAACGCCGTTTTTGAAGCGAAAAATGGGGAATTAACCAGAATTTGTCCGGATCGTGCCATTTCTTTGGCAGAATTGGGCGAGGAACTGAAATCCGTTTCCGGGCCTATCTATCTGGTGGGCGATGGTGCGGCCCTGTGCCACCGGACGTTGACGGAGATCCCCTTGATCCTGCCCCCGGAATGGAAACAGCACCAGCGTGCTGTGGGCGTGGGGCTGGCGGCGCTGAACGCCATTGCTAAGGGCGAAAGCGGCGATGCTGCCGCACTGGCACCCAATTACCTCAGATTATCCCAGGCAGAACGGGAACGCCTGGAAAAAGAACAAAAGAAATAAAGGAGAAACTATCATGGCTGTACACGTTTTAGATCATCCGCTAATCCAGCACAAGCTGGCGATTCTGCGCAACAAGAATACCGGCGTCAAGGAATTTCGGGAGCTGATCGGCGAGATCGCCGGGCTCATGTGTTATGAGGCTACCCGCAATCTACCCACGGTGGAGGTGGAGGTTGAAACCCCTGTGGCTGTTGCAAAATGCCAGATGCTCTCCGGTAAGAAGCTGGCCATTGTGCCGGTGCTTCGGGCAGGCCTTGGCATGGTGGACAATATGATCGCTCTGATCCCCTCTGCCAAGATCGGTCACATCGGCCTGTACCGTGACCCGGAAACCCACCAGCCTGTGGAATATTACTGCAAGCTGCCGGAGGATATCGAAAGCCGTCAGGTCTATGTGGTAGACCCCATGCTGGCGACCGGCGGCAGCGCTGTGGCAGCGATTGACTTCCTGAAGGCCCGTGGCTGCAAGAACATCATTATGATGAACGTGATCGGCTGTCCTGAGGGTGTGAAGACTGTGCAGGAGGCCCACCCGGATGTGGAGCTGTATTTGGCAGCAGTGGACGAGAAGCTCAATGACCACGCCTACATCATCCCCGGTCTGGGCGATGCCGGCGACCGGATCTTTGGAACGAAGTAATTGGAAAAGGCGGCTGCCATCGGCAGCCGCCTTTTTGCGGGATGATAAGATAAAATGTTGTTTAGCGGAGTAATCGAGAAACACATCTTAGTAGGGGAGGGTCTTGACCCTCCCACAACGCAACGATTTTTGAGCTGCATATTCTTTATGAATACGTTCTGTTTCCGTAAAATAACCAACGCATCGAAGCGTTTTAGGTTTTTGGGAGGGTCAAGACCCTCCCCTACGGAATTCGTGTCCTAACCCTGTAAACAACAATTTATCTTACTAAGCACTCGGTGCATTGTCACTTTATTGCAATAAAGTGGTAATGCGTACGGATCTTTCTTATGCACAGTGACAAAAATGCAATTCACCTCTTTACAACTTTAGTTTGATAAAGTATAATGCTCACATCAAATCCCCCCGGCGCTACGGGAAACATGAAAGGAAAGAAGATTATGAAAAAGATCATCGCTATGACACTGGCTGTACTTCTGATGCTGAGCTGCTTCGCCGGCTGCGCACAGAGCGAAAAGGAAACCATCGTGGTTGGCTATACCATCTATGCTCCCATGAACTATCTGGACGAGAGCAATGAGCTGATCGGCTTTGATACCGACCTGGCCAAGGCTGTATTCGAGAATCTGGGCTACGAAGCCCTGTTCAAGGAAATCGACTGGAACAGCAAGTACGTTGACCTGAACTCCGGCAACATCGACTGCGTCTGGAACGGCTTCACCTGCAACACCGCCGATGACGACGGCGTCCTGCGTTCCGAGAAGGTTGACTTCTCCTATAACTACATGGAAAACCGTCAGGTTATCGTTGCCAAGAAGAGCACCGGTATCGCTTCTGCTGCCGATCTGAGCGGCAAGCAGGCGGCTGTGGAAAGCGGCTCCGCCGGTGAAACCTATGCCAAGGGCTTTGAAGGTGTGACCATCAAGGGCTTTACCAAGCAGACTGATTGCCTGTTTGAGGTCAACGCCGGTACCTGCGACTTCGCCGTGCTGGATGCCCAGCTTGCCAAGAGCTATGCCGGTAAGGGCGATTACAGCGAGCTGACCATTGTGGACGGCCTGTCCAGCGATGTGGAATATTACGCCATCGGCTTCAAGAAGGGCAGCGATCTGACTGCAAAGGTCAACGCTGAGCTGGAAAAGCTGGCCGCTGACGGCACCATCGAAAAGCTGGCTAAGAAGTATGGTGTAGAAAACACCGCCATTAAGGATTTCTCTGACCAGAAGTAAATAATCGTTTGGAGATCAAGTCATGTCATTTTTAGAAGTAACTGCATTTCTATGGGACGGCTTTTTGATATCTCTGCTTATCTTTGCGGTGACGCTGCTTTGCGGCGCACCGCTTGGTTTGCCTATTGCCTTCTGTTCCATGAGCCGGTTTAAGCCGGTGAAGGCGGTATCAAAGGTCATTGTCTGGATCGTCCGGGGTATCCCCCTGATGCTTCAAATTTTCATTATTTATTACGTACCGGGCTTGCTGTTTGATCAGCCCATTTTCAGCCAGATGGACCGGTATTTCTTCGTTAACTACGGCATTGCGGATGCCGGACGGATCGTGGCGGTGCTGATCGCCTTTACCATCAACTACGCCTGCTATTTTTCCGAGATCTACCGGGGCGGCATTGAAAGCATTTCCAAGGGCCAGTATGAGGCAGGCTACGTGCTGGGTTTGACCAAATCCCAGATTTTCAAAAACATCATCCTCAAGCAGGTGATCCAGCGGATTGTGCCGCCCATGTCCAACGAGATCATCACCCTGATCAAGGACACGGCGTTGGCCAATTGCATCATCGTCTGCGAGATCATCAAGCAGGCTAAGGAGTTGGCCGCCACCAAGGCCATGATCTGGCCGCTGTTCTATACCGGCGTATTCTATCTGGTGTTTGTAGGATTGTTGACCATTGTGCTGGGCAGATTGGAAAAGAAGCTCAGCTATTTCAGGAGTTAAGCCATGGCATTGTTAGAAGCGAAAGATTTGAAAAAGAACTTCGGAAAGACGGAGGTTCTCAAGGGTATCAGCTTTCAGCTGAACAAGGGCGAGGTGCTTGCCATCATCGGCTCCTCCGGCAGCGGTAAGACCACACTGCTGCGGTGCCTGAACTTTTTGGAGCTGCCGGACGAGGGCTCTATCACCGTTGATGATAAGGTGCTCTTTGACGGTAGTGATGCAACCACCCTGTCCGATGAGGCTATTCGACTGAACCGGCTGCATTTCGGACTGGTTTTTCAGAATTTTAACCTGTTTCCCCAGTATACGGTGCTGGAAAATGTGACGTTGGCACCGACTCTGCTGAAAAAGGGAACGGCGGATGAGATCAAGCAGACCGCCTTGCACCTGCTGGAGCAGGTGGGTCTGTCCGATAAGCTGGGCAGCTATCCACACCAGCTTTCCGGCGGACAGCAGCAGCGTGTTGCCATCGCCCGGGCGCTGGCCCTGCGGCCGGAGGTGCTGTGCTTTGACGAGCCCACCAGCGCACTGGACCCGGAGCTGACCGGCGAGGTGCTGCGGGTCATTCGTGGCCTGAAGGACAAGGATACCACCATGATCGTGGTCACACATGAAATGGAGTTCGCCCGGAACGTGGCAGACACGGTGATCTACATGGCGGACGGTGTCATTGAGGAAATGGGAACTCCGTCGCAGGTATTTGGCGATCCTCAGAGCGAAAAGACCCAGGCGTTCCTGCGGGGCGCACAGGAATTGTTTTGACCGGAGGGCGTATGGATCATAAGGATGAAAAGATCGAGGCGCTGTACCGCCTGATTGCGGAGCTGGAAACGGTGGAGGACTGCCGGGCTTTGTTCAACGACCTGTGTACCATTAAGGAGATCGAGAAGATGGCTGAGCGGGTTTATGCGGCCAAGCTGCTGATGGAGGGCAAAACCTACAATCAGGTGATGGCACAGGCGGATATTTCCTCCGCTACGCTCAGCCGGGTTTCCCGATGTGTCCAGTATGGACAGGGATACTCCAAGCTGTTGAAGAATTGAACCTCCATCGGTCCCGAGGGTCTGGTGGAGCGTGTGATTTTGGAGGCTTTGTTCAACGATGGGAACAGCATCGGCGGCATCGCCGCTGTCAACGAAGGCCGGGTTCTCCATTGTTTCTCCGGCTATCATCTTATCACGGGGGATAACCGGGGCGTGGTGGAAAATGTGGGTCTCGTGGATTCCTCCATCAGCGGCGAGAATACCTCGGCAGAAATGCTGGCCTTTGCCCAGCGGCTTGGATAAAGAAGGGGAGCTGCCCACACCGGGCAGCTCCTTTTGCTGTTGGTGCGGTAAATTGTTGTTTAGACAATCTGTCATTGCGAACCAGTGACCGCGGTGCATCGCGCAGCGAATTGAAATCGAAATGATTGCCTGTGGCAATCATACCTCATCTAAATCACTGGTGTGGCAATCCCCCATGGCGATGCGCAAATGTTACGATTACCAACGAAAATGCCGGAAAATCCGGGAGATTGCCACGCCAGTGTGCGCACTGGCTCGCAATGACGTACTTCTTTTTTGGTGCGTCACTAATCAACTAAACAACAATTTATCTTCCTTGGCATAGCAGGGGAGATTTGAGGCT
>JBGVKN010000048.1:0-5495 GCA_045123795.1 Faecousia sp. | reverse complement strand
TACAGGGTTAGGACACGAATTCCGTAGGGGAGGGTCTTGACCCTCCCAAAAACCTAAAACACTTCGATACGTTGGTTATTTTATGGAAACAGAACGTATTCATAAAGAATATACAGCTCAAAAATCGTTGCGTTGTGGGAGAGTCAAGACCCTCCCCTACTAAGATGTGTTTCTCGATTACTCCGCTAAACAACAATTTATCTTACCAACCCTTTCCTCAAATAACAAATTCATAAATTATTTACGCAAATCGCCAATTTTCCTCTTGCATTTTCCAGTCGGCTGGGCTATTATATATTAGCACTCAGCGAAATGGAGTGCTAAATATGTAGATAAATGCAGGAAAAACCTGCGGTCTAAAATATCAGGAGGAATTACCAATGAAACTGAAGCCTATGGCAGACAATGTTCTGCTCAAAGCACACGAAGCCGCCGAGACTACCGCCTCCGGCATCATCCTTGCTACCAGCAATAAGGAAAAGCCCGCCATCTACGAGATCGTTTCCGTGGGCCCCGGCACCAAGGATGTGACCATGACCGTCGCTGTGGGCGACAAGGTGGTCGTTGGCCAGTTCGTCGGCAGCGACATCAAGCTGGACGGCGTGGATTACAAATTTGTCAAGCAGGATGACATCCTGGCTGTTGTCACCGACTAAGGAGGAAATGCAACATGGCTAAAATGATCGTTTACGGCGAGGACGCTCGCAGAAAGCTGCAGGCCGGTATTGACCAGCTGGCGGATACCGTGAAGGTTACCCTGGGCCCCAAGGGCAGAAACGTTGTTCTGGGCAAGAAGTACGGCGCACCCCTGATCACCAACGACGGCGTGACCATCGCCAAGGAGGTTGAGCTGGAGGACGCTTTTGAGAACATGGGCGCACAGCTGATCCGTGAGGTCGCCACCAAGACCAACGATGTTGCCGGTGACGGCACCACCACCGCTACCGTTCTGGCTCAGGCCATCACCCGTGAGGGTCTGAAGAACCTGTCCGCCGGTGCTAACCCCATGGTCATGCGCAAGGGCATCGAGAAGGCTGTGGATGCCGCCGTTGCCGCCATCAAGTCCCACTCCGTCCCCGTGTCCGACTCTGCCGCCATCGCCCGCGTTGGCGCTGTGTCCTCCGGCGACGAGTCCATCGGCAGCCTGATCGCCGAGGCTATGGAGAAGGTGGGCACCGAGGGTGTCATCACCATCGAGGAGTCTAAGACCGCCGAAACCGGTCTGGAGGTCGTCGAGGGTATGCAGTTCGACCGGGGCTATATCTCCCCCTACATGGTCACCAACACTGACAAGATGGAGGCTGTTCTGGACGATGCCTACATCCTGATCACCGATAAGAAGATCGCCGCCATTCAGGAGATCCTGCCCATTCTGGAGCCCATCGTCAAGGCAGGCCGCAAGCTGATGATCATTGCCGAGGATGTGGAGGGTGACGCTCTGGCTACTCTGCTGCTGAACCGTCTGCAGGGCCGCTTCAATGTGGTCTGCGTCAAGGCTCCCGGCTTCGGCGACCGCCGTAAGGAGATGCTGCAGGATATCGCCGTGCTCACCGGTGGCACTGTGATCTCCAGCCAGCTGAACATGGAGCTGGCTGATACCCAGCTGACCATGCTGGGCCACTGCCGTCAGATCGTGGTGACCAAGGACACCACCACCATCGTCGATGGCGATGGCTCTGCTGCGGATATCGAGGCTCGTGCCCACATGATCCGCTCCGCTATTGCCACCACCACCTCTGACTACGACCGTGAGAAGCTGCAGGAGCGTCTGGCTAAGCTGGCCGGCGGTGTGGCTGTCATCAAGGTCGGCGCTCAGACCGAGGTTGCCATGAAGGAGCAGAAGCTCCGTGTTGAGGACGCCCTGAACGCTGCCCGTGCCGCTGTTGAGGAAGGCATCGTGGCTGGTGGCGGTACCGCTCAGGTCAATGCCATCGACGCTGTTGAGGAGTTGATCGCTACCCTGCACGGTGATGAGAAGACCGGTGCTCGCATCATCGCCGCTGCGCTGCAGGCTCCCATCCGTCAGATCGCCCAGAACGCCGGCGTGGACGGCTCCGTGGTCTACGAGAAGATCCGTTCTTCCGGCAAGATCGGCTATGGCTACAACGCTTACAGCGAAGAGTATATGGACATGATCGAAAACGGCATCGTTGACCCCACTAAGGTCACCCGTTCTTCTCTGGAGAATGCCGCTTCCATCGCTTCCTGCGTGCTGACCACCGAATCTCTGGTGGTCGATAAGCCCGATCCCGCTGCCGATGCTGCTGCAGCCGCCGCTGCCGCACAGGGCGGTATGTACTAAGATTTCCCTTGACCGGGCGTGCATCGCACGCCCGGTCTTTTGCGTGCTGGTAAGATGAATTGTTGTTTACGCTTCTGGTGCGGGAGCACCCCAAGCCTCCCTCTGATGAGGGAGGTGGCACGCCGAACGGCTGACGGAGGGAGAGAAAATGCGAAAATCACCTCACTGCTGAGGAAAACTGCACATTTTATCTCTCCCTCAGTCAAAAATCAGAGATTTTTGACAGCTCCCTCGTCAGAGGGAGCCTTTGCGCCCGGAGGGCGCTGTCGCCCCGATGGGGCGACACATTTCCTCAACTAAACAACAATTTATCTTCCCAATACAGCCCATACAATGGCGTTTCACAAAAATCTGCTTGGATACAGGGCAATTTTTGACGTTTTTTCATATTGATTTTTACTCTATTTTCGTGTATGCTAGAATAGCAAAGTATGGGATACCGCAACGCTGCTTTTTCGGCCTTCCGGTATCACTATTTATTAAATGAAAGAGGTATACATTATGGCACAGATCGATCTGAGCAAGTATGGTATCACCGGTACCACCGAGATCATCCACAACCCCTCCTACGAGGCTCTGTTTGAGGCCGAGATGGACCCCACTCTGACCGGCTATGAGAAGGGTCAGCTGACCGAGCTGGGCACTGTTAACGTCATGACCGGCGTTTACACCGGCCGCTCCCCTAAAGATAAGTACATCGTCATGGACGAGAACTCCAAGAACACCGTGTGGTGGACTTCCGACGAGTTCAAGAACGACAACCACCCCATGACCGAGAGCACCTGGTCCGTTGTGAAGGACCTGGCCATGAAGGAGCTGTCCAACAAGAAGCTGTATGTTGTCGACGCTTTCTGCGGCGCCAACGCTGACACCCGCATGAACGTCCGTTTCATCGTAGAGGTGGCATGGCAGGCTCACTTCATCAAGAATATGTTCATCGTTCCCTCCGAGGAAGAGCTGGCTACCTTCGAGCCCGACTTCGTTGTTTACAACGCTTCCAAGGCTGCTGTCGAGAACTTCAAGGAGCTGGGCCTGAACTCCAGCACCTGTGTTGCCTTCAACATCACCTCCCGTGAGCAGGTCATCCTGAACACCTGGTACGGCGGCGAGATGAAGAAGGGTATGTTCTCCATGATGAACTACTACCTGCCCCTGAAGGGCATTGCTTCCATGCACTGCTCCGCCAACACCGACATGAACGGCGAGAACACCGCTCTGTTCTTCGGCCTGTCCGGCACCGGCAAGACCACCCTGTCCACCGACCCCAAGCGTCTGCTGATCGGCGACGACGAGCACGGCTGGGACGACAACGGCGTGTTCAACTTCGAGGGCGGCTGCTACGCTAAGGTTATCGGCCTGGATAAGGACTCCGAGCCCGATATCTACAACGCTATCAAGCGCAACGCTCTGCTGGAGAACGTCACCGTTGCTGCCGACGGCACCATCGACTTCGACGACAAGTCCGTCACCGAGAACACTCGTGTGTCCTACCCCATCAGCCACATCACCAACATTGTGAAGCCCGTCTCCGCTGCTCCCGCTGCGAAGAACGTGATCTTCCTGTCCGCTGACGCTTTCGGCGTTCTGCCTCCCGTGTCCATCCTGACTCCCGAGCAGGCTCAGTACTACTTCCTGTCCGGCTTCACCGCAAAGCTGGCTGGCACCGAGCGTGGCATCACCGAGCCCACCCCCACCTTCTCCGCTTGCTTCGGCCCGGCTTTCCAGGAGCTGCACCCCACCAAGTTCGGTGTGGAGCTGGTCAAGAAGATGGAGGCCAACGGCGCCAAGGCTTACCTGGTCAACACCGGTTGGAACGGCACCGGCAAGCGTATCACCATTAAGGATACCCGTGGCATCATCGACGCCATCCTGGATGGCTCCATCCTGAAGGCTGAGACCAAGAAGATCCCCATGTTCGACTTCGAGGTTCCCACCTCTCTGCCCGGCGTGAACCCCGCTATTCTGGACCCCCGCGACACCTACGCTGATGTTGCTGAGTGGGAGAAGAAGGCTGAGGATCTGGCTGGCCGCTTCATCAAGAACTTCGTCAAGTACACCGGCAACGAGGCTGGCAAGGCTCTGGTCGAGGCTGGCCCCAAGCTGTAATTTAAATTTTGCCCCTTTTGCTCCCGGCGGTTTTCCGCCGGGAGCTTTTTTATCTTATCGTTGCAATTCCTTTTTAAATAGGGTACTATATACCCAAAAGGAGGCGTTTATATGAAGTACACAGATCTGATTTTTGACCTATACGGCACGCTGGTGGATATCCATACGGAGGAAAATGACCTTGTTTGGGAGAAAACCGCCCTGTATTTTGGGTTCTACGGCGCTCATTACACCACGGTGGAATTGCAGACTGCCTTCAAAGCTGAATTGCAGGCTCGGGAGGCTAAGGCCGGCCAGAGCTATGAATGTTTCCCGGATATCCCCTTTGAGCAGATTATGTCAACCTTGTTCCGGGCCAAGGGCGTTGAGGAAAACGCCGATGCGCTGGGCATCAACGCCGCCCAGCTGTTCCGCATTTCGTCCATTGAATATGTGAACCTGTATCCCGGTGCGCTGGATGCGTTGGGGTTGCTGCGGCAGAAGGGCTACCGGCTGTGGCTGCTGAGCAACGCCCAGCGGGTGTTCACCGCCTTTGAGCTGCGGCATCTGGGGCTGGGAGAACAGTTGGATGGGATCTATATTTCTTCGGATTACCGCTGCCGCAAGCCGGATGCCCGGTTGTATCAGGCGCTGATCGACGAGCAGGGGCTGGATGTTGAGAAATGTCTGATGATCGGCAACGACCGCCATACGGATATTGCCGGAGCCAAGGCGCTGGGCATGGCGAGCCTTTATATGCACACCAACTTGACTCCGCCGGATCAGGCGGAAGCCAATCCGGCGCTGCACCCGGACACCGCCCCCGGCAGGGAATTTGAGTATGAGGGCTACGATTGGGACAATCTGGCGCAGATGATTATGAATATGTGAGAAAAAGCTGCCGACCACGGCAGCTTTTTCGTTTGGTAAGATAAATTGTTGTTTTGTTATGGAAATGTGTCGCCCGGATGGGGCGACAGCGCCCTCCGGGCGCAAAGGCTCCCTCTGACGAGGGAGCTGTCAAAAATCTCTGATTTTTGACTGAGGGGGAGATAAAATGTGCAGTTTTTCTCGGCAGTGAGGTGATTTTTGCATTTTCTCTCCCTCC
>JBGVKN010000047.1:0-7796 GCA_045123795.1 Faecousia sp. | reverse complement strand
TACAGGGTTAGGACACGAATTCCGTAGGGGAGGGTCTTGACCCTCCCAAAAACCTAAAACACTTCGATACGTTGGTTATTTTATGGAAACAGAACGTATTCATAAAGAATATACAGCTCAAAAATCGTTGCGTTGTGGGAGGGTCAAGACCCTCCCCTACTAAGATGTGTTTCTCGATTACTCCGCTAAACAACAATTTAGCATCCTATTTCGGTATTGTAATGGTCAGCACGATTTGACTTTCGGTTTCCTTGCGTTCGGAAACGGCGCTGATTCCGGAGAGCTGGATTCTGGCAAGGGCCTGATTTAAGTTATTCAAAAATGCGCCAACGTTTGGTTTGGGTGGTTTGTCCGGCTTTTCGCATAACAGCTGTTCTATGTAGCTTTCCGTTCTGGCCACACTCATACCAAGCTGTACGATGGTGGCGATGACGGTCAGTTTTTCGTTTTCTGTGGGCAGCTTCAGAAGCGCACGGGCGTGCCGTTCCGTTAGTCCACCCTCCCGAATGGCGGACAGCACTGCTGAACTATGGCGCAGCAGCCGCAGCTTGTTTGCAATGGCGCTCTGACTTTTCCCTAAAATGCGAGCCACCTGCTCCTGACTGAAGCCCCACTGCTCCATCAGATTGGAGATACCTCTGGCTTCCTCAATGAAATCCAGATCCTGCCGCTGTAAATTCTCCACCATGGCCGCCATGCCTGATTCCTTTTCATCCATGGTCATGACGATGCAGGGGATATCGGTCAGCCCCGCCAATTGTGCCGCCCGAAGCCGCCGCTCTCCGGCGATCAGTTCGTATCCGGTGCCAACCCGACGGACGGACAGGGGCTGCAGTACGCCGTGCTGACGGATAGATTCAGCCAGCTCCGCCAGTGCTTCTTCCCGGAATATTTTTCGGGGCTGAGCCGGATTGGGCCGGATGGCCCGGGCGGAAAGGAACACCACCCGTCCGGTTTCCATATATGTTTTGAGTTTTTGACACTGCATTGCTGCTCCTCCTCAGATCAGATCGTTAAAACCATTTTAACCACCGGGAAATGGGAAAACCCACGAATTTGCGCTGTATTCCGTACAAACCGCACGACAGCTTTCGCAGGGGAGAGCCATTTGGCAGACCGCCTAAATGTCTTGTCAAATCGTAAAAAATATAACGCAATTATGAACAGATTAGCCAAAAAAATATAAATGCCGGTTTTCAATGCGGCTTTTGCTTGACAAAAAGGCAAAAAAGTAATATTCTTTATATGGGCCAATTTGGAAACGTTTCAGATTAAGCAAAAATGGAAACGTTTCAAGTACCTCGCAGTCAAAAAGGAACTTGCCTGTTTGAACTGCCACAGGGGAGGCTATACTTTCCCGGGGTGCACATCCGGTCCGCTGAAATTATAATATTTTATATTAAAAGGAGTAAGAATCATGCGCAGAAGCGGTATTTTGATGCACATCACCTCTCTGCCCGGCGCATACGGCGTCGGTACCATGGGCAAGAATGCCTATGCGTTCGTGGATTTCCTGAGAGAAGCAGGTCAGACCTACTGGCAGATCCTGCCTCTGACTCCCACCGGTTATGGTGACTCTCCCTATCAGTCCTGCTCCACCTTTGCAGGCAACCACTACCTGATCGATCTGGATAAGCTGATCGAGGAGGGCCTGCTGGTCGGCGACGATCTGGCTGGCATCGAGTGGCAGTGGTGCGACGAGAAGGTGGACTTCGGCCGTCAGTACAACAACCGTCTGAACGTCCTGCGTAAGGCTTATAACCGTTTCAACGGTAGTTGGGAATTCGATCGCTTCTGCGAGGAGAATGCAAGCTGGCTGGCTGACTTCGCTCTGTTCATGGCTCTGAAGGGCAAGTTCGGTGGCGCTCCCTGGTATCAGTGGGAGGGCGCTCTGAAGTTCCGTAACCCCGATGCTATGTGGAATGCCCGTCAGGAGCTGAAGGATGAGATTCGTTTCTACAGCTTCGTGCAGTTCATCTTCTTCAAGCAGTGGAACGAGCTGCGTAATTACGCCCACAACAACGGCGTGCAGATCATCGGCGACGTGCCGATTTATGTTCCCTATGACTCCGTTGAGGTCTGGTCCAGCCCTGAGTTCTTCCAGCTCACCGAGAATCTGGACCCCGTGGCTGTGGCTGGCTGCCCTCCCGATGCCTTCTCTGCTGACGGTCAGCTGTGGGGTAACCCCCTGTACCGCTGGGATGTGCTGGCCCGGGATGGCTACGCTTGGTGGCTGCGCCGTCTGGGTGCCGCCGGCAACCTGTACGATGTGATCCGTATGGACCACTTCCGTGGCTTTGAGGCCTACTGGTCCGTGCCCTTCTCTGACAATACCGCAAGAAACGGCTGGTGGGTCAAGGGCCCCGGCATGGACTTTATGAATGCTGTGAAGAACGGCCTGCCCCACATCCGCTTCATCGCTGAGGACCTGGGCTTCCTGACCCAGGAGGTTCTGGATCTGCGTGATGCTTCCGGTTACCCCGGTATGAAAATTCTGGAGTTCGCTTTCGACTCCCGTGAGCCCTCCGATTATCTGCCCCATACCTACATCCCCAACACTGTTTGCTATACCGGCACCCACGACAACATGACCATGCGTCAGTGGTTCGACACCGCCAGCCCCGATGCCATCGCCTACGCTTCCGAGTACATGAAGCTGGACCATAACGAGGGCCTGGTTTGGGGTGTGATCCGCACCGCATTCAGCTCCGTTTCCGATATGGCCATCATCCAGATGCAGGATTACCTGGATCTGGGCGGCGATGCCCGGATGAACTTCCCCGGTAAGTGCGACGGCACCAACTGGGTGTGGAGAGCCAAGGAAGGCTACGCAAGCCACGAGCTGGCTCAGCGTATTCGCAAGCTGACGGCACTGTACGGCCGTCTGCCCAACTAAAGAAATAAGCAAAATTATCTGCTTTTTGTTTTCAGACCATTAGATAGGAGATTCAACATGAAGTATAATTGCCTGGATATTTTGAAGTGGACCGAAGCCCAGCTGAAGTACACCTACGACGTGACTCTGCAGGAGGCTACCCCCCAGGAGCTGCATGAGGCTCTGGGTGAGGCGGTCATGATGGCCATTTCCGACAATTGGAACCGCTCCAAGCGTGCCCGTATGCACGAGCGGAAGGCCTACTATATCTCTGCCGAGTACCTGATCGGCCGTCTGGTGTACTCCAATATGTACAACCTGGGCATTCTGGACGAGATGAAGCAGCTGTTTGCTGAGCGTGGCGTGGACCTGGCCATTCTGGAGGACATCGAGGATGCCGCTCTGGGTAACGGCGGTCTGGGCCGTCTGGCTGCCTGCTTCCTGGACTCCGCTGCCAGCACCAATATTCCTCTGTCCGGTTACGGCCTGCGTTACCGCTTCGGTCTGTTCAAGCAGAGCTTTAACGAAAAGGGCAGCCAGGTCGAGGCTGCTGACGACTGGACCAAGTACGGTGATCCCTGGTCCTACCGCCGCTACAACCACACTGTGAAGGTCGAGTTCGCTGACCAGACCGTTCTGGCTATTCCTTATGATGTGCCCGTCATCGGCTACGGCACCGACAATATCAACACCCTGCGTCTGTGGCAGTGTGAGGCTGAGGAAGAGCTGGACTTCAATGCTTTCAATGATCAGGACTACGCCCGTGCGCTGGCTCAGAAGAACAAGGCTGAGGACATCACCCGTGTTCTGTACCCCAACGACACCACCAAGGAAGGCAAGCAGCTGCGTATCAAGCAGCAGTACCTGCTGTGCTCTGCTTCTCTGCAGGATATGCTGCGGACCTACAAGATCGCTCACGGCAATGATCTGAGCCGCTTCGGTGAGTTCTATGCTGTTCAGCTGAACGATACCCACCCCGCTATGTCCATTCCCGAACTGATCCGTCTGCTGATGCTGGAGGGCATGGATTTTGACAGCGCTTTCAATGTTGCTCAGAAGACCTTCTCCTACACCAACCACACCGTTCTGGGTGAGGCTCTGGAGAAGTGGCCTCTGGAGCTGCTGGACAGCGTTGTGCCCCAGATCGCTGCCATCATCTGCCGCATCGACCACAAGATGCGCACCGAGATTCCTATGGACTTCCAGGAGCGACGTGCTAAGAAGCTGTTTATCGTTGACGAGGACATCGTCCACATGGCAAACCTGTCCATCTACGTGGGTTCCTATGTCAATGGCGTTGCTGAGATCCACTCTCAGATCCTGAAGGACGACTGCTTCAAGAACTGGTACAGCATCTTCCCCGAGCGTTTCCAGAACAAGACCAACGGCATTACTCCTCGCCGCTGGATGGGTCTGTGCAACCCCGAGCTGACCACCATGGTTCGTGATCTCATCGGCGGTGACTACCTGAACGATCTGGATAAGATCGGCGCCCTGAAGAAGCGCATCAACAAGACCAACATCAAGAAGTTCAATGCCATTAAGCGCATTAAGAAGGAACAGCTGTGCAAGATCATCGCTGAGAAGGAAGGTGTTCAGCTGAACCCTGAGTTCATGTTCGATGTTCAGGTTAAGCGTCTGCATATGTATAAGCGTCAGCTGATGAACATCGTAGCTGTTGTGGACATCTACTTCCGCCTGAAGGAGGGCCGCCTGCCCAACTTCCAGCCCACCGCCTACATCTTCGGCGCTAAGGCTGCTCCCGGCTATGAGGACGCTAAGTCCGTCATCCGCTTCATCAACCGTGTGGCTAAGATGATCAACAACGATCCCGCTGTGGCTGATAAGATGAAGGTCGTCTTTGTTCAGAACTACAACTGCTCCTACGCCGAGCATATCATCCCTGCAGCTGATATCTCCGAGCAGATCTCTCCCGCTGGTCTGGAGGCTTCCGGTACCGGAAACATGAAGCTGATGCTCAACGGCGCTGTGACCCTGGGCACTCTGGACGGCGCTAACGTGGAGATCGCCGAGGAGGCCGGTGCTGAGAACGAGTATATCTTCGGTCATACTGTTGAGCAGATCAATGCTCTGAAGAGCACCTACAATGCTCGCCAGATCTATCTGGATCCTGCTAATGCCGATCTGAAGCGTGCTCTGGACACTCTGGTGGACGGCACTGTGGAGACCGACCTGGGTATGTATCGTGTGTTCCAGCAGCTGGTCGAGGGCGGCAACGATCAGTACTTCCTGCTGCTCGACTACCCCTCCTACATTGAGGCTAAGTTGAAGGCCAATGCTGAGTACGCTGACCGCATGGAGTTCGGCCGTAAGTGCATGATGAACGTGGCCTCCGCTGCTAAGTTCTCCTCCGACCGTACTATCCGTCAGTACGCCGAGGAAATCTGGCACGTCAAGCCCACTGAACTGTAATTGATCAGTACCAAGCCCTCCCGTGATTTCGGGAGGGCTTTTGGCATATTACACAATAATTTTTAGTAAATATAGCGAGTTTGAACAAAAGTCTTTACAAGAAAGATAAATGGTGTTATACTAAGGACATCTTTTACTTTGGAGGGATAATGATGAAAGTAAAAAAGTTCTTTCCGCACTGATGGTGCTGGCGATGATTCTGACCATGCTGCCTGCGTCTGCCTTTGCGGCAAATACTACTGACGTTGTTGCCGACAACAGCTCCGCCATCTACTTTGACAATACCGCCGGATGGACAAAAGTATTTGCTTATGCTTCCAACGACGACGGTTATAACAAAACCTGGCCCGGTGTGCTCATGACACAGGGAGAAGACGGTTACTGGTATGCGGAAATAGATTCCGCTTATACCAATATTATTTTCAACAACAACTCCAGCGCCAGCACGCAGAATCTGACCATTCCCACCGATGGGAAAAATCTGTTTACATACGCCACCAACAGGTGGACAATTTACGCCCCCTGTGACCATGATTGGGGCGAGGGTGTTGAGACTGTCGTGCCCACCTGCACCACCGGTGGCACAAAGGTCTATACCTGCGCAAAATGCGGCGATGTAAAAACTGAAACGCTGGATGCGCTGGGCCATGTGATGGCTGGTGATGTTTGCCTCCGGTGCAGTGGTACGGTAAAGGTTATCTATTTTAGCACGATGGGATATTGGGACGAGATCAAGGTTTCTTTCCAGAATACTGAGTATCAATCAGTTGGAGAAAGAGGGATTCCAATGACCCATGTGAAGGGCGATGTTTATAAGATCACTGCGCCCATGGGCGCATGGCGGGTTAGCTTTAGCTGTAAAGATACCACAGGTGAACATTCTGATATTAGCTATAGCGATATTATTCCCACCGATGCACGAAATCTCTACAATCCTTACAAGACGTGGTGTACTTATGCCGAAGGTGCGGTAATTGTATCAGGAGAGACCAAAACCATCTACTTCCACAATACGAATGATTCTTGGTCTGATATATGGTGCTTCGCTGCTGCTGCCGGCGGGCATCCGCTCACAGATCTGATCCCCGGCGCTCAAATGACGAAAATCGGCTGGAGGTTCTACAGCGTTACGATACCTGTTGAAGCTTCCATGGTTATTTTCAACGATGGATCTACCTCGCCCTTTCAGACGGAGCTGCTGACCCTCCCGAATGACGGAAGTAACTTGTACGACCCGGAAACCGGCGTTTGGAGCAAGTGTGATGTGTCGGACGGCGTTATCAATAACGAATGCGAATTGGCACTTGCCACTCGTTTGGGCGGCAATTACATCTTCGGAAATGATGTTTCTGTAACAGACGGAGATCCCACAAATGAGATTGCCTGCGACCAGGATGTGACCACCGTTATTGATCTGGCGGGCCATACGCTTGATTTCCAGGGTTACGGCATTGATTTGATAGTCTATGCCGGTTCTGTGACCATCATGGGTGGCGTCATGCAACATGTTGTCCCCTGGGTTTGGGGTGGCACACTGACACTGCAGGATGTGCAGATTGTGCATCACGCTGGTGTGCGGATGCACGGCGGCACAATGAATCTTTATAATGTTACCACTGCGGCGACGAAGTGGGGCCTGCACTCCGGTGGTGGAACCCTGAATGTTTACAGCGGTACCTATTCCACGAATGAAACACAAGAGCTGGTTCTTCAAGAGGATAGTGGACAGGTGATTCTCTACGGCGGCGCCTACAGTCAGGATGTTTCCGCTTTTGTAGCCGAGGGTTACGAGTGCATCCAGAGCGGCGATATGTGGATCGTGCAGCCGGAGGGCCCCAGCGCTGAGGCAAGCATCAAGTTCCAGACTAAGACCAATGGGGACAGCGCCGATTTACGGCTGGTCACATGGGTAGACTCTCTGGATTATGCGCAGGTGTACTTCAACGTGACCATCGGCGGTCGGACTGCGGCAATCCCCTGCACTACGGTCTATTCTGCCATCAATGCTAATGGTATGGTATTGGACGATGCCTCGGCGGTGTTCGGCGAGGAAGCACGATATTTTGTGACCTATACAATTAAGAATATTCCAAGCTCTGCATATAATGAGGAAATTCAGGTCAGCGTGACATGGACGGATCTGGATGGTCATTCCGTGACCTCGGAAACCCGTACCATTGTCCTTGCTGACGCACTGTAAGTACATAAAAGGATCAGGCACTGCGCTTTGCAGTGCCTGATTTTTTGCGGGTGGTTGGTAAGATAAATTGTTGTTTGCGCTTCTGGTGCGGGAGCACCCCAAGCCTCCCTCTGATGAGGGAGGTGGCACGCCGAACGGCGTGCCGGAGGGAGAGAAAATGCGAAAATCACCTCACTGCCGAGGAAAACTGCACATTTTATCTCTCCCTCAGTCAAAAATCAGAGATTTTTGACAGCTCCCTCGTCAGAGGGAGCCTTTGCGCCCGGAGGGCGCTGTCGCCCCATCGGG
>JBGVKN010000046.1:0-3208 GCA_045123795.1 Faecousia sp. | reverse complement strand
GGAACAAGGATGCCATTCAGTCCGGTCAGGGTTTCTTCATAAGAATCCTCAGTCAGGGTTTCCGAATCGATCCAGCTGATTTCCACCTTTGCATCCAGCGCATAGCCGGCATGACGAAGGGCTTCTGCAACTGATAAATAGGCATCATGCAGCTGCACATACTTACCCACCAAACCAATCGTGACTATTTTGCTGCGGCTGTGTATCTTCTGTACCATCTGCTTCCATTCTGCAAGATCCGGCGCCCCGGTTTCCAGCCCCAGTTCCCGGCAGACCACACTGGAGAAGTTGGATTTTTCCAGCATCAACGGCGCTTCGTACAGGTTAGGCAGTGTAGTATTCTCAATGACGCAGTCTGGCTTTACATTGCAAAACATGCTGATCTTCTGGAAAATGGATTCCTCCAAAGGTTCGTCGCAGCGCAGCACAATGATGTTGGGATTGATGCCCATGCCCTGCAGTTCTTTAACGGAGTGCTGGGTAGGCTTTGACTTGTGTTCCTCGGAGCCACGGAGGAACGGAACCAGCGTGACATGGATAAAAAGGCTGTTTTCTCTTCCTACCTCCAAAGAAATCTGCCGGACGGCTTCCAAAAAGGGCTGCGATTCGATATCGCCGATGGTGCCGCCGATCTCTGTGATGACCACATCCGCATCGGTCTGCTTGCCCACACGGTAGACGAATTCCTTGATCTCATTCGTAATGTGTGGAATAACCTGTACAGTAGAACCCAGATACTCGCCCCGTCTCTCCTTGTTCAGTACATTCCAATACACCTTGCCGGTGGTCAGGTTGGAAAATTTATTCAGATCTTCATCAATAAACCGCTCATAATGCCCCAGATCCAGATCAGTCTCCGCACCGTCCTCGGTCACATAGACCTCACCATGCTGATAGGGACTCATGGTGCCGGGATCCACATTGATATAGGGGTCCAGCTTCTGGGCCGCTACCTTCAATCCTCTGGCTTTCAGCAGACGCCCAAGGGATGCCGCCGTGATGCCTTTTCCCAGACCGGAAACCACACCGCCGGTTACAAAAATATATTTTGTCATCGCCTGTCACTCCCACTCCACCGTTGCAGGCGGCTTACTCGTAACATCGTATACAACACGGCTGATGCCGGGCACCTCATTTGTGATCCGGCTGCTGGCTCTTTCCAGCACTTCGCAGGGAAGATGCGTCCATTCCGCCGTCATAAAATCATCCGTTGTCACCGCACGAAGCACGATGGTGCGGCCATAAGTTCTGGCATCACCCATCACACCTACGCTTCTTAGATCCGTCAGTACCGCAAAATACTGATTGGAAACGACCTCCGTCGCCTCCAGCTCCTGCCGGAAGATGGCATCCGCTTCTCGCAGCAGGTCCAGCTTTTCTTTGGTAATATCACCAACGACCCGTACAGCGAGACCGGGGCCGGGAAACGGTTGCCGCCAGACCAACTCCTTGGGAATTCCCAGCTTGGTGCCAACCTCCCGAACTTCGTCCTTAAAGAGGTCTCTCAGCGGCTCCAGAATTTCATCAAAAGCAATTATGTCAGGTAAGCCGCCTACATTGTGATGGCTCTTAATGGTGGAGGCATCTCCTGTACCGCTCTCGATCACATCCGGATAAATCGTGCCTTGTACCAGCACATTGATTTTTCCCAGTTTTTTGGCCTCGTCCTCGAATACCCGGATGAATTCTTCGCCGATGATCTTCCGCTTTTCTTCTGGTTCTGTAACCCCAGCCAGCTTCTTTAGAAAGCGGTCATCTGCGTTGACCCGGATCAGGTTCATATCAAATCCGTCCCGGAAGGTCTTTTCCACGAAGTCGCCCTCGTCTTTCCGCAGCAAGCCGTGATCTACAAACACACAGGTCAGATTCCTGCCAATCGCCTTATGCAGCAGCACCGCTGCCACAGACGAATCCACGCCGCCGGACAGTGCAAGCAAAACCTTTTTACCGGAAAGCTTTTCCCGGTATTTTTCGATGGACTGCTGTACAAAATCGTCCATCTTCCATTTTCCCTTGCAGCCGCAAACACCGAAAAGGAAGTTATAGAGCATTTGCTTTCCAAACTCCGTATGGGTTACCTCCGGGTGGAACTGTACGGCATATAGCTTTCTGTTTTCGTCCGCCATTGCCGCACAGGGGCACTTGTCGGTACGGGCGATCACACGGAAGCCTTCCGGCACCTGGCTGATGTAATCCGTATGGCTCATCCAGCATACGCCGTGGTTTTGAAATCCTTGAAAAAGCACACTGTCATACGTAAACAATTCCGTTTTACCATACTCGCTGGAGGCATCCGCACTGCTTACCTGCCCGTCAGCCATATAGGCCATCAGCTGTGCACCGTAGCAGATACCAAGAATCGGAATCTCCAGATTTAGAATTGCCGGGTCATAATGGGGAGAGCGTTCGTCGTACACACTGTTGGGTCCGCCGGTAAAAATGATGCCCTGATAGCCTGCTGCCTGGATTTCCTGTGGTGTTATTTTGTTATAGGGTTTGATTTCCGCATAAACCTGATGTTCCCGGACTCTGCGGGCGATCAGCTGGTTATACTGACCGCCAAAGTCCAAAACAAGGATTTTTTCTTCCATCTATCATTTCCTCACAAATTGATCTGGGCACTGTCTGTGCAAATACCGGCAATCAGCGGTTTAACCTTGGCAAGAAAAGCATCTACCTGTTGCTCGCAGCGACCAATGTAAAGGCTCGGAGTCAGCAGTGCATCCATTTCCGCTTCTGTCAGGCCGAACTCCTTTTGTGCAGCCAAACGGGAAAGCAAATCACATTCTTCACCGTTTTTCATTTTGGCGGTGGCTTCCATGGAAGCACTACGGATGATCTCGTGCAGCTGCTGTCGGTCGCCGCCCCGCTTGACGGCTTCCATCATCAGGTTCTCCGTAGCGATAAAGGGCAGATACTCCTTCACAGCTTTTTCTACGATCTTCTCGTTGACATGCAGACCGTCTGTTACATTTTGGGCAAGCCGCAGCACCGCATCCGCACAGAGGAAGCCCTCCGGCATAGAGATCCGTCGGTTTGCAGAATCATCCAGTGTCCGCTCCAGCCATTGTGTAGATGCGGTCATGGGCGCATTCATGGCATCCGCCATCAGGTAACGGGCAAGACTGCAGATCCGCTCACTTCGCATAGGATTGCGCTTATAGGCCATTGCGGAAGACCCAATCTGATTCTTTTCAAAGGGTTCCTC
>JBGVKN010000045.1:0-13517 GCA_045123795.1 Faecousia sp. | reverse complement strand
GCTCCGCACCCTCGGCCCCCTCTTTGAGGGGGCTGGCGAAAATCTCTGATTTTCGACTGGGGGAGTGTCCTAAAACCGTTACGACACCCCCTCAGTCACGGCGTTCGCCGTGACAAGCTCCCCCAAAGGGGGCGCCAAGGGCGGCTACGCCGCCGGAGGGGTACTCCGCTAAACAACAATTTATTTCACTAAAAATATTTACGCAACAGTTACTTGTTATCCGCCGGGGGTGTGGTATAATGATATCATAAATAATAGGATTATGCTGCGAGGTTGCATATGTACAATACAACACTTTGTTATATTACTCGGGGAGATGAAGTTCTGATGCTCCATCGGGTGAAGAAGAAAAATGACATCAACAAGGATAAATGGATCGGCATTGGCGGTAAGTTCGAGGGGGAAGAAAGCCCGGACGAGTGCCTGCTGCGAGAAGCGAAGGAGGAAACGGGGCTGACCCTGACAAACTGGCGGTGCCGGGGCGTGGTGACCTTCCTGTGCGATGGGGTGGAGGGGGAATTTATGTACCTGTTCACCGCCGATGGCTTTGAGGGCGAACTGAAAGACTGCGACGAGGGCAAACTGCAATGGGTCAGTCGGGAATTTCTGTACAACCTGCCCATGTGGGAGGGGGACAAGATTTTCCTCGACCTGCTGTGGCGGGATGCGCCGTTTTTCCTGCTGAAGCTGCACTATCGTAACGATCGGCTGATAGAAGCAGTGCTGGATGGAAAAGTGATCGTAAAAAAGACGGAGCTGTGAAAACAGCTCCGTTTTATCATACATGAAGAATGGTTTTGGCGAACAGGAAGTACACCAGCAGGGACAGGGCGTCCACGATGGTGGAAATAAAGGGGCTTGCCATGACAGCCGGGTCAAGCTTCAGGGCTTTTGCCGCCATGGGCAGCAGGCAGCCCACGATTTTTGCCACGATAACGGTAACGCACAGGGCTAGGCACACCACCAGATCTACCATCAGGGTAATATCCTGATTGCCAAACAGCAATTTGTCTACCAACCAGATCTTAGCAAAGCAGACAATACCCAGCGCCACGCCACAGAGGATGGAGGTCCGCAATTCTTTCCACAGAACGATGCCGATATCCCGGAATTTCAGCTCACCCAGACTCAATGCACGAATTACCGTAACGCTGGACTGGGAGCCGGAGTTACCGCCGGTGCCCATTAGCATGGGGATAAAGGCGGTCAGGGCCACCTGGGCGGCCAGTGCGCCCTCAAAAGACGTGATGATCAGGCCGGTGAAGGTGGCGGACACCATCATCAGCATCAGCCACGGGATACGGTTTTTGAACAGCTCAAAGACGTTGCTTTTCAGGTAGGTCTTTTCGGAGGGCAGCATACCGGACATCATTTCGATATCCTCGGTGGCCTCTTCTTCCATAACGTCCATGGCGTCATCGAAGGTGACAATACCGACCATGCGGCTTTCGCCGTCCACCACGGGCAGGGCAAGGAAGTTATACTTGCTGAACATATGGGCAACTTCTTCCTGATCGGTACGGGTGGTGACGGAGATCAGGTTGGTTAACATAATGTCCTCGATGGGGGCTTCGTCATCCTCTGCCAGCAGCAGATCCTTGACGGTCACAAGGCCGATCAGGGTCCGGTCCTTGGCGGTAACATAGCAGGTATAGATGGTTTCCTTATCCACGCCCTGACGGCGGATACGAAGGATAGCTTCCTCTACCGTCATGCTGGGGCGCAAGGACACATACTCTGTGGTCATAATGGAACCGGCGGAATTATCGGGATAGCGCAGGATTTGGTTGATGGAGCTGCGCATTTCCGGGTCGGCGTTTTTCAAGATGCGCTTGACCACGTTGGCGGGCATTTCCTCAACGATATCTGCTGCGTCGTCTACGTACAGCTCGTCAAGAACTTCCTTCAGCTCGTTATCGGAAAAGCCCCGAATCAACAGCTCCTGTGCGTCGGGATCCATTTCGACAAAGGTTTCCGCTGCCTGCTCCTTGGGAAGCAGCCGGAACATCAGGGGGATCTGCTTTTCCTCCAGATCCGTAAAAAGGGCGGCGATATCACTGGGGTTCATGGTGATCAGGATATCCCGCAATACAGCGTATTTTTTCTCCTCCAGCATTTTGAGGAGCGCTTTTTGTACGATTTCAAAGCGTTCTGCCACAGGTGTTTCCTCCTTTTTTCGTTTGATACGATCATTGGATGACACACGCCGGGGAAGTTGTTACAGGGCACACATAGACCGGGCCCTCAGGCTACTTCGTCCAGGTATGCCGCTACTGTTACCCGCGTCCATGCTGATCCCTCCTTGTAAATCAAAGTTATATCTATTTTATCCCCAAAATTGAAGGATGTCAACCATGGGAAATGAGTTGGGAAGATAAATTGTTGTTTACGCTTCTGGTGCGGTAGCACCCCAAGCCTCCCTCTGATGAGGGAGGTGGCACGCCGAACGGCGTGACGGAGGGAGAGAAAATGCGAAAATCAACTCACTGCCGAGGAAAACTGCACATTTTATCTCTCCCTCAGTCAAAAATCAGAGATTTTTGACAGCTCCCTCGTCAGAGGGAGCCTTTGCGCCCGATAGGGCGCTGTCGCCCTATCGGGGCGACACATTTCCTCAACTAAACAACAATTTATCTTCCTAATTCCCACGAAAAAACAATGGCGTGCCGGGTGGCACGCCATTGCTGCGTATGCGTTTTACAGATACTGCTTCATGCCCTCGGAGGCAGCGGCAGGATCGTCGGAGATGGTAACGGTGATCTCCATATTGTTGACCTTAGCGAACTCGGCGCACCATGCGACGAAAGACTCGCCGGCGGCACGGTCGTTGCCAATGGTCTTGTACAGGTTATCGATGTACACATGGGTGATGTCGAAGTTACCGGCGTGCAGGCCGCTCAGGAAACCCTTGAGCATATCCAGAGTGTTGATGCCGTACTCCTCGGAGTCAACCAGACGGACACGGTAGTTGACATCATAAGTCAGCTTCTTGCCGTACTCGATGCAAACTACATCACCGCTGGCGGTAGCGACTGCCGCATGGATGGAGTCGATCAGCTTCTTGGTCTTGCCGGAGCCCTTCAGGCCCATAATAACATGAATCATAGGATAGTCCTCCTTTGCTTTGCCGTATGTGGCTGTATGGTAATTCTAACAGCTATCGGCTGATTTTGCAAGAACTATTTGTTAAATTCGCGTAAGTTTTTACTTCGCCTCATAGCCGGGCTTGCCCAGCAGCTGGAACATGTTCTTCTTGTACATCTCAACACCGGGCTGGTTGAAGGGATTGACGCCCAGCATATAGGCGGAAACGCCGCAGCACAGCTCCAGGAAGTAGAACAGCTCGCCCAGCTTGCGCTCGTTCAGCTCGCCCACGTCCATGGTGATGACGGGGACACCGCCGTCTACGTGAGCAGCCATGGTGCCCAGGTAGGCCTTCTCGTCCACGAAGTCCAGAGTCTTGCCGGCCAGATAGTTCAGACCGTCCAGGTTCTTGTAATCGGAGCCGATGACGTACTTGGCTTCAGGAGCATCGAAGCGAACCATGGTCTCGAACATATTCCGCTCGCCCTCCTGAATCATCTGACCCAGGGAGTGCAGATCGGCGGTCAGCTCAGCGGTGGCGGGGAAGATGCCCTTGCCGTCCTTGCCCTCGGACTCGCCGAAGAGCTGCTGCCACCAGCCGCCCAGCATCTTGAAGCCGGGCTCGTAGCTCTCGAACAGCTCGATGACCTTGCCGTTGCGGTACAGCAGGTTACGGGTAGCGGCGTACAGCCAGACAGGGTTCTCAAAGGAACGCAGGTCGTAAGCCTCCTTAGCATCAGCAGCGCCGTTCATCATGGACATGATGTCGATACCGGCCACGGCGATGGGCAGCAGACCAACAGGGGTCAGCACGGAGAAACGGCCGCCGGCGCTGGGGGGGATGACGAAAGTCTCCCAGCCCTGCTCGTCAGCCATCTGACGCAGAGCACCCTTAGCGGGGTCGGTGATGGCGTAGATGCGGCTGTTGGCACCGTCGGTGCCGTACTTGCGCTCCAGCATCCACTTCAGGCCACGGAAAGCGATGGCGGGCTCGGTGGTGGTGCCGGACTTGGAGATGACGATGACGGAGAAGTCCTTGCCCTCCAGCAGGCGCATCAGCTCATTCCAGTGACGGGTAGACAGGCCGTTACCGGCGAAGTAGATCTGGGGGTTGCCCTTGCCCTTGCCGATATTGTGGTTGGGGCCCTGCAGCAGCTCGATGGCGGCACGGGGGCCCAGATAGGAGCCGCCGATACCCACGACCACACAGACCTCGGACTCGTTGCGGATCTTGTCGGCAGCCTTCTGGATGCGGACGATCTCCTCAGTGGCCTCACGGACAGGCAGGTCCAGCCAGCCCAGGAAGTCGTTACCTGCGCCGGTGCGCTCGGACAGGGTCATGTGAGCATCAAAGACCTCTTTCTCCAGAGCCAGCAGATCGGGCAGGGAAACCTGACCCCATACGTTGGAAATATCAACTTTAATCATAATAAGTGGACATCCTTTCTCATTTTATGTCTTGCACTATGTTACCGCAAATCCGACGTAAACGCAAGCCCCCAGAGAAAAGTTTCAAAAGTTTTGAAAAAAATACGGGTTGGCTATGGCTTTTTTTGTTCAGAGTATGTATAATAGGAGCGATCAAACCTTATGACTGGAGGACATACAATATGAAATATGGCTTTGGCGTTGACCTTGGCGGCACCACCGTTAAGATCGCATACTTTGACGTAAACGGAACCATGCTCAATAAGTGGGAGATTCCCACCGTGACCGCCGGCGGCGGTGCCCAGATTTTGCCGGATATTGCTGCATCCATCAAGGGCTACACGGCAGAGCATGAGGTCGATCCTTCTTCTATCGTGGGCATCGGCATCGGCGTGCCCGGCCCCGTGGATGGTAAGGGCGTTGTGAATAAGTGCATCAATCTGGGCTGGGGCGTGTTTAACATCGCCGATGCGCTGTCCGATCTGACCGGCTTCCCTGTTAAGGCCGGTAACGACGCCAACGTGGCTGCGTTGGGCGAATACTGGAAGGGCGGCGGTCAGGGCTGTGATAACATGGTCTTTGCTACTCTGGGTACCGGCGTTGGCGGCGGTATCGTCATTGACGGCCATCTGCTCCACGGCGCTCACGGTGCCGGCGGCGAGATCGGCCATCTGGTGCTGAACCGGGAAGAAACTGAGCAGTGTGGCTGCGGCAAGCGTGGCTGCGTGGAGCAGTATTGCTCTGCTACCGGCATTGTCCGGATGGCGTACAAGCATCTGGCTGCAACCGATGCCTTCTCCAGCTTGCGGATTCTGGAGTCCATCAGCTGCAAGGATATCTTCGATGCCGGTAAGGCAGGCGACGAGGTGGCACTGCAGATTCTGGACAAGTATTACAGCCTGCTGGGTGAGTTCCTGGCCAACCTGTGCTGCGTGGTCAACCCCGAGGCAGTGGTTCTGGGCGGCGGTGTCAGCAAGGCTGGTAAGGTTCTGCTGGAGGGCACCAAGCCTTACTTCCTGAAGAATGTGTTCCATGCGGCTTCTGATGTGCGCTTTGAGCTGGCTAGCTTGGGTAACGATGCCGGTGCTTACGGTGCGTTCAAGCTGGCGCTGGATGCGTTCGGAAAGTAATTGCATAAATAGTCACCGGGCAGGATGCGTTTGCATCCTGCCCGGTTGTTGTTTTTTGCGTTATTCCAATTCAAATGCGCCGGTGTAGAGCTGATAATAGGTACCCTTTTGGGCGATCAAATCATCATGGGAGCCACGCTCGATGATGTGTCCGTGATCCAGCACCATGATGCAATCGGAATTCATAACGGTGCTGAGCCGGTGGGCGATGACGAAGGTGGTTCTGCCGTGCATCAGGGCATCCATGCCCTTCTGCACCAGCGCCTCGGTACGGGTATCGATGGAGGAGGTAGCTTCGTCCAAAATCATCACGGGAGGATCGGCCACCGCCGCCCGGGCAATGGCAATCAGCTGCCGCTGACCTTGGGACAGGCTGGCACCGTTGCCGGTCAGCTCCGTATCGTAGCCCTTGGGCAGACGCTCAATGAAATCGTGGGCATTGGCCAGCTTTGCGGCGGCGATACATTCTTCGTCTGTGGCATCCAGTCGGCCGTAGCGGATATTTTCCATGACCGTGCCGGTGAACAGATTAGTTTCCTGCAGAACGACGCCCAAGGAGCGGCGCAGGTCTGCTTTTTTGATCTTGTTGATATTGATGCCATCGTAGCGAATCTTGCCGTCAGCGATATCGTAGAACCGGTTGATCAGGTTGGTGATGGTGGTCTTGCCTGCACCGGTGGCACCGACGAAAGCGATCTTCTGACCGGGATGCGCATAGAGGGTCACATCGTAGAGCACCTGCTTTTCGGGAACGTAGGCAAAGTCCACCATGTCCATGACAATGTCGCCCTTCAGCTCGGTGTAGGTCAGGGTGCCGTCACCGTGAGGGTGTTTCCATGCCCAGTGGCCGGTGCGCTCGGTGGTTTCGGTGATGGTGCCGTTTTCGTCAATGTGGGCATTGACAAGCGTAACATAGCCGTCATCTACCTCGGGCTCCTGATCCAGCAGTGTGAAGATCCGCTCTGCGCCTGCCAGCGCCATGACGATGGCGTTGATCTGGTTGGAAATCTGGTTGATGGGCATATTGAAGTTTCGGGACAGGGTCATAAAAGCCATCAGACTGCCCAGACTCAAGAGGGGCTGGTCGTTGACCATGGTCAGGCAGAGGATACCGCCAGTGATGGCCAAAATGGCGTACTGGACGTAGCCCAGATTGTTGTTGATGGGACCCATCATGTTGGAGAACTTTCCGGCGGAATAGGCGTTGTGGCACAGCTCCTCATTGAGCTTATCGAAATCATCTTTTGCGGCCTGCTCATGGTTGAATACTTTGATGACCTTTTGGCCGGAGATCATTTCCTCGATATAGCCGTTGACGGCACCCAGACTCTTTTGCTGGCCGATAAAGAATTTAGCGGATTTGCCGGCCAGCAGCTTGGTGGTAAATACTACGCCCAGCACGGTGATCATGGTGACGATGGTGAGAATCCAGGATTTGACGAGCATGGTGACGAAGATCACGATCAGGGTCACAATGGCAGAAACGGACTGAGGGATGGACTGGGAGATCATCTGCCGCAGAGTGTCGATGTCAGAGGTGTAATGGGACATGATATTGCCTGCGGTGTTGGAGTCAAAGTGGCGCAGGGGAAGGGTCTGCATTTTGGTGAACATATCGTCCCGAATCTTTTTCTGGATGCCTTGGGTGACGCCGACCATCAGGTAGCTTTGCAGGAAGCTGGCAACCATGCCCAGAACAAAAATACAGGCAAGACCCAAAAGAAAACGGAAAACAGGGGCAAAGTCGGTGCTTTTTGTTTTCACCATGGGCAGGATGTAGTCATCGACCAGCTGGCCCAGAGCGGTGGCGCTGACGGCGGATACCACGGCGGCGGTGAGAATGCATAGCAGGACGATGGCGATTCTGATCTTATAATGCTTCAGGTATTTCAAAAGGCGCAAAAGGGTATTCTTGGGATCCTTGGCCTGACGGCCGTCACCTCTCATTCTGACTGGGGGCATTATTCGTCACCGCCTTTCTGCTGGGAGTAGAAGACTTCCTGATAAATGGGGGAGGTTTGCATCAGTTCATCGTGGTTACCCACGGCGTAGATCTGACCGTTGTCCAGCACGATGATCATATCCGCATCCTGAACGGAGGCGATACGCTGGGCGATGATCAGCTTGGTGGTTCCGGGAATCTCTTCACGGAAGGCCTGACGGATCTGGGCATCGGTGCGGGTATCCACGGCAGAGGTGGAGTCGTCCAAAATCAGCACCTTGGGCTTTTTCAGCAGAGCCCGGGCAATGCAAAGCCGTTGCTTCTGACCGCCGGACACGTTGGTGCCGCCTTGTTCGATGTGGGTATCGTAGCCATCGGGGAAGGATGTAATGAAATCGTGGGCGCAGGCCAATTGACAGGCGTGGATCAGCTCTTCGTCCGTTGCGTTGGGGTTGCCCCAGCGCAGGTTCTCCTTGATAGAGCCGGAGAACAGCACGTTCTTCTGCAGAACCATGGCCACATTGTCACGCAAAACCTCAAGGTCATAATCCCGGACATCCACGCCGCCCACCTTCAGCGTACCTTCGGATACGTCGTAAAGCCGGGGGATGAGCTGGACAAGGGTGGTCTTACTGGAGCCGGTGCCGCCAAGAATACCCACGGTGGCACCGGAGGGGATGTGCAGGGTTACTTCCTTCAGGGCACGGTGCTGGGCAGTGGCGGAGTAACGGAAAGACACGTTTTCAAAGTCAATGGAGCCGTCAGCGACTTCCGTGATGCTATTTGCGGGAGAGGCCAGATCCGGTTCCTCGGACAAGATCTCATAGCAACGGCGCAGAGGGGTGCGGGACATGGTCATCATCACGAATACCATGCTCATGTTCATCAAGCCGGTGAGGATTTGGGTGGTGTAAGTAAACATAGAGCCAAGTGCGCCGGTGGTCAGGCCCAGATCGGGGTTGTTGCCGGACTGCACCACCATCTGTGCGCCCACCCAAGAGATGGACAGCATACAGGCGTAAACGCACATCATCATGATGGGAGAGTTCAAGGACAAAATCTTCTCAGCCCGGGAGAAATTGCGGGCAAGGTCGGAAGAAATGTCGGTGAATTTTTCAGTTTCCTTCTGCTCACGGACGAAGGATTTGACCACCCGAATGCCGTGGATGTTTTCCTGAACCACATTGTTCAGCTTATCCAGCATCTTAAAACCCCGGTCGAAAATCCGGAAGACAATGGGAATCAGACACACCAAAGCGATGATCAGCACCGGCATAACCTTCAAGTAGATCATGCTGAGCTCCGGGGAAAGCCGGAACGCCATGGTCAGCGCCAAGACCAGCATCATTACACAGCGAATAGTCATGCGGATCATCATCTGGAAAGTCATTTGCAGATTGGCCACATCACTGGTCAGCCGGGTGACGATGGAGGAAGAAGAAAATTTGTCAATATTGGAGAAACTGAAGCTCTGCACCCGGTGGAACATATCGTGGCGCAGGTTTTTGGCAAAGCCGGTGGCGGCTTTTGAAGCAAAGGTGGCGGAAAGCACGCCGAAGCCCAAGCTCATCAAAGCACAGATCACCAGTTGGATGGAGCGGGTGATGATCATGGTCATGTCCTGAAGCTCAATGCCGTAGTCGTACAAGTCTTTCATGACCAGAGGGATCAGCACCTCCATGGTGACCTCGCCGGCCATGCACAGGGGGCTCATAAGTGCCGCCCATTTGTATTCCCGGATGCACCGGGCTAGTCGTCTGATCATTCGCAATGTTCCTCCTTATGGCAGATTTCTATAATGTATCAATTTATCTTACCACACAGGTTTTGTTGTGGCAAGGAAATTCAAAAAAAGTTTACAGGATGGAAGATAAATTGTTGTTTACGGCAATAAGAGATAGCACTGCACCCTCGGCCCCCTCTCTGAGGGGGCTGGCGAAAATCTCTGATTTTCGACTGGGGGAGTGTCCTACATTAGATACATCGCCATGACGACACTCCCTCCGTCACGCCGTTCGGCGTGCCACCTCCCTCAGAGAGGGAGGCAAGGGCGGCTGCGCCGCCGAGGTGCTTACTGCGCTAAACAACAATTTATCTAACCAATTTTTGAAGTTGCATGGTTTGGTGCAACTTCTTTTTGTTTTCCGGTACTGGTTGAAAGGGAGGGGGGCTATGAAGGAGGAATCCTTAAAAAAACGCATCCGTGCCGGGAAAATCCGGAGGCAGGATGTGGTAAGGCGAATGGCAGAGCTGGCCTTCGGCAAAGCCAACGACTGCGTGAGGCTGGCACTGGAGGATGAACCGCCGGTGGATAAGCTGGATTTAAGTCTGCTATCCGAGGTCAAGCGCAACGAAAAAGGCACCGTGGAGATTAAGCTCATCGACCGGCTACGGGCACTGGAACAGCTATCGCAGGCGGCGGGGCAGGAGGATGGGGATATGGAATCCTTCCTGCAGGCATTGCAGGGGGCGCAGGATGGGGTATGACCGATTTTCGCCCAAGCAACGCAGGGTCTTGTCGTGGTGGATGCCGGGAAGTGCCGATGCCGAATACGAGGCCATCGTCTGCGATGGGGCGGTACGGTCGGGGAAAACTCTGGCCATGGGGTTATCGTTCTTTCTGTGGGGGATGACCTGTTTCGACGGAAAGCGGTTCGGTGTTTGCGGCAAGACCATTGCATCGTTGCGGCGCAATGTGCTGTCGGAAATTCTGCCAAGGCTGGAGCGGCTGGGGGCATCATGGAAGGAGCGGCGGACAGAAAATGTGGTGACGGTGACCTTTCGAGGTCATCGGAATGAATTTTACATTTTCGGCGGCCGGGACGAAAGCTCCGCTAGCTTGATTCAGGGTATCACCTTTGCGGGAATTTTGCTGGATGAGGTGGCACTGATGCCCCAGTCCTTTGTGGAGCAGGCCTGCGCCCGATGCTCCGTGGCGGGGAGCCGACTTTGGTTCAACTGCAATCCGGCGGGGCCAAGCCACTGGTTCTACAAAAGCTGGATCATGGATGCGGAGCAGCGGAAATGTTTGCGGCTCCATTTTACCATGGAGGACAATCCATCCCTGACGGAGGCTATCCGGCAGCGGTATCAAAGGCTGTACACCGGCGTTTTCTACCGGCGGTTCATTCTGGGACAGTGGGCCCAGGCCGAGGGGCGGGTGTATGATTTTTTTGAGCCGGAAATGGTGCGTACGGTGCCGGAGGGGCCATTCGACCAGTGGTACATTTCCTGTGACTACGGCACTGTGAACCCGACTTCCATGGGCTTGTGGGGCAGGTGCGGCGGTGTGTGGTACCGGGTGAAGGAGTTTTACTTCAGTTCACGATCTGCCATGCGGCAGATGACCGATGAGGAGTATGCCTCGGAACTGAAAAAGCTGGCAGGGGAGCGGCAGATCACAGCGGTGATCGTCGATCCCAGTGCCGCCAGCTTCATTGAGGTACTCCGCCGCCGGGGTTGGCGGGTGAAAAAAGCGGATAACGATGTTCTTTCCGGCATCCGGCTGACTTCGGACGCTTTAAAAGAGGGGCGCATCGTCATCTGCGAGGGGTGCAATGACTGCCTGCGGGAGATGGATGAGTATGTGTGGGATCTGTCCAACGGCGCAAAGGACCGGGTGAAGAAGGAGCACGACCACTCCATGGACGATATGCGTTATTTTGTGTCCACGGTGCTGAAAAGTGGGGGAGCGGGCTTCGTCGCCTGCTCCGTGGCGAGGAAAAGGTAGGACAACGAAAGGAGAATGGAAATGAGGAAAAAGCAAAAGGGAACCGGGACTGCGGCGGCGTGCCAGCTGCGCAGCGGTTCGGTTCACCCCTTTACAGACCTGCGGGGCTTCGTGCCCCTGGGCAATGGGGAGGAGCGAATCTACCGCCAGCTGCGGGAAGCGATCCCGGTGCTGGATGCGGCGGTGGGCAAGCTGGTACGGCTCAGCGGTGGTTTCGAGGTGGAATGTAAAAACCCCAAAGCACAGCAGGCATTGGAGAACTTCCTGCGCACGGTACCCTGCGGTCGTGGACAGGTGGGAATCGACAGCTTTCTGGGAGGCTATTTGGACAGCCTGCTGACAGTAGGCCGGGCAGTGGGCGAGATCGTGGTATCCGGCGGAAAGGTGCGGGGTGTCTGCTGGGGCGATGCTACCCAGATCGAGATTCAGGAGGGCAGCAGCCCTATGGATGTGGTGATCTGGGGGCCGGATGAAACCGGGAGACATCGTCCCTTGCCTTACCAGCATTTGCTGCTGTTTACTGCGCTGAACCCGGAGCCGGAGCATCCTTACGGCGTCAGCATCTTCCGGGGGATGCCCTTCTTGGCGGAGATTTTACTGAAGATCTACACCGCCATCGGATCCAACTGGGAGCGGGCGGGTAATGTGCGCTACAGCGTCATCTGCAAGGACGGCGAGAACATGGACCCGGCTACGGCGCAGGAGCGGGGCACTCAGATGGCACAGGAATGGGCCAAGGCCATGGAGGATGGCAAAAACGGCACCGTTCGGGATTTCGTGGCTGTGGGGGATGTGCAGATTAAGGTCATCGGCGGTGAGGCTCCCATTTTGGACTCTCAGGTGCCAGTGCGGCAGATCATGGAGCAGTTGGTAGCGAAAACCGGCCTGCCACCCTTCCTGCTGGGGCTCAACTGGAGTACCACAGAGCGGATGAGCACCCAGCAGGCGGATATCTTGACATCCGAGCTGTGGGCTTTGCGGCGGACGGTGGAGCCGGCGGTGATGAAGATCTGCCGGACGTTCCTTGCGCTGGAGGGGCTGGATGACCGGCTGAGTATCCATTGGAATGACATCAGCCTGCAGGATATTACCCAGGAAGCACAGGCGGATCTTTATAGAGCTCAGGCGGAAAAAGCCCGGGCAGATTCAAGGAGGTAAGGAATATGCAAATCAAAAAGGAAACGGAAGTGGGCATTGGCGGTTTGCCTACGGCGGCACAGCTGGAGGCCATCAACGCACAGGCAAAGGGAAAGCTGACGGCCGAGCAGGTATATGTATTCTCCCTGCGGCTGTGCGACGATCAGGTAGATCGGGATGGAGAGCGGTTCGATACTGCCGCACTGCCGGAGCTGGCGAAGCTGTTCATCGGCAAAACCGGCATTGTTGATCACAAGTGGAGCAGCGATTCTCAGGTGGCCCGGATCTTTTCCACCGAGGTGGTGCGGGAGGATGGTATCAGCTACATCAAGGCATGGGCCTACATTCGCCGGGGCGGTCACGCCGACGAGGTGATCGCCGACATCGAGGCGGGGATCAAGAAAGAGGTTTCCGTGGGTTGCGCCATGGGACGGGCGGTTTGCTCCGTCTGCGGCGGTGAGTATGGCACCTGCGGTCACGTGAAGGGCGAAAGCTATGACGGTGCGGTGTGCTGCGCCATTTTGAAAGAGCCTATGGATGCTTATGAATTCTCCTTCGTTGCGGTGCCTGCCCAGCGGGATGCCGGAGTGCTGAAGGCACTGGGCAGCAGACGGTGTCTGAAAGAATTGGCGGAGGAATTTGGAGCGCAGGCAGAGTATCGGGAGCTTTTCAAGCAGGCGCAGTTGGGCAACCAGTATCAGAAGCTGCTGGGTGATGAAGTGGTGCGCCTGTGCCTGACGTTGGGGCTGGGCATTGAAGAGCCGGTGCTGCGGGGCGTTGTGGCTAAGGTTTCCGCCGAGGAATTGATGAAGATGAAAGCAGCGCTGCAGAGCCGGGTGGAGGAGATGTACCCGGTGAAGTGCCAGCTGCCCGGCATCGCCGCACAGGGCGAGATCGTGGAAAGCGGGTTTTTGATTTAAGACGGTAAATTGTTGTTTACGGCAATAAGAGATAGCACTGCACCCTCGGCCCCCTCTCTGAGGGGGCTGGCGAAAATCTCTGATTTTCGACTGGGGGAGTGTCCTACGTTAGACGCATCGCCATAACGACACTCCCTCCGTCACGC
>JBGVKN010000044.1:0-17207 GCA_045123795.1 Faecousia sp. | reverse complement strand
CGGCTTCCATCTAACCGCTATCACAACCTTTTCTCAGAGCGCCGTTAGCGACGCTCTACTTGTCATGCCGTTTTTGTGGTAGAAACTTTTTCTGTATCATTCCCAAATTGAGACTTGACTTTTAATAGTTAGTCTTTTGATCAAGCTGCGTCGGGTGTCTGCTGTCTTTGCTTGCAGGCCTGCCTTGCCGCCTGTAGGGTTTCTCTGTTCAATAGCCCCTGCTCATAGAGAATCTCCATGAGCATCAGGGCTGCGTGGTCACGGTCAAGTTTCATCATCACAGCACCTCGCTTTCACAATAAGGGAGAAGGTTTAAAATGTCCAGTGAGAATCGGAATTTATTTTTCCGGATGGCAAATTTCTTTTCGATAAGCATCGACCTCCTCTTTTCTCAATCCCAATAGTGCGCGTTCTTCTCTGATTCCAGCGCATCTTCGAACCGGTAGAGGCCTTTGGTTTTGCGGATCTTATTGGTGCATTGGTTGCGGATGTAGCACATCTCCTCGGCCGTTAACTCCACAAAGCCTGCAGCCAGCATGTGATCCAAAATGGAAAGCTCTACCGCAATCTTAAACAGCACATGAGACCATCGGCTGGATTGAGAATTGAACCGCTCATCCAGGGCCTTGTCGATGTGCCGGCAGAGAATGTCTACATCCTTTTCACCGTCCAGGGCAGCGCAGTAGTGCCGCACTGCCTGGGAAACAAAGTCGATTTCCTTCCCACGGGTCGCATGTTTGTGGCTCTCAATCAGCCCAATTACCTCCGGCATGAAGGCGAAGGTCTTTTTGATGCGTTCAGGCTTGGTTGCTTCATTTTCCTTCAAATTGTTCATAAATTCCTCCTAAAGTCCTTCTTTTACTAACATTCTTCTGTAAACCATACGAAAGCCAGCTTTTTGGGAAGCCTGTCTCCTCTCGTCGTTTTGACGAAAAGTGGGAAAAAGAGGGGATTTTTCCGGGAAATCCAAACTTCGAGCCGCCGTTGCGGGGCGATGTTCCCCAGGTCAATTTTTTGAGCTGGCCTCCTTTATCCTGCTTGTTTTCGCCAAGCCGTTTCCCGGGGCCTTTGTGCAATCTGCCCGGGAAAATCTCGGGCACTCGATCCACTTGACCCGCCAGCTTTGCTTGCACTTATGGACGCATCGAATACACTTCTTGTGATATGCTTTCTGTCCGCTGAACTTGCGGAAGAATGCCCATTCATCGTTTCGCTTCATATATCACCGCCTTTCAAATCTGGTAAAGCTTGCCGTGTTTTTCGGCCCTTTTCGCCTCTGTAAGCCTCGTTCGTGGTGCGGGTGGTGTCCCAGTATGCCTTCCCCCAAAACGCCCCTTAGCGGTGCCACTTCGCAAACTTCGCAGATTTTACGCGCCTAAATTCTGCGAGGTGTGCGAGGTGGGGGTGTAGGTCACGCAAACCACCTTGCCATGATTGGTATCCCGGCTTTGAAATCGGACGCCGGCATCTGCAAGCATACTGCACCAACGGTTCATTTTCTGCTTCAGCACCTTAGCGCTGAGGACAATACCGGAGAATGCTTCGAAGGCTTCCGCCAGTTCTGTATTGCCGCCTTCGAAGCCTCCAACAGATCGGATGAATTCCGCAAACTTCACCATCTCCGGCGGAAGCAGTGGCATGTCCCGCTCCTTGCTGTCGCTGACCTTGCGCCAAACAAAGTTTGTTTTGTCAAACTCTAATTCTAGCTCCTGCTGGGCGATGTCACGACCAGTGCAGGACAACAGGGCAGTGGTGGCGTTGCGCTCCTTCTTGTCCAGGATCATCAGCGTGTCCGCCGCACCGCTGACGCCGGTACTGCCGGAGATCCGATTGAAGGGATCATGGTCGTTCTGCTTGCGCAGGTGATGCACCAGAAGCATGGCTACCTTGTACTTGTCCGCAATGGCCTTGAACGCGCCAGTATCGGTGTAGTCGCCGCCGTACTGGGGATCCTTGCTGGTGCCCTTGGCCAGCTGCATGGTGTCGATGACGATGAGCTTTGTATCTGGAAACTTGCGCATGAAGTTGTCAATGACGCCGGGCAAGCCGTCAGCCATGGTCCCAGGTGCATGCTCCCGAGATGTCAGTTGGATGGTATCCGGCACATCGGGAGTGATACAGGCGATCCGTTGGCGCAGGCGATCGTTGCTGTCCTCCAGACTCAGATACCAGGCCGTGCCCTGGGTCACCTCCATGCCCAGAAATGGCTCACCCTTGGCCACGTGCAGGCACAGATCCAGCACCAACCAGGACTTGCCTACCTTTGGTGCGCCGCCCAGGATGCATAAACCCTTGGGAAGCCACCCCTTGACCACGAATTCCGCTGGCACAAAATCCTGTTCCATCAGTGCCGCCCCGGAGATGCAGGGCACGCGGTTTTCATAGTCGTAGATGAGATCACTAAAGTCTAAGCCAATGCCTAATTCTTTTTCTTCCATAAACTGCTCCTTCCGTTTTTTGTGTTGGGTACGATCAAACAGGAACCTCCTTTGTATGTTTTGCGTCACGCTATAAAGTGCCAAAATAGCAAACAGGGCATAGAGGATACCTTGATGGCAAAATTGGCATCCCAAAACCCTTGCGGCACAAGAACTTTTTGACCTTATGGCGTGACGGTTTCGGTGTAACGATTTGCTGTGCCCGGGGTTTGCCTTGCCCGTGGCACACGCTATGAAGTTGTCAAGGTGCAGGCGTCAAAAAAGCCCCTCATATAGATAGGCAGCGAGAAAGGCGATTTTGGCAAGATTTTTGGGAAATTCTCAAAAATTTTTTGCAGAGGCATTATACCACGAAAAAAGTCGGGGTTTCAGTATCACAACCGTCGGAAATCAGTCGGAAATCCGTCCGAATTTAGTCGGGATTTCGTCGGGGCACTTATTTTGCCCCTCAAGTGGTAGCCACCGAAAAGGCCTTTTTTACAACCGCTGCCATGTGCAGGCATTGTAGCATAGAAAAAGTCGGGGTTTCAGTATCGCACCCGTCCGTACTTAGTCCGTACAACGTCCGTACACAGTCCGTTTTTAGTCGGGATTTAGTCGGGGCGACTTTTTGCGGTGGCATTATAGCATGAAAAAGGTCGGTAATTCAGTAGGTAAACCGTCGGTAAAGTGTCAGTAAGGATCACCATCGCACCCTTTGCGCAGGGATTATACCATGAAAAAAGTCGGGGAATCAGTATCAATCTAGTCGGGATTTAGTCGGGAAAAAGTTGGGATTTCGTCGGGGCAGCCCAAAAAGCAGAAGTACCGGGCGCAAGCGAAAAAGGGCAAAATAACCCTCTTTCGTTCACGCCCGGTACCGGATTTTCACCCGCCATATGAGCGGAGTGCCTTCTCGGAGTCAATGAACCTATGTTGTTGTGTGCCCATAATAACATACAAACAAATGTTTGTCAATAGTTGCTTTGCTTTTTGTGAGACTTTCTTTTAGCTATGCTTGTCATAGGACTCTCCACTTACGGCAAGAGCCACAACCTCGATTGAAGCTGTGGCTCTGTTTGTGGATTATGCAATTGAAGACTTGACAATAAGGTAATTTATCCTTTAAGGATTAGCCCTGTATTAAGCTGCTGAATACTAGTTGGGCATCCTGCATTTCTTTTGAGGAGAAGGCACAGAGCTTTACATCGACAGGATAGTTTGGGAAATCAGCGATAAACTTCAGATATGCCCGACAGCATTGCTTCGTAGATTCAGCAACTGGATTGGCAAGATTGCCGCCAAAGATGCCAGAGCTGATCAGCGGAAAGGAGATGCTGTGCAATCCATTGTCCTTCAGCACGCACAGAGAGTTATAGTACGCATCGAACAGTTCCTTAAAAGCCTTGGGCGTCACAGAAAAGTTAGGGCCGACTGCGTGGATAATATACTGAGCATTCTTCATCTGAAACGCAGGCGTGATCACGGCAGAACCATCCTTCAGAGGAGTTTTGTACTTCTTGCATGCCGCTGTCAAGGCAGCCGTGCCTGCTTTCCTGAAGATAACACCACAAATTCCACCGCCAGCCCACAGACCATCGTTAGCCGCATTCACAACAGCATCAACAGTTTGATCGGCGCAGGAAGCATTTGTCAAAACAATTTTGCTCATATTAGCTTACACTCCCATTCGCTGGCGAATGTCTTTCAACCATTCGCCTTTGTACTTGAAATACCTGGGGCCGGCAATGGCAGTTTTTGTTCCTGTCAAACGTTTTGCTAATGCCGTGAGCGACCATGTCTCGCCGTTGTAGGTGACATGTTTATCGTCAACAACTGCACAAAGTGTACCGGTATTCGCATTTCCGAGACAGAAAAACTCAATATGCTCGCCAACAGCAATACCGCATGCGGAGAAGGTGAATGGTGCCAGGCGTTCCTGGTGCTGTTCGTTGATCTCCTGAGCAAGTGCTTCCTCGCGCTGCTCAGTAGAGGTAGCCTTCCACTTTTTCAAGCGATGGCTGTAGTTGTTAATTTCAGCAATTGCCTCAAGAATTACTCAATTGTTTTCTTCGAAGTTTTCAACCTGTTCCATAACCTTGCGGAAAACTTCGGGGCTATACTGCGGGGGATGTAAGTCAGAGAAGGTACATCAAAGCCGGTGATCCACATGTCGACAACCACAGCGATCCGGAAGTTAGACTTCTCCTGCTTGAATGCAGCGTCCAATTCTTCGGAACGGGCGCTGTTCTTCACACCGCCCAGGTAGTTATACATATCCGGCTGATCATTGCTGCCAACGCTGGCAACCATTGCCATAAAGGGCATGGGTTTCAGCTTCTTCAGTTCTTCTTTGGAAACATCAAGACCATCAGGAGCCTTCTTCTCGACAAACCACTCCGGATATTTTGTCTGGAAAATCTTCAGCAGATTATAAGCAATCTGTCTGCTGGAGCATACAACCATTGCCTTTTGGATTCTATCCGGATCCTTCTCGCAAGAAGAAACATAATGATCGTGAATATCTACTGCCAGACGCTCCAAACGGGAAGGCTCGCCCAGGATAATCTCCATGGAGCTCATTGCCTTTTTACTGGCCTCAATATCATCTGCCGTAGCGCCATCATCAGCACACTTCCTGTAGTATGTTTCGATCTGCTGAACCTTTTCCTGATCCAGCAACACCTTTGCGATACGGGGATGGTACTTGATGGATACCGTCAAACCGTCAGCAACAGCCTGGTCCATGGTGTAGCGGTCAATTTCTTCACCGAAGGTCTGATAGGTTTCTGCGATGGGTGTACCGCTGAAGCCGACAAAGGTTGCCTGAGGGAATGCCTCCTTTAAAACCTTTGCATAAGGCTTGGAGACCATTGCACGCATATTCTCATCAGCATCCTTGCTGAATTGGATCTTCTTTGCATGCTCCAGCTGAGTTCTGTGTGCTTCGTCGGAGAAGCAAATGATATTGGTCCGATTGTTGATCAAACCGATCTTATCGTCTTCTCTGTCACAGAACTTCTGAATGGTACAAATATAGAAAGCACTGTCCAATGCGGTATATCACAAGGGCTACGATATTCGGGAGCCTATCGAGGTGCGTGTCCTGCCTGCCAGAATCGAGATTCTCAGCCATCCCGGTGTGGACCGTTCCATCAGCATCGAGGGACAAAATCCTACCGGGTGTCCAGTCGCCGTTACCGCAATCGCCGAATCGGTGAGTTTCTGAAAGAACTGCACCTGACAGAAGGTCGCAACACAGGATTCCAGAAGATTATCCGAGCTTTGAAAGCAAATGGTTCGCCAATGCCAATCTTTGAAACGGATGAGGATCGGACCTATTTTATGACCACTTTCCTGATTCACCCCGATTTTACAGCTTCAGGCGAAGCTGTAAATGAGGCTGTAAATGAAGCTGTAAACGACGGAATGACAGATAACGAGAAGTTGGTGCTCAACGCAATGAAGTTGGATGCGTCCATCACAACAGCGAAATTGGTCGAATTGCTCGAATTATCGAGGGCGACAGTTCAGCGGTCAATCAAGAGCCTGAAAGAAAAAGAAGTCAATTGTCGGGAAGGTTCTGATAAGACCGGCAAATGAATTATCCTCAAATAATGTTAACCGGGGCTGGATGTGGCCCCGGGTTATATATATGGAAATCGAATAATCCTAATAATTTTACTAATAATTATGAGATAAATAATCAGTATGTCCGATAAAGGTGATTACAATTTGTAATCCTACTAAAAATCTATTGCACTATACCACAAAATTCTCAATAGAACACCAGCCGAATACAACATGGTCCCCTTATAGGTGAACAATCACATTAGCCATACTTTTGAACTTGCCTTTGTAGCCAACAGAAAAAGCCCACTCGATTAATGCATCGTTCCGGACTCCGAAAACGGCTACAAAGCCGAATTGCAAAAAACACCACCATTGGCTGCGGTTTGCATACTTGCAAAACCACAACACCTGGTGGTGTTTTTATCCTTTGCAATAATCTTACTTCCACTATGTGAAAAAACGGTTTTAAGAGTTGACCAAGAAAAACAGGCCTGCTGCAAAATGGAAGTTTTGCAGCAGGCCTTTTGCGTTTACGGATTGGGATCCATGGGTTGGTAAATTGACTTATCCTCAAATGTTATCTCCATTTGATTGGATTCTGCTTCGTTGAAGATCAAGGAGCCGTCGGCACCATAGTCAAATGCGAAAACAGCATCAGGAATATCAACCAGGTATAGATATAGGCGGTTTCCGATTTTCTCGTAGCTTCCGGGCCATTTCTTGAAGTCGTGGCAATCTTCCTCTAGCACAACGCAGTTTTTCTCCGAGTCAAAGAGAGCCCCGGTGGTGGTGAGATAGAAGGTTTGCTCCTCCGGATTGAAGACAAAGGAAGGCACACCCCAAAGCGTATCATAATACTTCGGATTCAGGATACAATCAGGACTCATTTCCAGATAAATAACCTCGCCATCTTGTACCTCCAAGCTCAATTCCGAAGTGGGGAATACAGTTTCGGGGTTACCGCGGGTAAATAACACCATCCGGTTGAAGTATGAGAAGCAGAAAAGGCCATATTTACTGCGAGAATTGCGATAGTTTGCGTCGTTCAGATACAGATTCCGGTTGGTGTCAGCGGAGTAATTGGGAATGTAGAAGAAAACCTCCTGACAGATATCGGGGATGGTTTCAAGGTCAGTTTTTCGGTATTCCATCATTTCTGCAACCGTGAAGAATGCTTTGGGCGAAGAAAGTGCCTGTAAACGGTACTGAATGATTTTCCGCACATCTTCACGGGCTTGGTCACGGTCATCGGTATTGGGGTTGATGGTCTGTTGCTCCAAAGACGGGAAACGAGTGGCTACATTGGGTGTATCGGCGGAGAACCCCGCCAGGATGATGGTGTCATACTCGTTATAAATACGGATGGAATCCTGAATGATGTACAGAACCTCCGAGATACTCAAGGAGTGAACTACTTCTTTTTCGTAGTTACTGCTCCAAAAGTCTTTCAAATAGGTTTCGGAAATGACGGAAACGGTTTTATTCCCCTTGGAGAAAGCGTACATGGCAGAAAACTTTGCTTTCAGCTCCTCCTGTGAAACAGGCGGATCGGTCAGATTGGGATTGCTTTGCAGTTCGACAGAATTGGGAGTCACGCTGGGGGAGTGATGATGGGTTTCTGCATTGGAGTTACTTCCTGCATCAGGAACGGTTTGGGGGACGGTGTGCAACTGATAGGGGCGAGGGGTGTCGGCACTTGCCGCAATGGCAGCCATGCAGCCGGTAAGCAAAAGAGCAGAGCTTAGGATGATGCTAACGACGGACACGATGAATTTCCAATGATACTTCATATTGATTACCTCCATTTCTTTTTGGTATTGGCATCATACCAAAGAAATGTCATCGACTTATCTCCAACTTATTGCCGAGTTGTAAAAGTGAGGGTGATTTTTGTGCCTGCTCCGACTTGGGATTCAAATTGCATTTGCCAGCTGTGTATTTGGATGATTTGCTGACACAGAGCCAACCCAAGTCCTGCACCGCCTTCGGCACGGGAACGAGATTTGTCGGTGCGATAGAAGGGTTCGGTGATATGTTGTAATTGCTCCGGGGTCATCCCTTTTCCGTTGTCTTGGATGAGAATACGGCGTTCGTCCCATTGAAGCTGCACGATACCGCCGTCACAGCAGGCTTTGATGGCATTGTCGGTCAAATTATAGAACAGCATCGAGAGCAATGTTTCATTTCCGAAAACACTCAGCGATTGTCCGTGATATGCAAGGGTTACACCGCAAGCGGTTGCCTTGGCTTCTAACTTTTCTGCCACATCGAAAAGAATGTTGGAGACATCCACAGAAGACATTGGTGGGGGATTTTCCCGAATATATGCACTGTCTAAAAGAATTTCTGATATTTTTTGCAGGCGTTCCGATTCAGACAGAATATACTTCGCTGCTATGATCCGTTGTTCCTCCGTGGCGGCGGCCTTTTCCAAAAATTCCGCATAGCCGTGAATACTGGTCAGTGGGGTGCGTAATTCGTGGGCCATGTTGTCTACCAGCATCTGCTTTTGCTTGGCATCGGTTTCAAGGGTTTCCATTTGGTGATTGATGGTGGCAAGCATGGAGTTAAAGCTCTTGGCAAGCATTGTAAATTCATCGTTTCCCAGTTCCTGTGCGGTGGCAGAAAAGTCGCCATTTTCAATGCGCTCGGTGGTGGCTTTTAATCTGTCAAGGGGTTTCGACAGCTCCCGGAGAATGAAGTATAGACAAATGGCCAGTACCACAGAAATAGCCAAGGCAGTGGTAACATAGGTTACCATCAACCCACGAAACTCCTGATGCACGGATTCTACATTTTTACCGTAGACCAGTGTGTATGCCCCATTACAGATATCTGTAGAGATCAAAATATGCTGTTGCCCATCAAAATCGGTATGGGTTATGGTATTTTGAGGTGTATGGTAGTTGTGAGGAAAGTTGGTGTAGAGAATGCTGCCGTTTTCTTCAAAGGCAAGATACAATCCCTTATTTCCATAGTGGGCACCGAAGGATTGCATCAACAATGTGACAGTGGCATTGGGATTGTCGCTCATCAGGCTGTCATAATCCCGTTCAAAGGAAAGCGCAATATAATTTTGTTCTGCGGATGCGGTGATTTCGGTGGCTTCTATGTTCTTTTGGTAGGTATATACTGTAAGGGACAAAATGCCAACATTTAGACACAAAAGGAACAAAATTAAGGTAAAAAGATAGGTTTTTTGCCAAAATTTCATTTTCATAGCTCTAATCTGTACCCAGTTTTGTAAACGGTATGTAATCTGGCAGACAGGCCTAATTTCTGCCGCAGGCGCTGAATGTGGACATCTACCGTTCTGGTATCTCCTTCATAATCAAAATCCCACACAAGCTTGATGAGCTTTTCACGGGAAAGAGCCAGGTTTCGATTGGAAATCAAGGCTTCCAACAAATCGTATTCCTTGGGCTTGAGGGAAATTTCTTGTCCACCCTTATAAACACGGCGGGTATCAAATTCCACTCTAATATCGTCAAATTCTATATATTTTTGTTCCCCTCTGGTGCGACGAAGAACGGCTTTTACCCTTGCTACCAGCTCCAGAATCTCAAAAGGCTTGATAATATAGTCATCTGCACCCAGTTGCAGCCCTTTGAGTCGGTCTTGAATGCCTGTTTTGGCAGTGACGAAAATCACAGGTGTGCCATGTAACTCCTTGATGACATCAAAACCCGAAAGCTTTGGGAGCATAACATCCAGGATCACCAAATCGTAGTTGTTGGAAAAGGTTTTGCACAATGCTGTTTCACCATCAAATACTTGATCGCATTGATAACCGCTGAGTTCTAAATTGAATTTAATGAGATCGTTAATGGGTTTTTCGTCTTCCACAATCAAAATTTTGATCATACATACCACCCCTTTCGCTCATTATATCACGAAGTTGTTGCCAAGTTATCATCAAAATAGTCTTGGATAGATTTTTTTGCAAAGCGAAAGTCAAAAGAGATAACCAAAAACTCCCCAACTGCGGTCGCAGTTGGGGAGTAATGTTAGGTCAGATATACAGGTTTACCTTAATGTCTTGGAACTTATACACTCTGCGGCGGGTGGAGAAGGAGTAGAGGTAATCTTTCGCATCCTCAACCGTGACTGTGAAAGTTCCGAACTTTTGGTAATTCCTTAATTCCTGCCATCCTTGATAGCGGCCTGAGCGGCAGCCAGACGGGCGATCGGTACACGGAAGGGAGAGCAGGAAACGTAGTCCAGGCCGATCTTGTGGCAGAACTCAACGGAGACAGGGTCGCCGCCGTGCTCGCCGCAGATGCCGTAATGGAGGTTCTTACCGGAAGCCTTGCCCTTGGCAACAGCCATCTCCATCAGCATGCCGACACCGTTCTGGTCCAGCTTGGCGAAGGGATCGTTCTCGTAGATCTTGCTCTCGTAGTAGGCGCTCAGGAACTTGCCGGCGTCGTCACGGGAGAAGCCGAAGGTCATCTGGGTCAGGTCGTTGGTGCCGAAGCAGAAGAAGGCAGCTTCCTTAGCGATCTCGTCAGCGGTCAGGCAGGCACGGGGGATCTCGATCATGGTGCCGACCTCGTACTTCAGCTCGATACCGGCAGCGGCGATCTCAGCGTCAGCAGTGGCCACGACCACGTTCTTGACGTACTTCAGCTCCTTCACGTCGCCAACCAGGGGGATCATGATCTCGGGAACATTGTTCCACTCGGGATGGCGCTTAGCAACAGCAATGGCAGCACGGATGACAGCCTTGGTCTGCATAGCAGCGATTTCCTCGTCAGCAGCCTTGACAACAATGTCCTTAACGTACTTCAGTTCCTTCACGTCGCCGGTCAGGGGGATCATGATCTCGGGAACCAGGTTCCAGTCGGGATGACGGCCCTTGACTGCCAGAGCGGCACGGATGACAGCCTTGGTCTGCATGGCGGCGATCTCGGGATAGGTGACGCTCAGGCGGCAGCCACGGTGACCCATCATGGGGTTGAACTCATGCAGAGAAGCGATGATGTCCTTGATCTGCTGAACGGTCTTGCCCTGAGTGGCAGCCAGAGCGGCGATGTCCTCCTCAGTGGTGGGCACGAACTCGTGCAGCGGGGGATCCAGGAAGCGGATGCATACGGGGTTGCCCTCCATGGCCTCGTACAGGCCCTCGAAGTCAGCCTGCTGCATGGGCATAATCTTAGCCAGAGCAGCCTCACGCTCCTCAACAGTGTCGGAGCAGATCATCTCACGGAAAGCGCCGATACGGCCTTCCTCGAAGAACATATGCTCGGTACGGCACAGTCCGATGCCCTCAGCACCCAGCTGACGAGCCTTGATGGCGTCACGGGGGGAGTCGGCATTGGTGCGAACCTTCAGACGGCGGTACTGGTCAGCCCAGCCCATGATGCGGCCGAACTCGCCGGCGATCTCAGCGTCCTTGGTCTCGATGATGCCGTCGTAGATGTTACCGGTAGAGCCGTCCAGGGACAGGTAATCGCCCTCAACGAAGGTCTTGCCGGCCAGGACGAACTTCTTGTTCTCCTCGTCCATCTTGATCTCGGTGCAACCGGAAACACAGCAGGTGCCCATGCCACGAGCCACGACGGCAGCGTGAGAGGTCATGCCGCCACGGACGGTCAGGATGCCCTGAGCGGCCATCATGCCCTCGATATCCTCGGGGGAAGTTTCCAGACGAACCAGAACCACCTTCTCGCCACGCTCGGCCCAAGCCTTAGCGTCCTCAGCGGTGAAGACGATCTTGCCACAAGCGGCGCCGGGAGAAGCAGGCAGAGCCTTGCCCACGGGGGTAGCAGCCTTCAGAGCCTTGGCATCGAACTGGGGATGCAGCAGGGTGTCCAAGTTACGGGGATCGATCATGGCAACGGCCTTCTTCTCGTCGATCATGCCCTCGTCCACCAGATCGCAAGCGATCTTCAGAGCAGCAGGAGCGGTACGCTTGCCGTTACGGGTCTGCAGCATATACAGCTTGCCGTTCTCAACGGTGAACTCCATGTCCTGCATATCACGGTAGTGGTCCTCCAGGATCGCACAGACCTTCTGGAACTGAGCAAAAGCCTCGGGGAACTTCTCAGCCATCTCGGAGATGGGCATGGGAGTACGGACACCGGCAACGACGTCCTCGCCCTGAGCGTTGGTCAGGAACTCGCCCATCAGGCCACGCTTACCGGTGGCGGGGTCACGGGTGAATGCAACGCCGGTGCCGCAGTCATCGCCCATGTTACCGAAAGCCATGGACTGAACATTAACGGCAGTACCCCAAGAGTAGGGGATGTCGTTCTCACGGCGGTAGATGTTAGCACGGGGGTTGTCCCAGGAGCGGAACACGGCCTGAACGGCGCCCATCAGCTGCTCCTTGGGATCGGAGGGGAAGTCCTTGCCGATCTTGTTCTTATACTCGGCCTTGAACTGCTCAGCCAGCTCCTTCAGATCGTCAGCGGTCAGGTCAACGTCCTGAGTGACGCCCTTCTTCTCCTTCATCTCGTCGATGAGGACCTCGAAGTACTTCTTGCCGACTTCCATAACGACGTCGGAATACATCTGGATAAAGCGGCGGTAGCAGTCATAAGCCCAGCGGGGATTGCCGGACTTGGCAGCCATAACAGCAACAACATCCTCGTTCAGACCCAGGTTCAGGATGGTGTCCATCATGCCGGGCATGGAAGCACGGGCGCCGGAACGGACGGAGACCAGCAGAGGATTCTCCTTGTCGCCGAACTTCTTGCCGGTGATGGCTTCCAGCTTGTCAACATACTCCATGATCTCGGCCTGGATATCGTCGTTGATCTTCCGGCCGTCCTCATAGTACTGGGTGCAGGCCTCGGTGGAGATGGTGAAACCCTGAGGGACGGGCAGGCCGATGTTGGTCATTTCAGCCAGGTTGGCGCCCTTACCGCCCAGCAGCTCACGCATGGAGCCGTTGCCTTCGGTGAACAGGTAAACATACTTGTGAGACATACGTATATACCCCTTTCGTTTCTTTCAAGAGCGTGTATTTTTCGCTCAAAATTTTGCACTTTTGGATCATTTCCATTTTAGCGAAGATAGTATACCACGCTAGCAAGGAAAAAGCAAATATTTTTCGCCTTTTTGTGCACTTTTTTCCGATTTTGGGGAAAATGCAGAAGCAGCGCAAAAATTATTCGCCCACAGCAGACATTTGCTTTCCACTGCAACACAGCATCTAAAACGCCGGGCCTTACGGCCCGGCTGACTATTAATATTCTCTGACCAGTGATTTGACAATACCGATGATCTCTGCTTCGGAGCCATCGATGGGCTCGTAAGCGTCATTTTCCGGCATAAGCCAGACTTCTCCATTGCGGCGGCGCAGACGCTTGACCGTGGCTTCGTCACCAATTCTCGCCACCACGATCTGCCCGTCGTTGGCAGTGGGCTGGGGACGAACCACCACTTTATCCCCACTAAAGATACCCGCATTGATCATACTATCGCCCCGCACACGCAGAGCAAAGCAACCGGGCTCGCCGTCCCATGCCATGGTGCCCTCCTGATTCTCAAAAGCCAAGATCGGCACGCCTGCCGTGACCACACCGATCACCGGGATCTGCCCCTGACGCACATTGGTGACAATGGCTCGTTTACGGCCCTTGGCACCAGGTGCCATCAGCATACCCTTTTCCTGCAACGCCTGCAAATGATAACTAACGGAGGCCGTGGAGCGCAGTCCAACCGCCGCACCGATTTCCCGCACAGAGGGCGCATAGCCATTTTCCTGCACAAATCGGTTAACATAATCCAGTATCAGCTCTGCCTTATCGCTTGTACGCGGCATATTGAACCCTCCCGGCACTTAATACGGGTATTATAGCACATTTGAGCGGAAAAGGAAAGTATTTTTTCCGATAATTTTGAATTTTTTCACCCCACGAACGTATATTGGTAGGAAGGGGTGATCTTTATGGACTCATACGATTCTGAGAAAGCTGCCCGGGTCTGGCAGCGGGTTCATTCCGGCGGCGGAGAAGCTTTGACCGGCGAGAGTCTGAACGCCATGATATCGCAATTTTTACATTTATCTACCTGTTATCAAGCCCTGAGCCGACAGGTCAAGCCGCCGCAAAGCACCGCATTGAAGGTGCTTTCCGACCAAAAGCGAACTCAGGCATCCTGCCTGCGAGGGCTGCACATTCTGCTGATCGGGCCGTGTCCCCCGCTGCGCATTTCGCAAGCCAGACCCGAGCCCATCCCCACCGCCCTACGCCAATGTTATTCCAAAGAAAACCAGCTCTGGACACAGCTTCGCATCCTTAGCGATACCACTTCCCACCGTGCTGTTCTGGAAGCGATGGTTGCAGTCCAGCGGGACCATTGCCGCACCATTGCTGAACTGATTGGTCAGTTGGAACGATAAATTGTTGTTTAGTGGAGTAATTAAGAAACATATCTTTGTAGGGGAGGGTCTTGACCCTCCCACTGCGTAGAGATTACTGAGCGGAAAATATTGATTAGATACGATAGTTTTCCTGAATATCGCAACATATTCCCATGCCTTGCGGTGAAGGGAGGGTCAAGGCCCTCCCCTACGGAATTCGTGCCCTAATCCTGTAAACCAAAATTTATCTCCCTACCACTATGCAAAACCCCCGTTGCAGATGCAACGGGGGTTGATGTTAGTTATTTCCCTGCAGGACCTTATCGATCTCGTCGTAGCCGAACACATCCCGGACCTTCCGGTAAATGTCGGTATAGCCACCGCCCTGCTTAAAACGCCAGCCGGTGCTGTAGGGATATCCTTCGTTGTGATAACTGGTGATCCAGCAATCGGGATGCTGCTCTTGGAAGGTCTTCCAGTCAGCCGCGGTCATGCCCATTGTGCCGGAAGTGACATGGCTGACCATGAGCAGTTTCAAATTCTTCAGCGCAGAAAGATCCTTCACTTTGGTTTGACCAATGTTCAGGTGACGCAGACCCGTACAGCCGGCCAGTGCCGAAATATCGGACACGTGACCACACCATGCCAGTTCCAGGAACTCCAGCTTCTTGCAGTTGGCCAGAGGAGAAACATCTTTGATGGGTGCGCCGGACAGAATAGCGATTTCCAGATTGGGCATATAAGACACAAAGCTGATATCAACCATCTCCGTATTGTGGCCCAGGTCCATATACTTAACCTCAGTCAGGTACTTGAACAGGTGGCTGTTGGAGTCATTGACGTGATAGACAGCCCGCAGAACCTCGGTATCCGTCAGCCAACTGCGGGAGGGCTTGTTGGGCTGATAAATACGCCAGACCACCTTGGTATTGGGGTAATCGGAGCGGATATCCGCCAGAACCTCATTACTCAGGCCGCAGTCATCCAGCAGGAAGTAGGTGCAGCCGTCCAGAATATCCAGAGCCTCACGGATCTTGGCTTCGCCCTTGTCGCCGATAGAATGATTCTTGTAAGTGATCTTCTCATCAGTCGTAGAAACGGTCTTGCCAAACAGTTCAAAGCTGTAATGGAACACCACGTTAGGCAGTGCATCCTGCAGCTTCTTCACATCGGAGATGGACAGGCTGCTCTTGCCGTTGTTCATCAGCTCCACATAAACGATGTTGGGATACTGCTTCAGCTGCTCGATGGCACCGTCCACCTGATCGGAAGTCATTGCGGAGAAATCCACAGATGTGGTAGTTTCATTCAGCTCCGCACCCTGTACCGCCATGGTGTAGCTAATGTCGAGAGCAGGATAAGCACTGCGCAGGTTGCTGATCTGCTCTGCCGTCAGGTTCGTGCCCGGCAGGCTCAGATGCTTCAAAGAAGTGACATACTTCAGATTTTTCAGCAGCGTATCGTAAGCGAAGCTTCCCTGCTTCAACGACAACGCTGTGGTGGTATTTTTAACGGTGGTGCCGCCCAAGGGGACGTTGAAGTACACATCCACTGTTGGGTGTGCCTTCATGTAGGACAGGATGGCATCATAGCAGGTGCTGCCGGACAGATCCGCTTCTTCCAAATACTTGTACTGCTCCAGCTTGGAAATGGTGTCGGCAGTAACGGTGGTGGTCACCTTCCGCTTCGGCGTACTGGTGGGGCCACCGGTGGAACCGGGATCAGAGGGGCCGGGATCGGACGGACCGGGGTCCGAGGGGCCGGGATCGCTGCCCGGGGTCTCATTCCAGACAATTTCGATATCAGGATAATCAGAGCGCAGCTGAACCAGCACTTCATTGCTAAAGCCGCAGTCATCCAGCTTCAAGTAGGTGCAGTTGCTCAGCAGATCCAATGCCTCCCGGAGCTGCGACTCACCCGCATCACCGATCTGCACCTTCACAAATTCCACACGCTCGGCGGAGGAGGAAATGGTCTGGCCAAACAGGTTCAGGGCAAAATTGAACACTGCCTTAGGTGCGGCGGCTTTCAGCTTCTTTACGTCCGCAACGCTCAGCTTGCAGGTACCGTCGGCACCCATCAGCTCCACCTCGGAGAGATTGGGCAACAAACCCAGCTTGGCAGCATAAGCATCCACCTGCTCAGCAGTCAGATTGCTCAGGTTCAGCTCGGTGGTGTCCGGACCCAGCTCCACGCCGTTGAGCATAATGGTGCAGGTGATTTTAAGGTTAGGGCAAGATTGCTGCAAAGCAGCCACCTGTTCCGCAGTCAGCCGAGTAGCCGGCAGATGCAGTTCCTTTAGCTTAGGCAGGTAATTAATCGCAGAAGTCAAGCTGGCATAATCATACTGCCCCTCGGCAAGGCTCACACTGGTGGCAGTGCCGCTTATTGACGTTCCGCCTACGTCCAGCGTATAGATGACCTCTACCTCAGGGTGCTTCACCACATAAGCGGCAATTGCCTTGTAGCAGGTGCTGCCGGTCAGATCCACTTTTTTCAGATAGGGATACTCCTCCAGCTGATAAATGGTATCGTTAGTAACCACCATAGTCAGCTCCGTAGCATTTTTGTCGTTGTCCTTGGGGTTGGAATCGCAAGCCGCTAGCCCCACCATCAGCAGGCAGATCAGCAGCAGCGCCAAACCGGTCTTAATTTTCATATTTATCGCCTCCATGCGACATAGTTTGACCACATTATACTATGAGTTACCTGAAATTGCAATAACAATCCGGTAACAGTATATTTCTCCCCCGCCGTTAGTACGATAAATTGTTGTTTACGGCAATAAGAGATAGCACTGCACCCTCGGCCCCCTCTCTGAGGGGGCTGGCGAAAATCTCTGATTTTCGACTGGGGGAGTGTCCTACGTTAGACGCATCGCCATAACGACACTCCCTCCGTCACGC
>JBGVKN010000043.1:0-29947 GCA_045123795.1 Faecousia sp. | reverse complement strand
GGGGCGACAGCGCCCTCCGGGCGCAAAGGCTCCCTCTGACGAGGGAGCTGTCAAAAATCTCTGATTTTTGACTGAGGGAGAGATAAAATGTGCAGTTTTCCTCGGCAGTGAGGTGATTTTCGCATTTTCTCTCCCTCCGTCAGCCGTTCGGCGTGCCACCTCCCTCATCAGAGGGAGGCTTAGGGTGTTCCCGCATCAGAAGCGTAAACAACAATTTCTCATTTTTTACTTTAAAAATAGAGATGGTTGTGATATGATAACCAAAATGCACCTTTGGAGGGAACACACATGAGCAGAGCAGACGAACTGTACCGCCAGACTTGTCTGGACATTCTGGAAAACGGCTTTTCCGATGAGGGTCTCCCTGTCCGCCCCCACTGGGCTGACGGCACCCCGGCTCACACGATAAAAAAATTCGGCGTGGTGAACCGTTATAACCTCGCTGAGGAAATTCCCATTATGACCCTGCGGCGCACCTACTGGAAGTCTGCCATCGACGAATTGCTGTGGATCTGGCAGAAGAAATCCAACCGCATCTGCGATCTGGGCAGTCATGTGTGGGACGAGTGGGCCGGCGAGGACGGCACCATCGGCAAGGCCTACGGCTACCAGCTGGGGCTAAAGCATCATTATAAGGAAGGCGACATGGATCAGGTGGATCGGGTGCTGTACGACCTGAAGCACAATCCCGCTTCCCGCCGCATCCTGACCAATATCTACAATTTTGAAGATCTGCACGAGATGAACCTGTACCCCTGCGCTTATTCCATGACCTTCAACGTCACCGGTAACAAGCTCAACGCCATCCTCAACCAGCGCTCTCAGGATATGCTCACTGCCAACAACTGTTATCATTACTTTAAGAGATGTACCTTTTTAGTTATAGATAAGTGGTACAGTTTCCAGAATAACGATAAGACGAAAGGAGTAAGAGTAGCAGCTTAAGTTGCACTCAATGTGAAATGTATGAGTTATGCTGATCAGGTGTTCAAAGCGACTTGTCGTGATATCCTGGAGAACGGTGTGTCCGATGAAGGCATGAACGTGCGGCCCCGCTGGGAAGATGGAACCCCCGCACATACAATCAAGAAGTTTGGTGTTGTGAACAGATATGACCTTTCCAAAGAGTTCCCCATCACAACTATCCGTCGTACCTACTGGAAGAGTGCCATCGATGAATTGCTATGGATATGGCAGAAGAAGTCTAATCGAATCTCGGAACTCGGCAGCCACGTTTGGGATGAATGGGCTGACGAGAACGGAACCATTGGCAAGGCCTACGGATATCAGATTGCACAGAAGTATGTACATCATACAATCAAAAACGTGAGTTCCATGGAGGAACTGGGAGAAGATCTATCTGATTATCCCAGTGCAGAAGTTATTTTCGACAACGAAAAAGCGCTAGTTCTGCTTGATCAGACCGATGCGGTTATCTACGATCTTCGCAATAACCCCGCCAGCCGCCGTATCATGGCAAACACCTACACCTTTAAAGATTTGCACGAAATGGGGCTTTATCCCTGTGCTTACTCGATGACTTTCAATGTTAGCGGCAACAAACTCAATGCAATTCTTAATCAGCGTAGCCAAGATATGCTAGCAGCAGGAAACTGGAATCCCGTGCAATACGCATGTCTGTTGAAAATGGTAAGCCAAGTAGCCGGGTTAGAGGCTGGGGAGTTGGTACATGTTATTGCTGACTGCCACATTTACGATCGCCATGTTCCCATTGTAAAAGAACTTATCGAAAGAGAAGAATTGCCTGCGCCCGAGTTTGTAATGGATAAGTCCATCACAAATTTCTATGATTTCACCAAGGATTCTTTCCAAATGAAAAACTATCAATTCCAGTCGTTCAATCACGAAATTCCTATTGCAATCTAAATTCCACAATCAAACGCCCTCGACACAAATCGAGGGCGTTTTTCGTTATGGTAGTTTAAGCAGTCGATGATTGGGATTGCTTTGCTCTAAAGCAATTCGGAGTTGCTGACAATCACGGGTTAATTCCATAATTCGTTTTTCTTTTTGTTCCAATAATTTTGCTTTTTCTTGTAGCAAGCGATCTCTTTGCGTGACTGCAAGCCTTGATTTGAGAGCATCAATATCACGGTCTGCCATAAGACAAATCTGTCTATGCTGTTCTGCAATATCCGCCTTTAGACCATCAATAATAAACAGCGGATTTGTGCAAGAAAGTTGCCTTGCGCAATATTCAATATAGCGCTGTAAAAGGTGTCCGTGTCGATAAGCGGTGTTTCGAGACATATCTCCGATATATGTATTTTCGCCTGGCATAGACGTTAAACTGGATAAATTATCCACTGACGTGCAGCTCGGCAAATCATGCTTTTCAAGATTTTTCTCAAGCTCGCGAACACGCAATCGAAGGCGAATTACCTCTTGCTGGAGCTCTTTGTGCGACATATTGGATACTCTGCTATCGGCGATAATACGCCGAAGAGTTGCGTGCTGATACAATGTTGTCCGCGATATATTGCAGTGCTTGGCGACCGATGCATAGTTGATAATCGCTTGTGCGTCTATCATTTCGCGGATGATGACTGTAGCATATAGCATCTTTTTGATTGACTCCTTTTGCGTACGCGCACAAAGTTTGTTATTACCCATACAACCCCTCTTTTTGACGCAATTATGTTTGAACATTCAAGCCGGTGAACGTTCACTCTATGCGTAAGATATCAACTCCCAACGCAAAAATCAACCCATCAAACTTTGCTCATTCCATTGGAAAGGGCAATGCAATAATGGTTCACAAAGTTAAGATTTTATAGTATGATTACAATATATAAGCCATTAATAAGTGCAAGTATTTACATTCCTTCCGGAGGATGAAAAATGAACGAAAACAAAACGGATGTAAGGTCTCAGGTAGAAATAACCGTTCGGCAAGCAGTTGCGGAACACACTGGGAGTGAAGAAATGCAGCACTTTCTGCATATCTACGGAGAGGCAGCGCTGGAGGAAATAATAAACGAGTTAATTGATGAAATTACGTCTGAAAAAATGAAATCAGAATAAACAGCAACAGCATATACTCTTGCCAAGGGTAACGAATCTATGATATGATCAAAATGCGCATTGAAATCAGGAGAATACCAAAAACGATACTAAGGATGCGATACTATGATTATTGATGACATTATAGATGCCGGAATCAGTATAGCTCACCACGAAGATGCGGGCGTATTTGAACTTCTATTTGCCCAGCCAGCAGCATGTCATAAATGCGGTCACAACACCTCAAAAAAGGGATATACTTCTGTACGACCCATTGTGGATTGTGTGGATGGCCAAGCCATGAAGATCTACATAAAGCACAGGCGTTTCTATTGCCATAATTGCAAATCCTACGTTGCTTCAGATGACGAAGCCAAGCTGGCTACAATAATCGAACCGCGTGCAAAATATACTAATGCGGTGAAATCATTTATCTTAAAAGAGCTTATACACTGGGTAGATTTGCCGTATCGCGAGTGGGAAACAACCTTTGGCGTAAGCAAATCTTGTGTTGAGAATTGGGCAAAAACAGTATTTAAAAAATTAGGAATGAGCATCCCGTGGTTGCTGCCATGCAGGAGTGTATACTGCATGCAGTTTTTTTATCAAGGCATTAATCGAATGGCTACACTAGGTATAGGTGAAAACGGGGAGCAATACATATGCCATATCGCAGAGGATGATAATGATGGTTCGCTCCATCACTATTTAGAGTTGGTAAACCACAAAAACGAAACTACGAAATATGTTTTTGTTGACGGTGACGTTGAAGATTGTGAAATTATACAGGCCAGTCTAAGACGGGTGAGTTGGAAAAAAGCACTTAGTGGAGACAAATACGAGATAAACCACCCGGATAATTTCAAAATAATCAATAATATTTTATCCAATACCCACACATCCTCTCATGTCATTCTCTCGCCGACTTCAATTGAAAAGATTGCATACGACAATGCCAAAATGGCTAACAACAAGTCGCAAAAATACAATGATGTCATACTCAAAAAGTGTGCCAACCTAGGGGCAACTATGATACGCGAGTGTTTGGGTACGGATTCCACTGAAGTCCATAAAAAACTGAGTGACAAGCTAAGGTCATTAGACATAGAACTATTGGCCGAGGAAATACAAGGCAATAGATTATTTGACATGGATGAATTGATAGAGTACCTAATAGATTTCTTCATGGGATTGTTTGACGAAATATCATGTGCGGCTAGTTATTTGTATCCAGTTGACTTCGACTATCGGTTTAGCGCAAAGGTGCTGGAGCAGATTAAAATGATGGAGTCGAAAGGTATTCAGTTCGAGCTCATGGCCTTGAAGCTTTTGCTAAACCAAAATAGTATGCAGAACTGGCTTGAAGATCAAAATCTTGGCGACTACATTGAGTAAAGTAGGTCTGTAATCTAGAAAAAACCACAGGGAGGCTTTGGAGCCGCTCTGCGGAAATTTCAATAACGAGATGTGGCATGAGGTGTGGAATTTGGGGGCCCGTTGGAGACCCGAGCATACTATCATAAAGCAATTAGGTTCAAGGAGCAGAAAGAATCTCCTGTAGAACGGCAGTGTGACCGCTGCAGGAGATTGATCCAACCCTCTCGCAAGCAATATGTGTCAAAAAACAGGAGACAACCAATTCGTCACAATACGAAAATAGGGATACTGTTTACTTGCAGAGGATGTCGAAGGAATAAGTTTATGGAGGAATAATATGGAAGTGCCAATCTGGGAAAAGCTAAACTTAACAATAGAAGAAGCCGCTAAATACTCCGGAATCGGTACTAACCGGTTGAGGGATATCGTGGCCCAACCAAGCTGTCCCTTTGTGTTGCATATAGGAACAAAAAAGCTTATCAAGCGCAAGCTGTTCGAAAAGTATTTGGAATCAGCAACAGTTTTGTAATAGAGCGGGTCAAATAATAAGAAATATACATGATAGGAAGATTGATTCCTTCAAAGTATGTACGGAAGTGGAAGGAGGATTGATTTCGTGACCTATGTGATGTCAGATATACACGGAAATATGCGCCGGTTTAATTCCATCATGGAACAGATTGATCTTCAGCCCAAAGACACACTTTACATCCTTGGCGATGTGATTGATCGATACCCGGATGGCATCCGCATCCTACGACAAATCATGTCTATGCCGCATGTAAAAATGCTCCTTGGAAACCACGAGTATATGATGCTTCGTGCCCTAAACCGTCCCTATGATTTTTACGAAAAATTGAGTGATCTGGATACTGCTGAAGCAACCCGGTTTTGGTACCGCAACGGCGGCAGAGTGACGCACCAATATTGGAAGCGCATTCGCAAAGATCTTCGGGAAGATATCATCCAGTATCTGCACTCGCTGCCTCTAAATTATGATGTAGAAGTTAACGGAACGCACTTCAAACTGGTCCACGCCGCACCAGTGGAGGAATACCAATACTTCCGTCACTCTTATAGAGATCCCACCTTGTTTTCTGTATGTAAACGCTGGCAGCCATTAGACAAACACCATGGCGACTATACGCTGGTATTTGGTCATACACCTACCATGAACTATTATGCCCATATCCCCATGGAGATATGGTACGATGATAACCGGATTGGAATTGATTGTGGGAGTGGATTTCCAGAGGACCTTGATGATTACTACAGCAAATACGGCAGACTGGCTTGCTTGCGTCTGGATGATGGTAAGGAGTTTTACTCCGAGGAGATGATTGAACCCAAAACAAATGGAGGGGCAAATGATGAGCTGTCATAACAGTTACACTGCAGCAGTAAGGACGGAAACTGCCTGCATGTGGCGTAAGGTAACTCCATGTGGGAGCTATATGGTTGAGAGGTGACAGCAATGACTGAAAATGCTTTGACGTTCGAATCTTCTTTAACGTTAGAAGAAATCGAAGCAAATTTTGCTAATGTCGATTCCTACGAGCAGATAATGGATGCATTACAAGAGGCTCTGGAATACGAAAGAGCAAGCCACCGCGGAATGGACAGAAATTATTTTGACGACATATACTATACAGCATCTATAATTGAGTATACAGCACGGCGGACGTGCAACGCCAAAAGTGCTATTGTTAAGGCAATGGGAACCGAGGCTTTTCAACAGTTTGTCGATCTGGCTGATGTCAACCACTGCCTGTCGTTTTTGCAAGTATCGGACGAGATAATTGATCGGTATGGAATAACACAAGGAACTTGTGAAGTGCTGCCATTGCATGCAGAGCCTTCGTATTTGAAAGTAGGTGCAGTCTATGCGAAGCGCGTTGTTGATACCGAAAGCGATCCTATAAAATACTGGAGCAGGCTCTATGCACTTTTGGCTCAATAAATGTGCCCGTTAAAATCAAAAACCCGCAGGGCGGCTTTGAAACCGTTCTGCGGGAACTTTATTATGGAAGGAGGAATGGATTGTCACCCCTATGTTGTTGTGGGGTTGAGAGTTTTCTGCTGGTTGCCAGCCGCAACACCTTCATCAGATGCCTTTTGGCGCGGGAATCATTAAGTCCCCCGCGTGGACTACAGCCGTTACTGCTCGCTGCCAGCCGCGACACCCAGTGAAAGTGTCTGTTAGTTATGGGTGTTTACCCTGTCCCATATCCAGCACAACTTTTTCCGGTGCTCTCACACCGGGAACATTACTGTTCCACCACTATTATATGCAAACTATGGTATCTAGTCAACCATTTTTCCTCATTTGACCACATGATGCTCTTCGATCCTTTTGCGACAATAAGACGAGCTGTCATCAAATGCAAGGAGATCTTCCAACCATGTAGGTATTTTCCTTTCGACAGCGCAAAAGCGATCGTTTTGATATTCAGCAACTTTTGAAAAACCATTGTCGTTGTCATAGATTTCTACTGAATTACATTGTGTCAAAACCTTCGATAGCGTATCCCAGCGAGTATTAAACCGTTGGATTACAGTATCAGTCGGTACATCGGCTCCGCCATGCCGTACTCGGTTTTGGATGCGAGCCAAACAATCTGCAGCGGTATCGATAGCGATATGACACAACTGGACTTGATATCCGGCATCTCTTGCCATGTGCATGATCTGATTATCAATATCACTATCAAGCGTGCTTTTTCTTACAAAGGATACACCATTGCGAATGCATTCGCTGATTTCGCATAAATCATCTTGGACAACTACTCCGATATCTTTTGCGCATCCTACCAATGCGCCTAAAAAACTGGTCTTTCCTACACCATCTACACCGGCAATTAACGTATATACAGCCATGGCTTTTCTCCTGCATTGTAGTGATAAAAAGAGGAGGCCGGCGGCCTCCTCTGCACTTTCTTTCGGGATATCTCCCTATTCAGCCTGCGGTAGCGCTAACCCAAACCGACGCTCCACAGCATGACCGAAAGCTGAACCGGCCATGTGCTTCAACACGACAACGGACAGTCGAGCTGCCGTCTACAGTCATTAATATAATATGTTTTCTGTCGAAGTCAATTGCAATTTATCATAATTGCCTGATAGCTGAACTTGCATTACGCCGCCCGAAGTACTTGATGACGCAACACCGCCAGTTGTTGTGCTACCGCTCCATCCAATTGCCCCTGCTGTAACAACGCATGACGCAAGCGTTGCAAAAACCAGAAGCAACAGGATAATGGGTCGCATTGCCCTAATCTTGTTTTTCATGTTTTTTTCCTCCTTTGAGAAATAATAATATTTGATGATTGAGAAATCCTCTCTTTTATTATGATTGTTTGCTAAAGAAAATAAGAAAAACCAGTGTCGGGAAGACACTGGTTTAACTGTAGGGGTATACAATTTGGTTAGTCGTGTTCGCAATGGTGACAAGCCATGGGCTCGCGCGGCTCTCCGCAGAATTCGCAGGGGCGACCGCTAACGGATTTATTACACCCATCATCGCCGATGATTAAGCCGCACTCCTGACAATATTCAACTGGGTCCTTGGTGATGTCGTACTGGGGACACTGCGAGAAATCAATCTGGGTGAATCCCATCATGTTTCGGGCGTAGAACGCTGCGCAATCATTGCTGCCACAGTGAGGGCAACCAACAGCCATTTCAGCCATGATTTGGTCGTGGTGGTCCTGAGCCGCACAATGATGGCCCTCGAAGCCACAGTCGTAGCCATCAAACTGCGTCTGAAGGTAAAAATTGTACTTGTCGTCCAGAGGCAGGTTGCCGATGTTGTAAGTATCTACAAATGCCTGTCGCTGTTCGGCGTCCCAGGACTTCCATTCTTCAGCCTTTAAGTTGCCAGGAGTGATTCCGGTAAAATCGTATTCGGTGCTAGGAGGACGAGTTTCAATTGGAGTGTCGTTGGGAGTAGTGGGGATGATTTCGGGACCGTCATCAGTTCCATCATCAGGTTCAACGGGATCACTGGGTGTGGGATCGGGGGCTACTATGGGTGGTTCATCGGGGTCGATGGGGGTTGGACCTGCATTGGGGTCGAAATCGTCGGGGACAATGGGGTCGCCGGGATCCTCAGGGCCAGTGTACTCGGGGGTGCTGGGTTCTGTGCCGGTAGGCTCGGAGCTGCTAGGCCCAGTCGCATTGTTACTAGGGGTAGTGCCAGTGGGGTCAGTGGGATTGGGGTTATTATGGTTATCACCAGACAGCGCCAGCAGGACCGCACCGATAATCAGTGCGACTGCCAGAATACCGCAGCCAATACCAATCCATAATCTTTTGTTCTTAAAAACGTCTTTCATAAAAATGTCTCCTTTCCTATGCTTTGGGTATTGATATCAACGGAAGGTTTTCCAAAGTACCATTATCAAAGTTCCAAAGTCCCAAATTGGGACTTTGGAAAATTTTGCAGGTGTATAAATTAGATTATAGCACTATCCGAGCGGCATTTCCATATGCTGTCTGATGTTTTTTGAATATTCGGGATAGGCTTCCCATATGCACCTGTACATAGCCATATTATCGTTGGCAAAACAAACCTGCAAGCACGCCCAAAAGAGATCGTAAGTCATCTCGGCACGTTCTTCAAGTGCTGCCCTTTGTCCATCGGTAAAAGGTAGTAGCTCCATATCGATCGCATCAATTTTACGCTGCAGACGCTCGATGGCTTTGACCAATTGCTTTCGCTGCACTTTCAGCTCATCTTCGTGAGATAGTTTCCATCGCTCTCCGGCAGTATCACAATTATAGCAATCCTCTTCCGTGCAATCCCGGCAGGCCGCTGGGATTGTATCTGATTCTATCCAGTTCATAGCTTCACTCCTTGTTGACGATATATCACTATAATACCACATTTATTTTGAATTTCAATGGTGGTTAGTGAGTAATCACTAATGTTTTCCTTTGGAAGATTATATCATATGTAGTGATAAATCATCCGGAGGGAATGCGCATGGACACACGAGAAGCAATCGCAAACCGAATAAGAGGTCTGTGTCAGGAGCGGGGGATCACCGTCAACAAACTCTGCTCAATCTCCGCAGTGCCACAGGCGACAGTAAAGAGCATCCTTAACGGAGAGAGCCAAAATCCCGGAACAGTCACAATCAAAAAGCTGTGCGATGGCTTGGAGATCACCCTGGGCGAATTCTTCTCCACGCCGGAGTTTGACGCTCTGGAGCAGGAGATTAAATAAAAACAGACACATCCATCGGTTCACAAAAGCAGAACCATGGGTGTGTTTTTTCGCAAATGAGAGGGAAGTGTACAATTCTGTAAGAAGAAATTATCGTCATATAAGTAAGCAGAATAATTTCTGAAAAATACTACTTGATTGTTTTAGAGATAACAGATACAATAATGGTACAAACTTGGTACACTTTTTCTTCAGGTGCAACAAACAACTCAAAATCAGTACGCCAAAAAGTGTACCAGATAGCAATTTAATCCGAGGATTAGAAAAATGACTATAAACAGAATTACTAGCGATATAAAAAAGCCGATTTCTCGATTATTATGTGGTTTTATGAACATTTTAAAAAAGTGGTACAAAAATGGAAATAATGATAAGAATTTGAACGTGGTGCAGTATGCGGTGCTGACTCACATGATGGCTCAGGTGTCCGGGCTGGAGGTGGGCGAGTTTGTCCATGTGATCGCCGACTGCCACATTTATGACCGGCACATTCCGGCTGTCAAGGCCATGCTGGAGCGGGAGGGCTTCCCTGCCCCGACGTTCAAGATGGATACATCCATCGATGATTTCTACGCTTTCACCAAGAACTCCTTCCAGATGGAGAATTATCAGTTCCATCCCTTTGATTTTGAGATCCCCATGGCGATCTGAGGAGTACATATGGAATTGATTGTAGCAGTTTATGACGACTGGGGCATCGGAGCCAACGGCACTCAACCCATTGCCCTGTCCGCCGACCGGAAATTCTTCCGGGAAATGACCCGTGGTTGCATGGTCATCGTAGGTCGGCGCACCATTGCGGACTTTCCCGGTCAAAAGCCCCTGCCCGGGCGGGTGAATGTTGCGCTGACCCGGTCGAATGTGGAAATTCCCGGTTTTACGGTCTGCCACAGCCCGATTGATGCGGTGGAGCTGGCGAAAAACGCTGAACGTGCCATGGTCATCGGCGGCGGCAGTATTTATCAGCAGATGCTCCCCTATTGCGACACGGCGTACATTACCAAGGTTCACTGCACACCCCAGTCCGATACTTTCTTCCCCAACTTGGACGAAACGGCGGATTGGACGCTGGAGGAGGTTCTGCAATCCGGCGAGGAAAACGGCGTTGCCTACGAAATGTGCCGTTATAAGCGTGTTGTGAGGTAAATTGTTGTTTAGTGGTGCAGCGAAAACCGACATCTTTGTAGGGGAGGGGCATTGCCCCTCCCTAAACCTACAAAATTTTGATCTGAAATCACGATCATTAAACGACAATATATGCAAATTACAGAACATTTCTGTTGTCACCACGTTGTGGGAGGGGCAATGCCCCTCCCCTACATTGGGACTTTCGAAATCTTGTAAACAACAATTTATTGTATCAGAGGTAAAAAAATGAAAGCTGCCGCAAAAGCGGCAGCTTTACTTATTTTTCGTTCTTAAACAATTCCCGCATTTCCGCACGGCTGTTGCCCTCGCTGTCGTAGACCACGATCACCGTAATGTTGATGGCGGCGGTGGCGGCAGCAATGATGCCTAACTCCCACAAAATGCACTTGACGGCAGCCCAGACCATATCCGGGGCATCCATTTTGCCAAAGCCGATGCACACGATGGCCATAACCACCGTCAAAACAAGGCCGGTGCCGGAGTAAATCATGCCGGCGATGCGCTGCATGAATCGCCACACCTTAACCCGGGACATTCCGTAGCGGAAGCGGTAGCCGGCAGAGTAGTTGGCCTCATTAGGCGGGGCGAGGAAGTAATAAAGACCCAGACCCAGCAGCGCCAGCGGGCCTGCCATCACAAGGATCCGCAGCAGCAGATCCAGCTTGCCCAGCAGGGTTTCCAAACTGGGGATCAGGGCTCCAATATCAAAATCATCCATGGCGAAGCTCCTTATTTCTCATCCAGGAATTTGCTGATCTCCCGCATGAAGCTGCTGGCATCCTGAAACCGGTGGTAGATGGAGGCGAAGCGGATATAGGCCACCTCGTCCAAGGGCTTGAGCCGCTCCATGACCATTTCGCCGATCTTGTCAGTGCTGATCTCACGCTCCAAGGTGTTCTGAATGGTCTGCTCGATCTCGGTGGTGATGCGATCCAGATCGCCCACGTCCACCTTCCGCTTGTCGAAGGCACGGATCATGGAGTTGAGGATCTTGTTCCGATCGAAGCTCTGACGGGAGCCGTCCCGCTTGACGACGATGATGGGCAGACTTTCCACGATCTCATAGGTGGTAAATCTGCGCTGGCACTTCAGACACTCACGGCGGCGGCGGATGCTCAGGCCGTCCTCAGAGTGACGGGAATCGACGACCTTGCTTTCGGTATCGCCGCAAAACGGACATTTCATGGGGAATCAGCTCCCTTTCCTTGAATTATTTAACTATTATATCAAATTCTCACTCCACTGTCCAGCCCCTTTTTTCCCTTGCTATTTTGCTGATGATGGAGTAAAATGGGGAAAACAGGAGGCGTTGACCATGAAAATGAAACCGTTTTGGCTGAGCTGGCTGTATATGTTTATTCTCTGCGCAGTGCTGGGGTTTATTCCGGAGCCCACGGGCTTTTTTAGAATTCTTTTGGCACTGGTGGCGGCGGCATTTTTCGTGCCGGGCTTTGTGCTGCTTACGAAGGCAGATCACCGGGACGATGAAAAGACAATCCGCATCGTTCGCAATATTGCCATTGCCGCACTGGTGCTGGCGGTGGGGCTGATTTTGCTGAATTTTGCATCCGTCCTGATGAGCAAGGCTTGGGGCACGGTGCTGTATTATGCGATGGTGGTGCTGGCAAGCCCCTTGGTTTGCGGTCAGTATTGGGTGCTGACCCTGTTCGGCTGGGCTTGTTTGATGTTCTATGCTGTTTCTTTGCTGAAAAAGCGGAAGTGAGATAAATTGTTGTTTAGCGTTGCGAGGATGCTCCGCACCCTCGGCCCCCTCTCTGAGGGGGCAGTCCAAATCAGCACTTTGGGGCTGATTTGGACTGGGGGAGTGTCGTACGTTAGACGCATCGCCGTAACGACACTCCTTCCGAGCCGCCATTCGGCGGCCCACCTCCCTCAGAGAGGGAGGCAAGGCGGCTTCACCGCTAAACAATCATTTACCCATTAAAGGCCGCGGGGTCGAAGGTGATCACCGTAAAATATCTGGTCGAAGCGTTCTGGTTCAGGTTCTGATCCAGACGCTTTTTTATTTCGTCCTTTTGCTTGGCCAAATCGTCGGGCAGTGCCACATCAAAAATCAAATTCGTATGTCCGCTACCGGCCACCATGCGGAAATCATGGACGCTGAGCCGGCTGTCGATTTGGGCCAGATGGGTTTCCACCTGCGTTTTCATCCGATCCAGCTCCGGGTCGTCGGTGACCACGGGATCGTAATGGATCACCAGATGGATGCCGTGGCTGTCGTAGCACTCCCGTTCCAGATTGTCGATGAGCTCATGGCACAGCAGAGGATCTTCCCGCCGATCCATTTCCACATGGACGCTGGCGAACCGCCTTCCGGGGCCGTAGTCGTGAACCATCAGGTCGTGGTAGCCAAGCACACGGGGCTCGGAACGGATCTGATCCAAAATCTGCTCCCGCAGTTCGGGGCCGGCGGCCTCGCCCAGCAGGGGGCTGATGGTGTCCTTGGCCAGACCGATGCCGCTGTACAGAATGAACAGCGCAACCCCAAGACCCATCCAGCCGTCGATTTTCAGCCCGGTTCCCCATTCCACTACGCCGGACAGGAGCACCGCTCCCGTGGCGATCACGTCATTGCGGCTATCCGCTCCGGCGGCCATCAAGGTGTCTGACTGGATGCGCTTGCCCAGTCTGCGGTTGAAGAAGGAAAGCCACAGCTTCACCGCCATGGAAATTACCAAGATCACCGCAGTGATCCATGTAAAGCTGACAGCCTCCGGGTTCAGAATTTTGATCACCGAGGTTTTACCCAGCTCAAAGCCGATGAACAGGATCATCACCGCCACAGCAAGGCCGGACAGATATTCGTACCGGGCATGACCGTAGGGATGATCCTCATCGGCGGGTTTTTCCGCCAGCTTGAAGCCCAGCAAGGTCACCACGGAGCTGCTGGCATCGGACAAATTGTTCAGAGCATCGGCGGTGATGGAAACGGAGCCAGCCAGCGTACCGGCGATCAGCTTCAGGGCAAACAGCACCGCATTAGCGGCGATACCCACGGCACCTGCCATGCGGCCTAAGGCACTTCTGTTTGTGTCTTTTGACATAAAATTCCCTCCCAAGGGCTGAAAATACCAACTCTACTGCCGGTAGAGTTCTAATTCTACCGAGTAGAGCCTGCGTTCTACCGAAAAAAGCGTGACTTTTACATTGTTTTTCGGTATGATATTGAAGTAAATGCTTTGACTGCCATTATAGCCCATATTTTGGGGCGGTGTCCAGTCTTTTTTTATGTGAAGGAGCGATACGTATGCCTAACTATCAGATCATTACCGATTCCGGCTGTGACCTGCCGAATGAGCTTCTGGAGAAGCTGAATCTGAAAACCGTTTCCCTGAGCCTGCTGTTCCGTGGCAAGGCCCAGCCCGACTCCGTCAGCGGAGATATCAAGTCTTTTTACGATGCTCTGCGGGAGGGTGAGTCCGCCGCCACCTCCGCTGTCAACCCCGAAGGCTGGAGCAAGGTGATCGAGCCTGTTCTGCAGGCAGGTCAGGATGCGTTGGTTATTACGTTCTCCTCGGGTCTGAGCACCACCTATCAGTCTGCCGTTATTGCGGCCAATGAGCTGATGGAGCAGTATGCCGGCCGGACGGTGAAGGTTGTGGATTCCCTGTGTGCCAGCTTGGGTCAGGGCTTGCTGGTCTGGTATGCTTGCCAAAAGCGGGATGCCGGCATGACGCTGGAGGAGCTGACTGCATGGGTGGAAGACCATAAGCTGAACCTGTGCCATTGGTTTACGGTGGATGACCTGATGTACCTGAAGCGGGGTGGCCGTGTCAGTGCCGCCACGGCGCTGGTGGGCACTATGCTCCAGATCAAGCCTGTGCTTCATGTGGATAATGAGGGTCACCTGATCAACGTGGCTAAGGCCCGTGGCCGCAAGGCATCCGTTCAGGCGCTGGCGGATAAGGTGGTCAAGACCGGCCTGCCCGGGGAAAATGACACCATTTTCATCTGCCATGGCGATTGCCGGGAGGATGCGGATGCGCTGGCCGCCATGCTCAAGGAGCGCATGGGGGTCAAGGAAGTGTTCATCGGCTATACCGGTGCGGTCATCGGTTCCCACTCCGGCCCCGGAACACTGGCTGTGTTCTATCTGGGTTCTGAAAGATGATATGCGTCAAGCCGCTGGTTTAGCAGCGGCTTGTTTTTTTGGTAGAATAATAAATTGTTTTTTATAGCCGTGGCGGGGGGGGGCGCGAAGGCTCCCTCTGAAGAGGGAGCTGTCAGCGAAGCTGACTGAGGGAGAGATAAAATGTGCGTTTTTCCTCAGTAGTGAGGTGATTTTCGCATTTTCTCTCCCCCAGTCACGGCGTTCGCCGTGACAGCCCCCTCGTCAGAGGGGGCCTTGCTCGCACCGCTAAACAACAATTTACCTTACAAACATCTCGTTAAAAAACGTTTCAATTTGCGCCTTGGTGGCGTTGATGCTGCCTTGGAAGATCCCTGGTTTGCCGCCGCCCCGGGCGTTGAGTGCCGATTTCATGGCGTTGCCCAGCTCCCGGACATCCCCGGATTTGTTCACAAGGCATACATTATAATGACCATCGGCACCGCTGAGCACCACGGCGGTGCCGCCGCATTTTTCTGCGATCCGGTCTGCCAGCTCCCGAACTGCCAAAGGCGTTAGGTTTTCCTCAAAATGGAGCACACTTCCCTTTCCTGCATAGCCTGCCGCCGTGATGTCCCAGAGCTTGCGCTCCAGCTCGGCGCAGCGGAATTCTGCTGCCGCCAGCCGTTCCTGAAATTTCCGGGCAGCTTCGCCGGTTTCCATCCACTTGGCAGAGAAGGTTTGGGAAACCTGCCGGTTCTGGTCAAAGGCGGTATTCAACAGTGCCAGCGCCCGACCGCCGCAGGCCATTTCCAGCCGCACGCCCTGATGGAATTTGACGCAGGACAGGAGCTTGATCAGACCAACCTCTCCGGTGTGCGCCACATGAACACCACAGCAGGCGCATTTGTCCACACCCGGCACCTCTACGATGCGCACGGGCCATGGAAGCTGGCGTTTGGAGCGGTAGCCTACGGAGGGTAGCTCCTCTGCGGACGGGTACCAGCAACGGATGGGCGTATTTTCCCAAACCGCCCGGTTTGCGGCCAGTTCGATTTCGGGCAGAGCATCAGTGGGGATGGGGCCGTCAAAATCGATGGTAATCACATCGGCACCTACATGAAAGCCCACATTGTGATAGCCGTACCGGGCACAGATGATGCCGGACACGATATGCTCGCCGGTGTGCTGCTGCATTAGATCAAAGCGGCGGGCTTGGTCAACAATACCCTCCACGGAGCAGCCAACGGTCAGGGGCCTGTCACACAGATGGATGACGGCTTCACCCCGTTCCTGCACATCCAGCACCTTGGCATCCCCCAGCGTGCCAAGATCGCAGGCTTGTCCACCGCCCTCCGGATAGAAGGCGGTGGCATCCAGCGTAATCTCAAAGCCGCCCGTTATTTCTTCGCATCCAATGACAACGGCACTGAAGCGATAAAGATGACAGTTTTCGTAATATAATTTTCTTGTTTCCATATGAACTCCTTTGGGAGGTAAATTGTTGTTTAGCTCAGTAAGAGATAGAACCGCACCCTCGGCCCCCGCTTTTAAGAGGGGGCTGGCGAAAATCTCTGATTTTCGCCTGGGGGAGTTCGAGAAAATGGACGTTTTTACTCCCCCCGACCTCGCTTATGCTCGGCCACCCCCCTCATAAATGCGGGGGGCAAGGGATTTCCTATACTCGTAAACAACAATTCATCTCACAACACGAATTTTTCCTATTTTAGCACACTTTTGAAAAAAATACACCCTTTTACTTGAATAATCGGGAAAAATCGTGTAAAATAACATTATTATGGCCTAAGGAGGGAAAATATGCCTGCAAAATATGCCCATTACCGTTTTGGCGTGCAGCTTCTGCCCAGTCTGCCTGCGGATGTCCAGCGGACGGTGCGCCGGTTCCGCCAGCTTTACGACATGGGGCTCCATGGCCCGGACATTTTCTTTTACCACAATCCGGTGCTCCAAACCCCGGTGAAGAAGCTGGGCAGAAAATTCCACTATCAGACAGGCAAGCAGTTTTTCGAGCATTGCTGCCGCAATATCCGCCTGAACCCCTCCGAGGGTGCTATGGCGTATCTGTATGGCTTGCTGGCCCACTATGCCTTGGACGCCTTGAGCCACCCCTTCATCAGCCGCAACGCCGAGCAGGGCAAGGCCACCCACACCCAGATCGAGGTGGAGTTTGACCGGTATCTGCTGGAGCTGGACGGAAAAAAGCCCCCATACTTACAGGATCTGAGCGGTCATATGCAGCTCACCCCCGGTCAATGCCAGACGGTGGCGGTATTTTACCCCAACGTCAGTGCAGGCGCAGTGGGCAAATGTGTGGACAATATGGCCTCCGTTACGAAATTCTTGGTGATGCCCAAGGGCCCCCGGCGGGATCTTGCGGAAAAAACCTTAAAACTCACGGTTCCGAAATACGCAGGTCATCTGATGACCGTCCATCCCAACCGGGATTGCATGGAACTGAACCCCTCTCTGCTGCGACTGTATGAGATGGCTATGGATCGATATCCCGTCCTGCTGGATCAAATTCAAGCCCATTTGCGCAGCAGCGCCCCCCTCGGCACGGATTTTTCCGTTATTTTTGGATAAATAGAGGTAGAAAATGAATAAATTCAAACTCACAGCGCTGGAGAAAAGCTGGATCTTGTACGACATCGGCAACTCCGCCTTTATTCTGCTGGTCGCAACCCTGATCCCTATTTTCTTCGAGTCCCTGACGGCCGCCGGCGGCGTGCAGGACCATTATCTGACCTACTGGAGCTTTGCAGGTTCTATTTCCACCTTGATCGTAGCCATCGTGGGCCCCATCTGCGGCACGCTGGCAGACCAGAACGGCTTCAAAAAGCCCCTGTTTATGGGCTGTATGCTCTTGGGTGCTGTGGGCTGCGCATTGCTCGGCGGAAGCTGGGGCTGGCTGGCGTTTTTGATTATCTTCATTGCGGCGAAGGTGGGCTTCTCCTCCAGTATTGTGTTCTATGATGCCATGCTGCCCGAGATCACCACCCCCGAGCGGATGGACAAGATCTCCTCCATGGGCTATGCCTACGGCTATATCGGCTCCGTGATCCCCTTCGTGGCGTGTCTGGTACTGGTGCTGTTCAGCGAAAGCTTTGGCATGACCCAGGGCAATGCCATGGTGGTGGCGTTTTTGATTACCGCTGTGTGGTGGATCGCCTGTTCCTTGCCTTTGGCGAAGAACTATAAGCAGACTGCCGGTGTTAAAACCGAGGGCAGCGCCATCACGGCGACCTTTAAGCAGTTGGTCAGAACATTCAAGGAGGCCAAGCAGCACAAGCATATTTTCCTGTATCTGGTGGCGTTTTTCTTCTTTATCGACGGTGTGTATACCATCATCGACATGGCAACGGCCTACGGCACTGCCCTTGGGCTGGATACCACGGGTCTGCTGCTGGCACTGCTGCTGACGCAGATCGTGGCATTCCCCTGCTCCATCATTTTCGGTCGGCTTTCGTCCAAGTATGACACGGGACTGCTGATCAAGGTGAGCATCGGCTGCTATACTTTCATTACCCTGTTTGCTGTATTCCTAAAATTCCAGTGGCAATTCTGGGTGCTGGCGGTGCTGGTGGGTATGTTCCAAGGCGGTATTCAGGCCATGAGCCGGTCTTATCTGGGTAAGATCATCCCTGCGGAGCAGAGCGGCGAGTATTACGGCCTGATGGATATTTGCGGCAAGGGTGCGTCCTTTGTGGGCAGCACCATGATTGGTGTGGTCAGTGCAGCCACGGCTGGCATGAGCTTCAGCATTTTTGGCTATGAGCTGCAGGGCGAGAGCATGGCGGTGGGCACGCTGGTGGTGCTGTTTGCCATTGGTTATGTGCTGTTCTGCAAGGCGGATAAGCTGAATAAGGCAAGAAATCAGTGATTTTTAAGGGCGCATCCGTTCGGATGCGCCCCTTTTGGTTGGTGCGATAAATGGTTGTTTAGCGGAGTAATCGAGAAACACATCTTAGTAGGGGAGGGTCTTGACCCTCCCACAACGCAACGATTTTTGAGCTGTATATTCTTTATGAATACGTTCTGTTTCCGTAAAATAACCAACGCATCGAAGTGTTTTAGGTTTTTGGGAGGGTCAAGACCCTCCCCTACGGAATTCGTGTCCTAACCCTGTAAACAACAATTTTGTTTACCAACATTTTAATTGTTAAATTTCTTCCGTGGGGTAGCACAGGGGAAAAAACTATGTTATAATGTTTGTAAGTATACTATATTGGAGAGTATCGCCATGATCGAACTGTTATCCCCGGCTGGGTCCATGGAGGCCCTGAAAGCTGCGGTTCAAAACGGCGCCAACGCCGTATATTTAGGGTGCGGCACCTTTAACGCCCGTCAGGGTGCCCGGAACTTTACCCCCCAAACCTTGGCCGAAGCGGTCAAATACTGCCATGTGCGGGGCGTTGCCGTCCACCTGACCCTGAACACCCTGGTTTCCGACCGGGAAACCGAGGATCTGTGCGCCCTGATTCGCCACGCCGCCAGCTGCGGTGTGGATGCATTCATCGTGCAGGATCTGGGCGTGGTGCAGCTTTGCCGCCGGATCGCCCCCGGCATCGCCGTCCACGGCTCTACCCAGATGACCGTCCATTCCCTCCCCGGCGTGCTGCTGTGCGCCGCTGCCGGCTGCACCCGGGTGGTGCTGAGCCGGGAGCTGAGCCGGGAGGAGATTCGCTACATCTGCCAAAATTCCCCCATTGAGATCGAAGTTTTCGCCCACGGCGCTCTGTGTATGTGCTATTCCGGTCAATGCTACCTGTCCGCCGCCATCGGCGGTCGTTCCGGCAACCGGGGCCGTTGCGCCCAGCCCTGCCGCCAGAGCTACGGTTACAGTCGCTGGGAAAACCGACATCCCCTGAGTTTGAAGGACAACTGCCTTGTGGGCTACCTGCAGGAGCTGGAGGACATGGGCGTGGCCTCCATCAAGCTGGAGGGCCGCATGAAGCGGCCGGAATACGTGGCCGCCGTCACCAGTGTGTACCGCAAGGCACTGGACGAAGGCGTTGTCACCCGGGAGATGATGGATACCCTGATGGCGGCTTTCAACCGTCAAGGCTTCACCGATGGCTACTACACCGGACGCACCGGCAAATCCATGTTCGGCATCCGGGATGAAAAGAATGAAGATAACGAATTTTTCAAGAAAATGCGTCAGACCTACGAGGCGGTGGAAAACGGTCTTGTGCCGGTGGCTTTCCATGCAGAAATTACCTCCAAGGACAGCCGCCTGACGGTCACCGACCCCGAGGGTCGCAGCTGCACCGTTTACGGCCCCACCCCCGAGCCTGCCCGCCGCCTGCCCCTGACGGAGGATCTGTTCGCCGCCCGGGTCAGCAAGACCGGCGGCACCCCCTACCGCTGTGAGGAGGTTACAGCCAATATCGATCCTGATCTGACCCTGTCCGCCGCCGCCATCAACGCTCTGCGCCGGGATGCGCTGGATCAGCTGACGGCTCTGCGGGCCCGGCGTGAGGTTCCCTCTTTACACAAAATGCGCAAATACCCCCATTTTTCCGGCTTCCGGGGTCATCCTGTCCTGACGGTGCAAGTTACTACGCCTGAGCAGGTCACCGGGCGGCTGCTGAAAATGGAGCCTTCCATCTTGTACGTTCCCCTGCACCTGCTGGCTCGTGACCCCAAATTCTGCCGGGATCTGACCCGGCGGGTGACGGTTGCCGCCGTGCTGCCCCGAATCTGCCATGACGGCGAGATGGAAAAGCTTCGTGCCGATCTGCGCAGCGTCCGGGATCAGGGCGTAAAGGATGCACTGGTGGGCAATCTGGGTCTGCTGCTGCCGGTTCGAGAGCTGGGAATGCAGATTCACGGCGATTTTGGTCTGAATTTTTATAGCTCCGGTGCGCTGAATGTGGCGAAGGATCTGGAATTGGCCTCGGCAACGTTGAGTTTTGAAATGACGCTGCCTCAGATTCGGGACGTGAGCAAACCCGTTCCCTGTGAGATTTTTGCTTATGGAAGGATGCCTTTGATGGTCACGGAGAACTGCCTGATCAAGGGCCGCTCCGGCGACTGCACCTGCCACCACGGCACCACCCGACTCATGGACAAGACCGGTGCAGACTTCCCGGTGATCAAGGACGGCAACGCTTGCCGCAGCGTGCTGCTCAACGGCAAAAAGCTGTACTGGCTGGATCGGCAGGATGATCTTGCGAAGCTGGGTCTGTGGGCCACCCGGCTGTACTTCACCACGGAGAACGCCAAGGAAGTGGATCAGGTGCTGGCGAGCTTCGTCAACCCCGCCCCCTTCGACCCCGGTGCCTGCACCAGAGGATTGTACCTTAGAGGACTTGATTAGATAAATTGTTGTTTAGACAATCTGTCATTGCGAACCAGTGACCGATGTCACTGGTGTGGCAATCCCCCACGGTGATGGGGAAATGTTACGATTACCAACGAAAAGACCGGAAAATCCGGGAGATTGCCACGCCAGTGTGCGCACTGGCTCGCAATGACATACTTCTTTTTTAGTGCGCCGGTAGTCTGCTAAACAACAATTTATCATCCCAGCATGATTTTGAAAGGAAACGTTATGAACCTTATCTTAGCCTCTCAATCTCCCCGGCGGAAGGAACTGCTGGGTTTATTCCACATTCCCTTCACCGTCCGGGTGGCGGATATCGACGAAACCATGGACCCCAACGCCACCCCCTACTCCGAAGTAGCCCGGGTCAGCCGCCTGAAAGCCTTGGCTGTCCCCGCAGAATCTGACGATGTGGTGGTGGCGGCGGATACCATCGTGGTCTGCGAGGGCAAAGTCCTCGGCAAGCCCCACGATGCCGAGGAAGCAAAAGAAATGCTGCATCTTCTGTCCGGCCGGGATCATCAGGTGATGACCGGCATGACAGTACTCCGGGGCGACTCCGCAGCCGTGATCACTGAGGTGACGGATCTGCACTTCCGGGAGCTGTCCGACAAGGAGATTGACGCTTACGTTGCCTCCGGCGAACCCATGGACAAAGCCGGTGCCTACGGCATTCAAGGCGGTGCAGCGCTATTCTGCCAGCGGATGGAGGGCGACTATTATAATGTAATGGGCCTTCCCGTGTGCCGCCTGACGCAGATTTTAAAGGAACTGGCCCCTGAACTGATGGGAGAGATGGTATGAGACACTTTTTCAGCACCCGGGTGCGGGTGGTTTTGATCCTGGCTCTGCTGATCGCAGGCGTTTTGGCGGTGACCAGCAGTTTGACCGGCAAGAGTGTTCCCAGTCTGGTGGTTCAGACGGTGCTGACACCCCTCCGGGCCGGTGCCAATGCCCTGACCAATCAGGCAGAGCAGATGTACAACTATATGTTCCGCTACGAAGCCTTGCAGGCGGAAAACGAGGCACTGAAATCCCAGATCGCCCAAATGCAGGAGGACAACCGACTGGCTGACTCCATTTCCCGTGAAAATGACCGGCTTCGTGATCTGCTGGAGCTGCAAGAAGCGCATCCCGATTACGAACTGGTGGACGGCTACATCATCGGACGCAGCTCCACCGACTGGACCAGTTCCTTTACCGTTGACCTCGGCACCCGAAACGGCGTTGACGTAGGCATGGTGGCCATCACAGCCAACGGCGAAGTAGTGGGTCTTGTGACGGAGGCAGGCAGCAATTACTGCACTGTCAAATCCGTGCTGGACTCATCCTTGGAGATCAGCGCCACCATCGCCGCCTCCGGTTATTCCGGCATGGTCAAGGGTGGCTACACCTCCGGTCAGGAGGATCTTCTGCGGATGAATTATCTGCCCAGCTCTGCGGTCATCCGTACCCGGGATCAGGTGGTCACTGCCGGTTCTACGGTCTACCCCCGAAACCTGATTTTGGGTTACGTTGTGGATGCAGACAAGGACGACACCGGTGTTGCCAAGTATGCCATTTTGGAGCCTGCGGCGGATATTGAAAACTTAGAGCAGGTGTTTATTCTGACCGGCTACGACCAGGAGTAAACCATGGCACGAAAAAAACACGAATTTCGCCCGGACACCGTCCGGCAGGACATCTTGGGCAAGCTGCTGATGACCCCCCGTCAGCGGCAGAGCGCCCTGCGGTGGCTGCTGTTTTCGCTGGTGTGCCTGGCAGCGTTGATCTTGCAGGACACCGTGATGAGCCGCTTTTCCATCCTTGGCACCACCGCGGATCTGGTTCCCTGCTGCATCATCGCCATCTGCATCCTGCAAGGTGCGGAAAGTGGCAGCGTATTCGCCCTGATCGCATCGCTGATCTATCATTTTTCCGGCTCTGCGCCGGGTATCTTTGCCATTCCGCTGATCACCGCCCTGGCGGTGCTGGGCGCCATCTTCCGGCAGGGCTACCTGCGCAAAGGCTTTTCCACGCTGGTCATCTGCACCGGCGTGTGCCTGATGGTGTATGAATTGAGCATTTTCTTCATTGGATTGTTTCTGGAATCCACCATCTGGCCCCGTTTTTTTGCATTTCCCGGCTCTGCGCTGATCACACTGGCGCTGGTGCCGGCTCTGTATCCCATCCTTCTGTCCATCGGTAAAATTGGAGGAGAAACATGGAAAGAATAACCCGCAACCGGGTGGGTATTTTGCTTCTGGTATTCTGCATGATCGTCAGCTTCTTTGGCTTTAAGCTGTATGATATGCAGATCATTGAGTCCGGCGGCAACACCAACAATATCACCACCTTTGAAACACGCACCCGGGTCAAGGCCGCCCGTGGCAACATTCTGGACAAGAACGGCAACGTCCTTGTGACCAACCGAGCCAGCTATGACCTGACCATCAACCACTACGTGCTGACCAGCTCCGCAAATCCCAACCAAACCCTTTACGGTCTGGTCAAGCTGTGCCAGCGGATGAATATCGAATACACCGATCATCTTCCCATCACCAAGGAAAAGCCCTTTGAATACACCCTGACGGACTACAACTCCACCTGGCAGAACCATTTCCAGACCTTCCTAGTCTACCGGGACAATCTGGACTCCGATATCTCCGCCCCTCTGCTGATGGAGAAGCTCCGGGAAAGCTATGCCATCCCCGCCGACTGGAGCGACGAAGATGCCCGTGCGGTGCTGGGTCTTCGCTACGAGCTGAGTCTGCGAAACTGCGTGGGCAGTCTGAGCAACTATGTATTCCTGTCCGACGTGAACAACGATATCCTCGCCGCCGTGCTGGAGCTGAACATCCCCGGTATGAACGTGGAGGCCTCCACCGTCCGGCGGTACTCAACCGCCTACGCCGCTCATATTCTGGGCTATGTGGGTGCCATGAGCAAGGATCAGTGGAACTACTACAAGGAAAAGGATGGCTACTCCATGGACGCACTGGTGGGCCAGACGGGTCTGGAGGAAGCCTTTGAGGAATACCTCCACGGCACCGACGGCACCCGTGTGGACGTGGTGACCAAGGACGGCACGCTGGTCAAGTCCTACTACGAGGTAGAGCCCAAGGCAGGTCAGAACGTTCAGATTTCCATTGACCTGAACCTGCAGACCGCCGCTGAGGATGCCCTGTCCATCACCATGGAAAGCCTGCGCAACCCTGAGCTCAACCCCGAGGAGGACGGCCGGGATGCCGCCGGTGCGGCGGTGGTAGCCATGGATGTAAAAACCGGACAGATCTTGGTCTGCGGCAGTTACCCCACCTTTGACCTGTCCACCCTGTTTGAAAACTACAACGATTTGATGGAAGCAGAGTACCAGCCCATGTTCAACCGGGCTTTGCAGGCGGAGTACCCGCCCGGATCGACCTACAAGATGTCCATGACCCTGGCAGGCATCGAATCCAAAGCCATCCGCCGCTATACCTCCATCTACGATGCGGGTATTTTCACAAAGTACAAGGGCTTCACCGCCAAGTGCCTGCGTTATTCCGACTCGGGCCGTACCCACGGTGATATTGACTGCACCGATGCTTTGAAATATTCCTGCAACTACTTCTTCTATGAGCTGGCGGACAAGATGAAGATCGAGGACATCGACCGAATCGCCAAAGGCTTAGGCCTGGGCGAAGCCACCGGCGTTGAGCTGTATGAGCGGCTGGGCCATCGTTCTAATCCCGAAACCAAGGCAGCCCTCCACACCGGTGACGATGCCCGCTGGTACATGGGCGACCAAATTCTGACCGCTATCGGTCAGTCCGAAAACCGTTTCACCCCCATGCAGCTTTGCTCCTACGTCAGCACCATCGTCAACAATGGCACTCGCTATAAGGCCAGCTTCCTGAACCGGGTGGTATCCTCTGACTACCGGGAGGTTGTGCTGGAGAATACCATTCAGGTTATGAGCGAGATGAAGCTCTCCAGTGAGGCGATCAACGCCGTCAAGGTGGGCATGGAGAAGGTCGCTCACGAGTCCGGCGGTACTGCCCGGAGCATTTTCAAGGATTATCCCGTCCGGGTTGCCGCCAAGACCGGCACTGCCCAGACCGGTGACACCACCCACTCTGACAACGGTGCCTTCGTGTGCTACGCCCCTGCGGACGATCCCCAGATCGCCGTGGTGGTCTACGGCGAGCGAGCCGGTCACGGACGCTCCATGGGCGACGTGGCAAAGGCTGTGCTGGACGCTTACTTCGGCGTGGAAAGCTCCAGTGGTAACGTTGGCGAAAATCAGGTTGGTTAATACCACATATCAAAAAACAGAGCCGCCCAAGTCGGGCGGCTCTGTTGTGTATGTTGAAAAATTTCTAAATTGTTGTTTAGAGGTGCAACCAAGGCCCCCTCTGACGAGGGGGCTGTCACGGCGAACGCCGTGACTGGGGGAGAGAAAATGTGAAAATCACCTCGCTGCTGAAGAAAAACGTACTTTATTATCTCTCCCTCAGTCAGCTTCGCTGACAGCTCCCTCGTCAGAGGGAGCCTTCTGGCGCTCCCGCGCCACTGCTATAAACAATAATTTATTGAACAGGCAGACTTTTGCGACAAGCTGAAAGAGCCGCCCAAGTCGGGCGGCTCTTCTTTTAGTATTTGGAGATGATTAACCCTTACGTGCAGCCAGCTCGGCCTGCATTTTCTCCAGAGTCTTCTTATCCAGATTGTAAACCAGACCCAGACCGATGAACAGCATGACACCAGCGACCAGGAACAGAATTGCAATCAGGGAACGCACTTCCAGCGCAAAGTCCCAAGAGAACAACGTGACATCGATCTCAGTGAAGACACCATCAGCATTGGGCTTAGCGTTGTTGACATAGCCCATGCCCTGCATAATGGTCAGAGCAATAGCGGGGCCAATACCCTGAGCCAGCTTACGGAAGAAAGAGTGCAGAGAGTAGACGATACCCTCTTCACGGTTGCCAGTCTTCCACTCATTGTAGTCAATGGCATCGCCCATCATAGCCCAGGAAACGGTAGAGTAGATGCCCATGCCAAGTGCCATGATCAGCTGTGCAACCACATACATGACCAGATCCAGACCGGTATTACTCTCGCTGACAGGAATGATGCCCAAAGGAGCCAACAGCAGAACCGCAGCACCTACAATGTAGCAGATGGCGCCCAGCATGGACAGCTCCTTCTTGCCGTACTTCGTAACCATCTTACGGGCCAGAGGCGTAAACACAACGATGGGAATCATGGAGAACATGGAGATCAGACCGGAGATCTGCGCATTCTTGAAGTAAATCTGGAACGTAACGGAAACAGCGGTGTTAGCACCCTGCATACCGATGAACATACCCATAGCAGCCAGTGTAGCACCAACAGCGGGACGGTTCTTCAAGAAGTTGCCCATAGCCTTGAACACATTAAACTTAGGCTGATCCTCGTTCAGAGAAACCTCGGTATCGACACGGATTTCGGTATTCTTGATCATGAACTGGAAGCAAATGAAGCCCAGAACACCCATGATCAGAGCGGTAACAAACACCATGGGGCCATTCAGGGTCTGATCAGGATTGTAGACCAGGAAGGGCAGGATGACCATGGGGAGCATGTTGCCTACGATAGAGCCGATCGAGCGCCATGCAGACAGGGATGCGCGGTCAGCGGGATCCTTGGAAATCAGCGATAACAGGGAGCCGTAGGGAACGTTTGCAACAGTATAGAATGCGTCCCAAATGACATAGCCAGCCATAAAGATAATGATCTTAGCCCACTCAGGAGCACCAGGGAATGGCAGGAAGCATAGAGCACCACCCACGATCAAGCCGATAGAGCCGAACCAGATGTATTGCAGGAATTTATTTCTCTTATACTTGCGTCTGTCGGAATCAATCATGGTTCCAATCAGGGGATCGTTGATTGCGTCCCATACCTGCAGAATAACAATCAGCAAAGAGTACCATGCGCTCAGACCCATGACCTGAGTCCAGAACAGAGGCATGATTGTGCCCTTCAGGGCGAAGCTCATGTTGCAGCCAAGGTCACCAGCGGCGTAGGCAACAGAGTCTCGGATACCAAATTTACGATAGCCTTCGGCATCCAGAGTAACCGGTTTTTTTGCCATTTTTTCTTCCTCCTTATTTTAGCAGACTAAACAAAAATCAGGCAATTCTGCTTATAAGTATTATAAATCATGAACAAAATATTACATAGGGACAAAAATCTTTTTCTGTGACACCCTCTGCCGATAATTACATCCTGTTTTTAGCTACTTTTCACAAAATTCTTGATTTTTGAAGCAGATGTGATATACTGATTGCATGAAGTTTCAGAAAGAGGGGTGCCCATGTACAAGCTGTGCAAAACCGAACAATCCACCGCCCGCCAGCACGAGCTGGAGCATGGCCTGCTTACGGCTATGAGCACCCGCCGCTTTGAGGACATCTCCGTCAGCGATCTGTGCGACCAATTGGGTGTGCCCCGAAAATCCTTCTACCGCTATTTCTCCAGCAAGGACGGCGCTTTACAGGCGCTGATCGATCACACCTTGATGGAATACGAATGCTCCCCGCTGCTGACCGCCCCCGGAGAACCTCGGACACAACAAAAGGAAATGAAGCGTTTTTTCCTGTTTTGGCTGCAAAAACGCCTGTTTCTGGATGCAATGACCCGCAACAATCTGACCGGTATGCTGATCAACCGTTCCGTCACCTACGCCCTGTCCGGTGCACCCCTGCCCCGGCCGTACCTGCTGAACGAACCGAAGGAAGTACAGGATCAGGTGGTTACCTTTGCCGTCTGCGGTCTGATGTCCCTGATGCTGAACTGGTATCAAGGCGGCTTTGTACATTCTCCTCGGCATATGGCCCGGCTGGCTGTCCGTTTGATCAGTCAACCCCTGTTCCCAGATGTCAATACTCCTGTATGACACCCTCTGTTTTTGTCGTTTTGTACAAAGACAGAGGGTTTTGTTTCGTCAGTCGGTGTCACATTTGCACATTTTTGTCACTGGTTTTTTTACTGATTTTTTACTATAATAGATTTGTAAGAATCCAATTTTATATTCATAAAGGAGTGCTGATTCCCATGGCTCAATTTGTTAAACTGAACCCCTCCGCCCTGACCGTCCTGCGTGAAGTGGACGAGCGTCTTGTATCTTACAACGTAGAAATGACCGAAGTCACCGGCGGCACCTTCTGGAAGGCCTACACCGATGCCCAGATTGACGGCACCGAAGAATTCCCCATGATTAAAGACTGGCTCACCGCCATGGGCAAGCTGCAGCAGTGGTACGACCCCATCGACACCACCAACCCCCGGCTGATCAAGCTGGCGAAGGATCTGGGCACCGCATGGGTGCGTGTTTCCGGCACTTGGGCCAACAAGACTTATTACGATTTCGACGGCCACACCGGCGGCAAAGTCCCCGAAGGCTTCCAGAACCTGCTGACCAAGCAGCAGTGGCTGAACCTGCTGGACTTCGTCCGTGCCATTGACGGTAAGCTGCTGATCTCCATCGCCAACTGCCCCGGCATCCACGCCGCCAACGAGCCTATTCCCTTCGATCAAGCCGAGCTGCTGTTCCGCACCTCTAAGGAGTACGGCGTGCCGATTTCCGCCGCTGAGTTCACCAACGAACCCAACCTGATGGCCGTGTCCGGTCTGCCCCACGGCTACACCGCCGCTGACCATGCCCGTGACCACGATCTGTTCGGTGCATGGCTGAAGGAAAACTATCCCGAGTGCCTGTTCGTCGGCCCCTGCACCGTTGGTGATATCAACATCAACATGGGCGGCGGTGATAATGTGGGCGGCGGCATCGGCTCCTTCACCGAAATGGTCACCACCGCTGATCTGCTGGGCGATTACAACAACAAGCTGGATGTGTTCAGCTACCACTATTATAACGGCATTTCCGAGCGTGGCGCCGGCATGGGCGGCCACTGGCCCGTGGAAAAGTGCCTGACTGAGGAATACCTGGCGGTTGCCGGCGACTGCGCCCGGCAGTATGTGCCCATCCGTGACAAGTACGTTCCCGGCGGCCAGATGTGGGTCACCGAGTCCGGCGATGCCGGCTGCGGCGGTAACACTTGGGCCCCCACCTATCTGGATGTGCCCAGAACCCTGAACGAGTTGGGCGATTTCGCCACCGTTACCGATGGCATCATCTTCCACAACACCTTGGCATCCTCTGCCTACGGCTTCCTGGAGCACGGCACCTTCGAGCCCCGTCCCAATTACTTCGCCGTTCTGCTGTGGAACCGGCTCATGGGCAAGACCGTTTACGCCACCGGCGAGGAGATCCGTGAAGGCGCTCACGTTTACTGCCACTCCCGCAAGGACGGCAAGGACGGCTACGTCTACCTGATCATCAACAACTCCGAGGAATCCACCCTGGTGGATCTGCCCTCCGAGGCAGTCCGCTACACCCTGACCGGCAACGGCAAAATGAGAAGCCGCACCATGCTGCTCAACGGCCGTGAGCTGAAGCTGGGTGAGGGCGATGCACTGCCCGAGCTGACCGGCGCTTACGAGTCCGCCGGTACGATTAAGCTGGCCCCCGGCAGCTGCACCTTCCTTGTTCTGTAAGTCCATACGCTTCGCCCCCCGCCACCGGCGGGGGGCTTTTGTTGGTGAGATAAATTGTTGGGGACCTCTAAAAACCACCCCATATCAATTGGTATTATCTTAGGCAGTGTTTTTTGCGAATGTCCCCTGCAAATTTCGGCTCAAATGCCCGGTATTAGGGCCTTTAGGCCGTGGTTGACACAGACCT
>JBGVKN010000042.1:0-10966 GCA_045123795.1 Faecousia sp. | reverse complement strand
TCTGGTCCTGTGCAACCTGATCTGCATCGCCCTGGGTCTTGTGATCTACTTCACCGGCTATGACAGCAAGGGACTGTTCCTGACCCTCACCTGCATCCGCACCATTCCCATGAGTATTGTGGGTATTCTGGCCTTCATGTTCACCCCCGACTGTGCCGAATACGGCCAGTTTAAATCCGGTATCAGCGCCAAGGGCATCACCTTCGCCATTCAGACCTTCTCCGTGAAGATCACCGGTGCCGTGTCCTCCTCCCTGGCCCTGTTCCTGCTGGGGCTCTTTGGCTGGATCAGCATTGAGGCGGAAAGCTTCGAAGCCCTTGCTGCCATGAACATTCAGCAGTCCCCTGCCGCCCTGGACGGCCTGTGGATTGTCTATGCCCTGGTTCCCGTCATCGGCATGATTCTCTCCGCCTTCTGCTATATGGGCTACAAGCTCAATGATAAGGATGTGCAGATCATGGCCAAATGCAACGCCGGGGACATCACCCGGGAGAAAGCGGAAAAACTGCTGTCCAGAAAATATTGATAAAAAGACCGGGGTTGCAAACGCAACCCCGGTTTTTTTCTTGGGAGGGTAAATGATTAGCCAAAAATGGAGGCCATGAGCATAACGGCACCTGCAATAATCATAACAACACCGCCCACTCGTGTCATACCCATATACATATCTGATGGTTCGGCATTCTCATATTTCCAGCCGTGCGTTAACTGCCAGCTTTCCTCCGGATAAACAGCTTCAAAAATGCCAATTAAGATGATAAACACACTAATCATGATCAACATGATCTGTTCACCGGTGATAGTATTGTCACGGCGCTGGTACTCTGTGCGCGGAGCCACCTCCAGCAGAGCATAGCAGTCAACATAGGGAGCGCCGTTGTTGATGATAAACTCCGCATCGGCATTGCTCCATGAAACAGCTCCGTCCTTTTCCGTGCAGACCGCGCCGTTGGGGTATTTGATGGACAAAGCGCCATCAACGATGGAGTAACGGTAGAGTTCTTCATTGTAAACAATGAAATTTTCAGCCTCGTAAATAGTCAACTCATATCCGTCCACATTTTTTACTTTGGTAGTGGGCGTATTGATCGTACTGCATCCGGTCAATAGAATGGTTGCAAATAGAAATAATGCAATGACTCTTTTCATAATACCTCTCCTTCATTGGGATGATAAATTGTTGTTTAGTTGATTAGCGACGCACCAAAAGAGAAGTATGTCATTGCGAGCCAGTGCGCACACTGGCGTGGCAATCTCCCGGTTTTTTCGACATTTTCGTTGGTAGTCGTAACATTTGTGCATCGCCGTGGGGGATTGCCACGTCGCTTCGCTCCTCGCAATGACAGGTAGTCTAAACAACAATTTACCTTACGATCCCTTTATCCCAGCGAGCCCATGAGGATCTTGGCCAGCTCGGAGTTTTCGTCCAGAATGACCGTCTTTTCGTCACCGTTCAGGGATGCCTTCAGGGCCTCCAGTGCCAGACGGAACTCGTAGAATTCCTTCTTCTCGTCGGTATCGTAGGCCGCTGCCAGCAGGCGCATATACTCCGCTTCGCCCTCAGCCACCAGCTTGGCGGCCTCAGCTTCGGCGTTGGACACCAGAATGTTCACTTCCTTATCCACTTCGTTGCGGATCAGGTTGGCTTCGTAATTACCCTCGGCGGTGTACTTTTCCGCCATCTGGTTCCGCTCGGAGATCATACGGTTGTACACAGCGTTCAGGTTGGAGTCGGGCAGGTCAAACTGCTTGATCTTCACATCCTCCACATGGATACCGTAAGTCACAGCGGTCTTATCCACAGTAGCGGCGATGCCCTCGTAGATCTTGTTCCGCTCGCCGCCGTCCTCCATGTTGATGATATCAGCCTGAGCCAGCGTGCCCATAGCAGTTTTCAGGGCGTTGTAGGTGATGGCGTTGAGCCGCTCCTCGGCCTTGGTGGTGGTGCCAAGGGCACGGTAGAACTGCTGGGGATCAGAAATGCTCCACAGAATGTAGCAGTCCACAGTCATGTTCTGCTTATCGGAGGTCAGAACCTCGGAAGGGGGGATGTCGTAGAACATGGTGGTCTTGGGGAAATACTGCACGGAGTCGATGAAGGGGATCTTGAAGTGCAGGCCGGGGGTCTGCTCGGTGTTGACGATCTCAGAGAACCGGAACGCACAGGCAAACTCATTTTCCTGCACGGTATAAATAGAGCTAAAACCTACAATTGCCAGTAAAATGACAACAAATCCAATAATAATTCCTTTTTTCATAGCTTAGTTACCTCCAACAAGGCTTTCCAGCGGCAGCAGCATCTGAACATCAGAGCCGTCACCGGAGGAAGTGTTGATATACAGCTTCACACCGGGCAAAATCTCGGCAATGGCCTCGTAGTACATACGGGACAGGGTGATATCGGGATTAAGCTCGTATTCTTCATACATGGCGGTGAACATGGCCACCTGCTCCAGCGCTTCGTTGATACGCTTGGCTTTCAGGTACTCAGCGTTCTGGGTCAGCTTGTCGGCCTGTGCCTGTGCATTGGGCAGCTGGGCGTTCTGGTAGGCAATGGCCTGATTGACCACAGCCTCTGCCTGCTGCTTGGCGGTTTCGACGGCCTTGAATGCCTCGATAACATCCACCGTGGGAGGTTCAGAGTCCTGAATGCGCACATCCACCAGCGTCAGGCCGATGTCGTACTGTGCAAGAATATCAGTAACCAGCTCCTTGACCTGCATCTGGATATTTTCCTTGCCATCGGTCAGAACGCTGTCAACGGTGGAAGAGCCCACCACGTTACGAACCTGACTCTGGATCAGGTTGCGCAGGATCATTTCCGGGTTGTTGGAGGAATACAGGTAGGCCACCGGGTCGGTGATCTTGTATTCCACGAAGAAATCCACATTAACGATGTTGTAATCGCCGGTGATCATGGTGCTTTCCTTGGGATTTGCCATGGGCACGCCGGTGTTGGGATCGGTGACGTAGCCCAGCTCGATCTTCTGATAGACGTTGACATCCACCTTGTGGGCCTTCTGGATGCCAAAGGGCAGCTTAAAGTGCAGGCCGGGCTCCACAGTGCCGGTGACCTTGCCAAAGGTAGTGACCACCGCCTGCTGCTTGTCGTCAACGGTGTAAACGCAGGTGAGCACACCGATGAGCAGGAACAGGGCGATGGAAGCGATCAGAATGATGCGCCCCACCTTCTTGCCGTCGATGCTGCCTTGCCCACCATTCGGGTTGTAGCTTGTTGTCCATTTTGCCATTGTAACATTACTCCTTTATTATAATGTATAGATTTACGAATTCTCGATCTCGGTCAGCATCCGGTCTGCCACGCTTTGGAGCTGGGCTGCCGCCCAGGCCGTAAGCATGATGCACAGCACCTTTTTCACCCGCTCCTTAGCGCCGGGGACAGGCTCGACGTAGCTTTCCAGCTCCTTGTCAATGATTGCGTCCCGGCCCTCGTTGTTGTGCATGACCCGGTAATAGGCCGCCAGCCGAACGAACATAAAATACAGGGTGCTGTCGTCGATGATGTCGTCGCTTTCGTCGTCCAATGTGCCGTTGATGTAGCTGAGCATACCGCAGATCCGCTCCATGGGCAGCACATTTTTCAACATATTGATGTTAATAATGCGGCAAAGCTGCTCAAGGGAATACTTTTTCCGCTCCGGTGGGGGTAAAAAGCCACGCTTGACCCAGTTCTGCACCGTGTAGGGCTCCAGCCCGGTGACCCCAGCCACTTGGCTGAGAACCATGCCGCCGCCCAGGAACATGGAGTTGAACTGGTTTTCAATGAACGCTGCGTCATCCCGTTTGCCGGGCAGCACCGTTCCGGGAATGATCCAATCCATAATCTCGCCTCCGTTTCTTGTGATGATAGGATTGTATCACATGGTTACGTGATTGTCAATAGGGTTTTTATGATTTGTAAGATAAATTATTGTTTAGCTGTGTAAAGAAAACAGAGATTTCTGTAGGGGAGGGTCTTGATCCTCCCACTGTATAGAGATTACTGAGCAGAAAATACCGATCAAATACGGTAGATTTTCAGAATAACGCAACATATCCTTATAATTTGCGTCGTAGGGAGGGTCAAGACCCTCCCCTACGGAATTCGTGGCCTAAACCCATAAATAACAATTTATCTTACTAAAAATTATGTTACCCCCTTTACGAATGTAAAAAAATAATGTACAATAAGGTGTAACGTGTAAAGGGGGCGCTGCCTTTGAATTGCATGAAATGTGGACGGGAGATTGCCTTGGGTCAGGTGTTCTGCAAGGAATGTCTGGCAGACATGGAAAACTACCCCATCAAACCCGGTACACCGGTTCAATTACCCACTCATACCGGCACCACCCAGCCCCGACGGGAACGCCCTGTGCGCAAACCCAAAAAAACGGAAGAGCAGATCGCTATTTTGAAAAAATATGTGATTATCCTAAGTTCCGCCCTTCTGGCGGTGACGCTGGCCTTTTCCATTGCCACTGCGATCCTGACTCATAAGCTGGAGGAAGCTCAGAATAACGCCACCCCCGGTCAGAATTACAGCACCGTGGATGACACCAAACCGTAAATGTTTCACGTGAAACATTTTTATCTAAATACATAGACCATTGTTTCACGTGAAACAATGAAGCTAATAAAGGAGGCGGAGCATGGGAAAAACCATTGCCGTCGTAAACCAAAAGGGCGGTGTTGGCAAAACTACCACCGCCGTCAACCTGACCGCAGCTCTCCATGATCTTGGGCTGAAAGTTCTGCTGTGCGACTTCGACCCCCAGGCCAATGCAACCTCCGGTCTGGGCGTTGATAAACGTAAAATCAAACACTCCATCTATGATGTGGTCATCAATGACGTTCCGGCACGGGAAGCCATTGTGCAGACCAAATTTGGCGATGTACTGCCGTCCTCGGCAGAATTAGCCGGTGCGGCTGTGGAACTGATCTCCACTGACCGGAGAGAGCATCAATTAGAAAAAGCACTGGAAAGCGTGAAGCCCGATTACGATGTAATTTTCATCGATTGCCCCCCGTCACTGGAAATGCTGACCCTCAACGGTCTGTGCGCCGCAGATAGTATTCTGGTGCCGGTGCAGTGTGAATACTTTGCGCTAGAGGGTCTGTCCGACCTGATGAGCACGCTTCGCATGGTCAAGCGGCGCATCAATCCCAAGCTGGAGATCTTCGCTGTGGCTCTAACCATGTACGATGGACGCACCAATTTCTGCGCACAGGTAGCGGAGGAAGTCCGCCGCCATTTCCCCGGAAAGGTATTCTCTACGGTTATTCCCCGGAATATCCGGCTGGCGGAAGCCCCCAGCCACGGCATCCCGGTGATGGCCTACGATAAATCCAGCCGTGGCTCCCAAGCCTACAAGGCCATGGCGGAAGAATTTAAGAATAAATTGAAAGGATGATCCAATGGCATCCCCAAAAGGATTAGGAAAAGGGCTTGGCGCCCTGTTGGGTGATTTTTCAGAGGAAGTATCCACCGAAAAAAGCCCCTATCAGCTTTTACCGATTTATAAGGTAGAGCCCAATCCGGATCAACCCCGGCAGGATTTTGATGAGGAAGAGTTGCAGGCGCTGGCGGAGTCCATCAGTGTCCATGGCATTGTCCAACCTCTGACCGTCCGGGAGCTGAACAGCGGCTACTACCAGATCATCGCCGGTGAACGGCGTTGGCGTGCCGCCCGGATTGCGAATTTAAGTGAAGTGCCCGCCGTCATCATTGAAGCCGATGACAAAAAAGCCATGGAACTGGCGCTGATTGAAAACTTACAGCGGCAGGACTTGAACCCTGTGGAAGAAGCCCTGGGATATCAAACCCTGATGAACGAATACGGCTTGACCCAAGAGGACACCGCCGCCCGGGTAGGAAAATCCCGTCCCGCCGTGGCAAACGCCCTGCGCTTGCTGAGCCTTTGTCCGGAAGTTTTGGAGCGGCTGCGCCGTGGCGAACTGACCGCCGGTCACGCTCGTGCCATTTTGAGCCTGAAATCTGAGAAAAAGCAGATAGAAGCCGCTCAGAAGATCTGCGCATTGGGGCTTTCCGTCCGGCAGGCGGAGCTGCTGTGCAAAAACATGACCCGTGAACCGGAGCCGGAAAAAGAAGTCACACTGGCTGTGGATTATGTTGCGGAATGTGAAAAATCTCTCAGCCGCCACTTAGGTCGTGGCGTTAAGATCGTCAACGGCAAGCGTAAAGGCCGCTTTGAGCTGGAATTTTACGGTCAGGACGACCTACAGACCCTGCTGGACGCCCTGATGCAAATTAAAAAGTAATAAGAAATTTTCTCATAAGGAGATCGAACCATGTTAGACATTAAACGTATCAAAGAAAATCCCGAGGGTGTGAAGGCTGCACTTCGGGCCAAGGAAGTGGACTGCGACGCAGTCATTGACCGCATTCTGGCTCTGGACGAGGACCGCCGTGCCCTGATTGCCAGCACCGAAAGCCGCAAGGCTCAGCAGAACAAGGTTTCCAAGGAAATTCCTCTGCTGAAGAAGCAGGGCAAGGACGTTGCCCCCATTTTTGCGGAAATGGCAGCCCTGAAGGCCGGTATGGCAGACGATGCCGCCAAGCTGGATAACGTGCTGGCTGAGTACAAAACCCTGATGCTGAGCCTGCCCAACCTGCCCGATCCCGACCTGCTGCCCGGCGGCAAGGAGAACAACCAGCCCCTGCGCTATATTGGCGAAAAGCCCGCCTTCGATTTTGAGCCCAAGCACCATGTGGACCTGTGCGAGGGTCTGGGTCTGATTGACTATGTCCGTGGCGTTAAGCTGGCTGGTGCCGGCAACTGGATGTATACCGGCATGGGTGCCCGTCTGGAGTGGGCTCTGCTGAACTACTTCATTGATACACACACCGCCGATGGCTATGATTTCATTCTGCCCCCCCACATGCTGGAGTACCAGTGCGGCGAAACCGCCGGTCAGTTCCCCAAGTTTGCTGACGAGGTCTACAAGATCGCCAACCCCACCGACGACCGCATCCACTATATGCTGCCCACCGCTGAGGCTGCTCTGTGCTCCATTTTCCGTGACGAAATTCTGACCGAAGCCGATCTGCCCCGGAAAATGTTTGCTTACACCCCCTGCTTCCGCCGTGAGGCCGGTTCCCACCGTGCCGACGAGCGTGGCATGGTTCGTGGCCACCAGTTCAACAAGGTGGAGATGTTCCAGTTCACCCGTCCCGAGGACTCCGACGCTGCCTTTGATGAGCTGGTCACCAAGGCCGAAAAGCTGGTTGAGGGTCTGGGCTTCCACTTCCGCACCGTGAAGCTGGCTGCCGGCGACTGCTCCGCATCCATGGCAAGAACCTACGACATTGAGATCCTGATCCCCTCCATGGACGGCTATAAGGAAGTTTCCTCCGTTTCTAACGCCCGGGATTATCAGGCTCGCCGTGGTAACATTCGCTACCGCCGTGCCGATGGCAAAATCGACTTTGTCCACACCCTGAATGGTTCCGGTCTGGCTACCTCTCGTATTTTCCCGGCTCTGGTTGAGCAGAACCAGCGTGTCGACGGCTCCATCGTGATTCCCGAGTGCCTGCGCAAGTACCTGGGCGGCCTGGAGATCATTGAAAAAAGATAAGTAGATACAAGATACGGGATAGGATAATTAATATCTCGTATCTCATATCTATAAGAAAGGAAGATTACTTATGAGCAAGAAAAACAAGAAGTCCCTGTGGACCGAATTTAAGGAATTCGCCATTAAGGGCAACGCCATGGCGCTGGCTGTTGGTACCATCATCGGTACTGCCTTCGGCACCATCACCAAGAGCCTGACCAACGACTTCATCATGCCCATCGTCAACATTTTCCTTGGCGGCGCTGATTTCAGCGAACTGAAGGTTGCGTTGCCCCGGATGCCCTGGGTCGAGCCCACCTACGAGCTGGTTGTCAACGAAGCCGGTAAGGAAGTTCCCCAGCTGGTTGAAAACTACCTGACCTACGGCAACATCATCTCCGCCGTCATCAATTTCTTCATCCTGGCCGTTGTCGTGTTCTTCCTGGTCAAGGGCATCAACGCCCTGAGCGAGATTGGCAAGAAGAAGGAAGAGGAAGCTCCTGCCGCTCCCCCCGCCCCCCCCGCTCCCTCTGCTGAGGAAGTCCTGCTGACTGAGATCCGTGACCTTCTGAAGAATAAGTAATGCTTAAAAAATGAAGGGCTTCGGCCCTTCATTTTTTAATTTAGATAAATTGTTGTTTACAGGGTTAGTACACGAATTCCGTAGGGGAGGGTCTTGACCCTCCCTTCACCGCAAGCCATGGGAATATGTTGCGATATTCAGGAAAACTATCGTATCTGATCAATATTTTTCGCTCAGTAATCTCGACGCAGTGGGAGGGTCAAGACCCTCCCCTACAAAGATATGTTTCTTAATTACTCCGCTAAACAACAATTTATCTCCCCAGCAAAGAAATATTTTGACAAATGGCGCATAGAGGTTTATAATGGATTTGTATGGGCATTTTGGCCCCAATTGGATTGAATTACAGTAAAAGGACGGATCAATTATGTTCAAAATCGTTCGCAAGAAGGAACTGAACGCTGCCGTTACCCTGATGGAGATCGAAGCTCCCTTCATCGCCCGGAAGGCCAAGGCCGGTCAGTTTATCATTTTCCGTATTGACGAGCAGGGTGAGCGTGTCCCTCTGACTATCGCCGGTTATGACCGGGAGAAGGGCACCGTCACCATCATCTTCCAGAAGGTCGGTTTCTCCACCATCGCCCTGGGCAATCTGAATGAGGGTGACTATATCCGTGACTTCGTTGGCCCTCTGGGCAAGCCCACCCCTGTTGAGGGCAAGAAGAAGGTCTGTGTGGTCGGCGGCGGCGTCGGCTGCGCCATTGCCCTGCCCTCCGCTGCCGCTTTCAAGGAAGCCGGTGCGGAAGTGACCGTCATCGTCGGTTTCCGCAGCAAGGACATCGTCATTCTTGAGGACGAGTTCAAGGCTGTTGCCGACCGCATGATCCTGATGACTGACGACGGCTCCTACGGCCGCCATGGTCTGGTCACCCAGCCCCTGAAGGAGATGCTGGAAGCCGGCGAGCAGTTCGACGAGGTTCTCGCCATTGGCCCCATCCCCATGATGAAGTTCGTTTCCCTGACCACTCTGCCCTTCGGCACTCACACCAGCGTGTCCCTGAACCCCATCATGGTTGACGGCACCGGTATGTGCGGCGGCTGCCGTGTCACCGTGGGCGGCGAAACCAAGTTCGCCTGCGTAGACGGCCCCGAGTTCGACGGTCACAAGGTTGACTTCGCCGAGCTGATGAAGCGCAACTCCGTTTACCGTGAGCGGGAAGCCGAAGTCACCGAAAAGCACGCCTGCCGCATGGACGCCATGGGCAAGGCTCTGATTAAGTAAGAAGGAGGATACTGAAAATGGCAAACATGACTCTTGTGAAGACCCCCATGCCTGAGCAGGATCCTCAGGTTCGTGCCCGCAACTTCAAGGAAGTTGCCCTGGGCTACACCGCCGAAATGGCCATGGAAGAAGCCGGCCGCTGCCTGAAGTGCAAGAACCCCAAGTGCGTTGAGGGCTGCCCCGTCAATGTGCGCATCCCCGAGTTCATCGCCAAGGTGCAGGAGGGCGACTTCAAGGCCGCTTATGAGATCATCACCTCCACCAACGCTCTGCCCGCCCTGTCTGGCCGTGTCTGCCCCCAGGAGAGCCAGTGCGAGGCCCGCTGCGTCCGTGGCATCAAGGGCGAGCCTGTGGCCATTGGCCGTCTGGAGCGGTTCGTGGCTGACTGGTATCGTGAAAATATCAACGCCATGCCCGAGAAGGCCGAAAGCAACGGCATCAAGGTGGCTGTGGTTGGCTCCGGCCCTGCCGGTATGACCGCCGCTTCCGATCTTGCCAAGAAGGGCTACGCTGTTACCATGTTCGAGGCTCTGCACACCGCCGGCGGCGTGCTGGTCTACGGCATTCCCGAATTCCGTCTGCCCAAGGCCATCGTGGCTAACGAGATCACCAAGCTGCAGGCTCAGGGTGTCGAAGTCATGACCAACATGGTCATCGGCCGTGTCCTGACCCTGGATGAGCTGTTCGACATGGGCTACAAGGCCGTGTTCGTTGGTTCCGGTGCAGGTCTGCCCATGTTTATGAACATCCCCGGCGAAAGCCTGAACGGCGTGTTCTCCGCCAATGAGTACCTGACCCGTACCAACCTGATGAAGGCCTACACCGAGGAGGCCGACACCCCCATCATCAAGTCCAAGGCAGTCGCCGTTGTCGGCGGCGGCAACGTTGCCATGGACGCCGCCCGCTGCGCCATGCGTCTGGGCGCTGACCACGTGTACATCGTCTACCGCCGTGGTGAGGCCGAAATGCCCGCCCGTCTGGAGGAGCAGCACCACGCCAAGGAGGAGGGCATCGAGTTCAAGACTCTGTGCAACCCCACCGAGATCATCGGCGACGAGAATGGCCGTGTCTGCGGCATGAAGTGCGTCCGCATGGAGCTGGGCGAGCCTGATGCTTCCGGCCGCCGCCGCCCCATCGAGGTGCCGGACTCTGAGTTCGTGCTGGATGTGGACACCGTGATCATGTCCCTGGGCACTAGCCCCAACCCCCTGATCCGCTCCACCACCCCCGGTCTGGAAACCAACCGCAAGGGCTGCCTGATCGTGGACGAGAACGAGATGACCACCCGTGAGGGCGTGTTCGCCGGCGGCGATGCCGTCACCGGTGCCGCTACCGTCATCCTCGCCATGGGCGCAGGTAAGAAGGGCGCTGCCGCCATCGATAAGTTCCTGAATAAGTAAGATTTTCCCCTGCACTTTCTGTGCAGGGGAATTTTTTTCGTAGAACGATAAATTGTTGTTTACGCTTCTGGTGCGGGAGCACCCCAAGCCTCCCTCTGATGAGGGAGGTGGCACGCCGAACGGCGTGACGGAGGGAGAGAAAATGCGAAAATCACCTCACTGCCGAGGAAAACTGCACATTTTATC
>JBGVKN010000041.1:0-13186 GCA_045123795.1 Faecousia sp. | reverse complement strand
AGGTCTGTGTCAACCACGGCCTAAAGGCCCTAATACCGGGCATTTGAGCCGAAATTTGCAGGGGACATTCGCAAAAAACACTGCCTAAGATAATACCAATTGATATGGGGTGGTTTTTAGAGGTCCCCAACAATTTATCTCTCCAATTGCCCTGTTGCAAAATTCCAAAAAAGCTGATAGAATAAATAAAAATCATAATATAAAGGACGAAATATACATGGACGCAAGCAACATTACCTTTGCCGATCTGGGGCTTTCGCAGGAAATGCTGAAGGCTCTGGAAAAGAAAGGATACGGTTATCCCACCACCATACAGGCCCAGGCCATCCCGGAATTCATGCAGTGGAAGGATGTCATTGCCAAAGCCCCCACCGGTACCGGCAAGACTTTTGCCTTTGGCATTCCCATGATCGAGCATATCGATGCAGACAGCGATGCAGTGCAGGGATTGATTCTTGCTCCCACCCGGGAGCTGGCGATTCAAATTGGTGACGAGCTGCGCAGTTTGCTGACCTATTATAACAGCATCCGTGTGGCGGTGCTGTACGGCGGTGCTGGCATCGGCGGCCAGATCAAGCAGCTGGAGCGCAAGCCCCAGATCGTGGTGGCGACTCCCGGTCGGCTCATGGATCACTATAATCGAAAGACCATCCGGCTGGACAAGATCCAAACCGTTGTGCTGGATGAAGCAGACCGGATGCTGGACATGGGCTTTTTCAAGGATGTAACCCGGATCATCGAAAAGGTGAAAAACCGCAAAAATCTGGGTCTTTTCTCCGCAACCATCTCTCAGGAGGTCATGACGGTTTCTTGGATGTACCAGCGGAACGAGGTGGAAATTACTGTAGAGCCCAAGCAGGAGGATCGCCCGGACATCGACCAGTTCAGCCTGACGGTCACGCCGCTGCAAAAGGCGGAAACTACCTTGCGGTTGATTCACACGCAGGGCTACGAGCGCATCATCATTTTTTGCAACACCAAGCATATGTGCCAGCGCCTCAGTGATGAATTCCAGCGTGCAGGGCTGGATGCGGATTGCATCCACGGCGATATTCGCCAGAGTCAGCGGGAAAAGACCATGCAGCGCTACCGGGATGGCAAGCTGGCGGTGCTCATCGCCACGGATGTGGCATCCCGTGGTATCGATGTGGATGATGTGGACTGTGTCATCAATTTCGATGTGCCGGAGGAAAACGAATACTACGTCCACCGCATCGGTCGTACCGGCCGTGCCAAGCGTAAGGGTGCGGCGTGGTCGATTGTTGGCAATTTCCCCGAAAAGGCCAAGCTGGACGAGATTGCAAAATTCTCCAATTACAATATTAAGCCCATGGTTTTGGGCGAGGACGGCAGCCTGACAGAAGAGGAAGTCAAGACGCCTACACCGCCCAAAAGGAGATTCCGTTGACCCCCCGGGAGGAAGGCTTCCTGCTGTTGACCAGCTCACTGGGAGATCCCAATCGCCACCCTTTAACTACCCCGCAGCTTCGGACGCTGGCGGAGCGTGTCCGCACGGCTGCTTCCGATCCGGAGGATCGGGAAATGGAGCCCCGTGACTTAATGGCCATGGGCTACGGTCGGGAAATGGCAGAGCGTATCCTTGCGCTTCTGGATGACGCAGTCTTGCTCAAGCACTACCTGAATCGAGGTCAGCGGGCAGACTGTGTACCCCTCAGCCGGGTCAGCGAGGATTATCCCATTACGGTACACAACCGTCTTGGCGCAGAAGCCCCCGGATGCTTGTGGGCAAAGGGAAATTTGGAACTGCTGACCAAACCGGCGGTGGCGCTGGTGGGCAGCCGGGAGATCGGGGAAGGTAACCTTGCATTTGCACGGGAAGTGGGCCGTCAGGCCGCCCGACAGGGGTTTGTGCTGGTGTCCGGCAATGCCCGTGGTGCCGACCGGGCTGCACAGGAAAGCTGCCTTGCCAGCGGGGGAGAGGTGATCTGCGTGGTTGCCGATGAATTGGAACGCCATACGTCCCGGAAGAATATTCTGTATATAAGCGAGGATGGATTTGATCTGCCCTTTTCTTCTCAGCGTGCTCTGAGCCGTAACCGGGTCATCCACTGTATGGGGCTTCGCACCTTTGTAGCGCAGGCATCGTACCAGCGTGGCGGTACATGGGATGGCACGGTGAAGAACCTTCGCTTCGGATGGAGCCCGGTTTATTGCTTCAACGACGGCTCTGCGGCGGTTTCACTGCTGGGTGAAATGGGTGCGGAAGTGATTGAATTGTGCGAATTGCATGATATAACTGCACTGCCTGTGCGGTTTTTTTGGACTATTTGACCAATGATGTGCAAAAAGCATCATTGGTCAAAAATATTTTCAAAAAACAGTTGAAAAATGCACCGATAAAGTTGTATAATGTAAAACGCTGTTGGTACAGCGGATCGAATGTTAGGAGGAAATTACAATGTGCGGCATTGTTGGATATGCGGGCAGCCGTCAGGCAGCGCCTGTTTTGTTGAATGGATTGGAAAAGCTGGAGTACCGGGGTTACGATTCTGCCGGTGTCTGCGTACATAATGAGGGTGGTCTGACTGCGGTGAAGGCCAAGGGCCGTCTGAAGGTTCTGACCGACCGTCTGGATGGTGGCAATAACCTGCCCGGCAATGTGGGCATCGGCCATACCCGTTGGGCCACCCACGGTGCCCCTTCGGATGTCAACAGCCACCCCCATCTGTCTTACACCGGCAAGATCGCCGTTGTTCACAATGGCATTATCGAAAATGAAGCCCGGCTCCGTGCGAAGATGATCCGCAAGGGCGCTACCTTCCAGTCCGAAACGGATACGGAGGTTGTTGCCAATCTGGTGGGCTATTATTATGAAAAGTATGGCGACTTCGAGCAGGCTGTTCGGGAAACGGTTCTTCGTCTGGAGGGTAGCTTTGCGCTGGGCATCATGTGCGTGGATTATCCCGGCAAAATCATTGCGGTGAAGAAGGATTCTCCTCTGATCTTCGGCTTCGGCGAGGGTGAGAATTTCATCGCCTCCGATGTGCCCGCTATCTTGAAGTATACCCAGACTGTTGCCTATCTGGAAGATGGCGATATGGCCATCTTCGATGCAAATAGCGTTACCTTCATGGATTCCACCGGTGAGGTAGTGGAGAAGAAGCGTGAGCAGATCACTTGGGAAATGTCCGCCGCAGAGCGTGGCGGCTACGATCACTTCATGATCAAGGAGATTTTCGAGCAGCCCAAGGCTCTGCGTGACACCATCAGCCCTCGCATCCGGGACGGTAAGGTGGTATTGGATGGCATCGAGCTGTCTGCGGAGTATCTGAAGAGCTTGAAGAAAATCTATCTGGTGGCTTGTGGCTCCGCTTATTATGTGTCCGTGCTGGCAAAGTATATCATTGAAAAGAATTGCCGCATCCCCACCGAGGCTATGATGGCTTCTGAGTTCCGTTACTGCGATCCTGTGGTGGATGAGAGTAATCTGGTCATCATCATCAGCCAGTCCGGCGAAACCGCCGACACCCTGGCTGCTCTGCGGGAGGCTAAGCGCCGTGGCGCTCAGACCCTTGCTATTGTCAACGTGGTTGGCTCCGCCATTGCTAAGGCTGCTGATCAGGTGATTTACACTTGGGCAGGTCCTGAGATCGCCGTGGCAACCACGAAGGCATTCTCCACTCAGTTGGCTGTTGCATATCTGCTGACTCTGCAGATGGCAAGTGAGTTGGGAACCATTGCGCCGGAAGACTATGCCGCCATTGTTGCCGGGCTGGAGAAACTGCCTGCTGATGTGGAGCGGGTGCTGTCGCAGGAGCGTTTGGAGCAGTGCCAGTACCACGCCAACCGCTGCTGCAATCACCACAATGCATTCTTTATTGGTCGTAATATTGACAGTGGCATCTGCATGGAAGGCAGCCTGAAGCTGAAGGAGATCGCTTATATCCACAGTGAGGCATACCCCGCCGGTGAGCTGAAGCACGGCCCCATTTCCTTGATCGAGGAGGGAATGCTGGTGGTGGCTCTGGCAACCATCCGGGAGCTGTTCGACAAGACCATGGCCAACATCAAGGAGGTCAAGGCTCGTGGCGCTGATGTACTGTGTGTTACTTTGGAGGAGCTTCAGGAGGAGGCGGAAAAGGTGGCGGATAACGTCATCAGTGTTCCTGCTGTTCATCCCATGCTCCAGCCCAGCCTGAGCATTATCCCCCTGCAGCTGTTCTCTTACTATGTGGCCCTTGGCCGTGGCTGCGACGTGGATAAACCCAGAAATCTGGCAAAATCCGTGACTGTTGAATAATCACCCTACCGGGGCGGTTTCGCCCCGGTATTTTTATAGTCTTTCAACTGGCATTAAAACAAAGTGCAATTCTGGCACTGTTTTTATTGCCAGATTGTGATACAATGCACCTACAAAACAAAAAGGAGACGAATTCCATGTCTTACAAGAAAATTCTAACCATTCAGGATATTTCCTGCGTAGGCCAGTGCTCTTTGACGGTGGCACTGCCCATTCTGTCTGCCTGCGGTCTTGAAACCTGTGTGCTGCCCTCTGCGGTGCTGTCTACCCATACTGCCGGTTTTTCCGGCTACACCTTCCGTGATTTGACGGAGGATATGCCCGCCATCAAGGATCACTGGGTAAAGGAAGGCATTAAGTTTGAAGCCATCTATACCGGCTATCTGGGCAGCACCCGCCAGATTGAATATGTTGCGGATATTTTTGCCGCCACTGCATCCGAAACCTGCGTCAAGGTGGTCGATCCTGCTATGGCAGACAACGGCAAGCTGTATCCTGGTTTTGATGGGGAGTTTGTTGAAGCGATGAAGGGGCTGTGCGCCAAGGCGGACTATATCGTCCCCAATATCACAGAAAGCTGCTTCCTGACCGGTTTGGAGTACAAGACTGAATATGATAAGGTATATATCGATGCGCACCTGCGTGCTTTGACGGCGCTGGGCTGCAAGAATATTATTCTGACCGGTGTTTCTTACCGCCCCAGCAAGACCGGCATCGTGGTGCTGGAGAACGGCGTGGAGCGTTACTATGAGCATGATCTGCTGCCCAATAGCTGCCACGGCACCGGCGATATCTATGCATCTGCCTTTGTTGGCGCACTGGTTCGGGGCAAGGATGCCTATACCGCTGCCCAAATTGCTGCGGATTACACCATGGCCTGTATCGAGGCCACTGCTGAGGAAGAAAACCACTGGTACGGTGCTAAGTTCGAGCCTGTGCTGATGAAGTTGATTCAGGCATTGAATTAAAAAGTTTCAAAACCTGTTTACAGACCCCGGCTTTGTGTGGTACAATATCATTTAAGACAACAGAACTGAGGTCAAAGAAATGGATTATATCGTTTTGGATATGGAATGGAACCAGCCGTGGCCCGGCTCGCCTTCGTCCAAGAAGGTGCTTCCGGTTCAGATTCGTGGTGAGATCATTCAGATCGGTGCCGTGCGCCTGACGGAAGACGGTCAGGTGGCGGATGAGTTTCAGGTCATGATCCGTCCTAAATATTATCGCAGACTAAACCGCCGAGTCAGTAAGTTGACCGGTATTAAGGAATCCCGGCTCAACGCTGAGGGAATTCCGTTCCCGGAGGCTATGGAGCGATTCCAAGCTTGGTGCGGAGAGGATATCGTGTTCCTGACATGGGGATTTGACGATATCGGCATCCTGCGGGAGAATTTGCGGCTGTTTGGGCTGAATGAGGATTGGACCCAGAAGTGGTACAATGCTCAGATGATCTTCAATGCCCAGACTGACGGTTCCAATTCTCAGAAGGCTCTGAAAACTGCTATGGAGATCTTTGGTATCGAAGCTACCCGCCCCGCCCATGATGCTTTGGGGGATGCTTACCATACGGCGCTGATCTGTGCCCGGCTTGATCTGAAGCGTGGAGCGGAAGAATACCAGCAGGCGCTCAAGAGCCATGAGAATGGCTTCCATGGAGCGGAGCTGCCCGGATGCATCAGCCGTAAGGTGTTTTATGATTATGCGGACAAGCACGCTGCGCTTTCTGCCATGACTGGGGAGGAGAACCAGTGCCCCATCTGCGGACGGCAGATGCTGGGCTCTCGGTGGTTTGCCCAGCCGGGACACCGGTATATGGATCTGGCTACTTGTGCCGACCACGGCAAGTTTTTGATACGGGTGCGGCTGTCCGACCAGCCTGACGGCACTGTCCGTGTCAGCAGACTGACCTATGAAGCCACCTCCGAGGCGGCAGAGGCCTACGCCCGCCGTGCCGAGAAGGCAGATCCCGAGGAGCACCGCCCCACCAGCCGCCGGCGCAGACGTCGCCGCAATGCATCGGCAGAGGTACGGGCCAATCAGGAGTAAGGAGAACCGGACGGAAAAAGCCGTCCGGTTTTTTAAAAGAATTTGCTTGACAGAACGGCAAAAAGGTGGTACAATACGGCTCGTGATGGTGCTCAGCGCCTGTGACACTATGGGCCTTTAGCTCAGTTGGTTAGAGCCTCCGGCTCATAACCGGATAGTCCCGGGTTCGAATCCCTGAAGGCCCACCACACAAATTCAAGGCATTTGCCTTTCTATATAGGGGTATAGCTCAATTGGTAGAGCGGCGGTCTCCAAAACCGTAGGCTCTGGGTTCAAGTCCTAGTGCCCCTGCCAGAAAAACACCGTGTTTTTGTTAAGAAAACACGGTGTTTTTCTTTGCTTTATGAACTTTTGCAGGAAGCATATTGCGTTTTGACCTGTTTTAAAAAGGAAAAATATGCGTTTTTCCCTTATGTTTTCCCTTATGGGATTTTAAACAGGCTTCACGCTTTCGTAGAATGCTTGTGTTCGCGCCGCACTTTCTCTGGCCATGGATTTGGATACATGGCAGTAAACATCCATGGTAAAGGCGGAAGTGGCATGACCAAGGTTGGCCTGGACATTTTTGATATTATCGCCTGCTTGCAAAGAATTGACAGCAAAACTGTGTCGTAGATCGTGAAAACGATTGTCAGGCAGTTCCGCACGCTCCAGGACTTTTTTGTAATGCTTGACGACTGTGCGCTTTACAAGATTTTTGCCGAACTCCGTGGTGAATACGAGGTTATGGGGATTGTTCCACTTCTCGCCCAGTACAGAGCGGTAGTAATCTTGTTTTTCTTTTTCCTTCCTCAGTGCATCCATCACAACGGGTGCTACCGCAAAGGAACGGGCATTACCGTTCTTCGGCGTGCAGAAGAAATACTCACCATTTTCGTGCTGAAGCTGACGGTCTACGGTGATGACCATGCGATCGAAGTCTACATTTTCCCAGGGTAGACCCAGTAGCTCGCCCTGGCGCATACCGGTGAAGATGGCAGAGATAAAGAGATTGCCATAGTCATCGTCCTGCGCAACTGTGATCAGCTTGGTGATCTCTTCCGGCTCCAGCGGATGGATGGGTGGTTTCTTGATCTTGGGAAGTTTGCAGGCACTAGCAGGGTTGTGTGAAATGAATTCATTTTCCACAGCCTGGTTCAGCGCCTTGTGCAGCACACCGTAGATGTTCTTGATGGTCTTGGCAGACAGTTCGGCCCGCTCGCCGTTGGACAGCGAGTTGATAAACTGTTGGATCATGTGGGTATTTAGTGCTGACAGCTTCGCCGCACCCAGGCAGGGTTTGAGATAGTAGGTGCATTGCATACGGTACTGCTCTTGGGTCAACCGCTTGAGGTTGTTCAAATATTCAGCTGTCCACATATCTAACCATTGTGCTAGGGTCAGCTTGCAGGGCTCTTTGTAGCTGCCTGCATCCACCTGGCGGATCATCTCCTGCATTTTCAGACGGACTTCCTTCTGGGTCTGTCCGGTGATAGATTTTTGGATTTGTTTGCCGGTACCGGGATCGAAGCCCACGGATACACGGGCCTCCCAATACATATATTCTTTGCCGTTGCGAGTGACGCATTTCTTGCGAATGGAACCGCCGCCGGCGGCAGATTTTCTGGATCTTGTGCTGCTAGGCATAGATACGCTCCTTTCTAAATGCCCCACAGCAGGTGTATCATAGCTACCGGCTGAAAGGCATTTGGCAAGTGGTTGAATACGTACGCTATGCCGGTCAACTGGTATTCTTTACAATAACCCGGAACTTACCAAAAGTCCAGTAAGAATCGGAACACTTGCAAAAAATACTTAATTGACGGGGAATATTGTTAGTTATGATAGGCGGTTACCTCCATAGAACGGGTTTTTGTTGCGGGATGATGCATCTGCGATTTCTAAGCAGCCGGCTATAAATTTGTCAAGTGGGAAAAGTGTTCTATTTCTTTAGCCTCTTGCATAAAGATACACATTCCTCAGCACCAGTCAAGGGTTGAAACGAGCGTGCTAACGCACGCCCTTGACAGTTGCTTCGAAATGTGTTCGATGTGTGCAAGGGCTTAAGAAATGTTGTGTGCGTGTGTTATTCGAATGGCGCTATATAATAAGGCTTGTTGTCACGGAGAACAGCAAAAATGATGCTGGTCATCTTGCGAGTTACATGACCAATAGCATTCATATACGGTTTGCCTTCTGCTCGCTTTTTAGCGAAGAATTCTTTAATGGCCGGATCACAGTGAACCGCAACCGAAGCCGCTTGCCACAAGGCTCTGCGAAGATACGGAGAGCCGCGCTTCGACATATGGTTCCGTGATCCAACGAATTCGCCTGACTGTTTTACAGTCGGGTCAATGCCCGCAAAAGCAGCTAGCTTTGCAGCAGAGGAGAACCGGGAGATATCTCCAATCTCACTAATAATGGTAGCGCCCAGAACAGGGCCGATGCCTGGTATGGAAGTGATAGGCGTATCAAACTGTGCAAACAATGCCGCAATGCGTGCGTCCAGATCTGCAACCTGCTGTTCAGAAAAGCGAATGTGCTCCATGTGTTGCTTGATAAGGATACCCATAGTGTCATAGTTCAAGAGAATGCCAAAGGAGTTTTCCGCTAATGTTTGGATCTGCTCTGCTTTCTGTCTGCCAAAACGCTTGCGACTGGGGACGGCAATAAGCTCAATTAATTTTTCAGTATCAATGGCCAGTATTTCTTCCGGCGTCGCACAATTGCGTAATAGTTCGGAAGATGTTTGACCGAAAACATCAGTAAAAAGAGTCTCGTATTCCGGAAAAACCTGGTCCAAAAGGGCGATAACCTTTCGTTTCAGGTCCGAAACCATGTCAACAATATAGAACCGCGCCCTGCACATTTCGCGCAACTCATAGATGTCAGACGGCGGCATACCGCCCTCTGTGTAGCGACCGAACCGGATAACTTCTGCAATAACGAAGCAATCCCGCGCGTCATTCTTAACCTGGCGGATGAACATGTCCCGCAAGGCGCTGGACTGGATCGGGTTAAACACATGAACCGTGTATCCTCTTCGCTGCAGGTTGGAGTACAGCGCCAACCAGTAGTGACTGGTGGATTCCATGCCGATGATGAAATCACTTGGATCTGTGCTGACAGCTTCCAGCGCTGACATCAGCTTCTGGAAGCCATCCGCGTCATTTCTGAAGTTGAATGCTTTCTTGATTGTGTTGCCATTAGCGTCAATCACTGTGGCTTCGTGACTGCGCTTGGCCACGTCTACACCAACAATGTACATGGTCGAGTTCCTTTCCAATTGAATTTCGGACACAGCCTCACATCCCCATGGGTCACACCCTGCTTCGACATTAGAAGAAAGCGCAGCACGCTTCAACATCCGGCTAATTAATGAAATCTCATGGGGCAGAGGGCTCACACTGCTTACAGTGAACAGATGTCACAAGGATAAAAGAAGAGCAACCTCTGTCCGATGGTATAAGTATATCACATCCGACGCTCTGCCGGAATTGATACCGAAACAATATTGCTGAGAGCTTCTCCCGGCGACCAGGAAAGCAGAGAAATGTATGCAAAATCTAGCCGGTCAACTGTATGGTTATTCTGCCGATATTCATGTTTTTGGTGGGATTTCCCTACGACCGATATTATAGCGGGATAAAGGAAAGGGGACAAGCCCCATTCCTCTTTCGCTCCATCATCCCGCAACAGCGGGTTGGGACGGGGAAAGTACAACTTTTGCGGTCACAAAAGTTTGGTGTTTGTCTTTTTGTGTCAGGGGACAATTTTGCGAACCTGGGCCCAATCTGGAAACCACCATTTTTGCGAGGAAAATGGGCAAAAACCACCCACCCAGTGAAAAACTGGGTTTCCTGCGAAAAAGCTGGTGGGCTGAAGCCGGCTGATTTGTTGTGGGAATTGGAAGATTTAGCGGGGAATCGTTCCGGAATCCGCAGTTGCGGTTTGCTGTTTTGCTGGGCCTCGTTGGGAGACCCAGCCTCCTTTATCCCGCTTAATCGTAATTTCCAACAAATCGGCCGCTTTTCCATCACAGAGTGGGTTCGGGCTCTGCCCGGTTAGCACTTAGCGGCTAGCCGGGTGCGATGCTTGCCTCTTCCAAAAGAAGAGTTCATTGAAGAAGAAACGGCATTCGCCACGCATGCCACGCACGCCACGCAAAAATCAGCTAGCTTGTTTTTGCGAGACTTGCGATGCGTGCGAGACGGGCGGTGTATATTGCACCGTCACGATCTTGCCGCTGTGTACTTCCCGACTGGAAAAAGTGACCCCTAAATCGGATAATGGATGGCGCCAGCGGTTCAGCTTCTGTTTCAGCACCTTTGCGGTCATGGAGAATCCGGAGGCGGCATAGAAGCGTTCCGCTAGCAGGGTGTTACTGCCTTCATAAAAGCAGATGTGTTTCATGAAATCTACGAAGGCAATCACCTCCGGCGGCAGCTTCTTGGTCTCGTCCTCTGCGTTGTCAGAGATCATGTTCCACACGCAGTCGGTCTGGTCAAAGCGCAGTTCCAGCTCCCGTTGCTGAATGTCACGACCGGTGCAGGTCAGCGTTGCCACATCTTCCAAGCGAGCGGACTTGTCCAAAATATACACGCAGTCTACCGCACCGCTGATGCCGGTGGTGCCGGACAGCTTGTTCACTGGATCCCGGTCACCCATCTTCCGAAGATGATGCACCAGCAGGATCGCCACATTTTGAGAATCCGAAATGCGCTTCAGCTTTTGGATATCATCATAGTCACTGCCATAGGAAGGATCGCCTTTGCTGCCACGCACCATTTGAAATGTGTCAATGATGATCAGCGACATATCCGGATGCTTTTTGATATACAGCAGGATCTCTTCTTCCAGATTCGTTGCCAATGTGCCGGTTGCGGTTTCAAACAGCAAATTGTCCGGTGCGTTCTCGGTGATGCAATATAGGCGCTGCTGGATGCGCTTGAGCGTATCTTCCAGACAGTAATACAGCACTGTGCCTTGCTTTGTTTCCATGCCCCACATAGGTTCACCCTTGGCCACACGTAGCGCAAGCTCCAGCATCAGCCAGGACTTGCCGATCTTCGGCGCGCCGCCAAGGATGCTTAAACCTTTAGGCAGTAAACCTCTCACAACGAACTCCTGCGGCATGAATTCCAGATCCATCAGCTTTGCTCCGCTGATCGCAGATAATACCAGTTCCGTTTCTGCCATACCATTCCTCCCGTTCTAGTTGGTTGTGTTTCTCTTTTCTATGAGGCAGTCAAATCACGCTCCTTTGAAAAGGGAATGGGAGACGGCCGCGCAGGAAGCGTTTTTCCTGCACGCGCTATGAAGTTATCAAAATACGAGATGGTCCCGGCGCAGCGGATCTCCCGCGGTGAGATCTCCATCTGCCGGCAGTTGCACCCTAAAGACGGTGCAAAACCACAATAACATACATTTGTTCATATTGCAATAGCGACTTTCGCCGCCAACTTAAACTTACACTTATCACGACAGTTGCGGAGGTACGAAAAACATATTGCGCGTTCTGTGCGTCAACGGTGCACAAGTAACAGTAAAGCAGCACTTTTTGCTTGATAGATTATCTTGAAGACTATGCTAGCAAATGATATACTAACGAAAAAAGGAGCGATATGTGGATGAATTTCTTTGACGATGAACGCAAGATTATAGACTTCTTTCAAGACAGCAGTATTTTTGAGACATGGTTCCCGACACCATCTCTTGGTGCTGTCAGAATATATAAATCGATACACAACAGAAAAAAGTGGAACGAGTGGATATACAATGCGGGAAAGTCTGATCCACCACCCGACTTTTATTCCAAAAAGTTTGGCCTTATGATGGAAGTGATGCGAGTAGATGATCACACGCATGTCAACGAAAAGGGCATACTGGTCAATCCTACTAATGAAAAAGAGAGCAAAATACAAAAAGAGGTTAGACAAAAAATAAAAGCTGCACATCCTGAAATTGATACTACGAGGATTCCCATCTTTGTCAATGCAATTACTGGGTTGCCATCCAACGAAGATCACAATTTTGTGTTTTACTATGAGAGTTTTAAACGGACTGTGGAGAAGCATATTTCAAAAATTCCGCTTTATCGGCAGAATCATCCGGATAAGAAACTTGTCTTTTTTATTTGTGATGAATCAACGGCATATGTACGTGTTGATGATCAAGAACTGGTTCGAAGAGGACCGGTTGCATTAGAGGAATTCGTTGGCGATCCGCATTGCTTTTTTGCAGATTCGCGTTTTTGGGAAGTTTTCAAGGATGCTGATATAGACTTTGTGGTATGGTATGCACCTTTCAAGATGCTCCATGAGTGCAAAATACAGCTACCCAAAGTTGCGGTTTTCGATATGAAGAGATACAACTTCCGAAAAATGATCCATTATCCGCCAGAGAATATGGTTAGTTCGGAAGCATAGAAGCTCCTTTTGTATGCCTATATGCAACTCGATTTGCCACGCTCAACAACATATAAGTCAAAAGGGAAGAAATGGTATGTAAAATTTGAGAATATGAAGTTGACAATCCATATTTCGAGGTGTATAATCGCATAAAATCACAGGAAGGAGAGCTGACAATGTTCCGTTATTGCTTCAATGCAGTCAATAACAAGTCCGGTAATGGTATGGATAACCGTACTATCGGGCTCGCATTGTCATACTCTTTTTTAAGATAATCTTGAAGCTAGGATTATAAAAAAGATGCAGTGCAAGCCGAAATGAAAGTTTCTGCTTGCACTGTTTTTTATTATTTGGCGCATTGTAAAATGAACCTGCAATAGTGACAAAAAATATCCATAGTGACGATCCAGTGGTAGAATTAAGTCACCACAACAAAACACTCGCAAAGGATCGAACACTATGGACATTCAGAATTATACCACCGAACATC
>JBGVKN010000040.1:0-9809 GCA_045123795.1 Faecousia sp. | reverse complement strand
GATCATTTATTTTGATAATTCTTTCCATATCCACTGGTAATTTCAGTTGGATTGGTGTATAATTCATATCTGTAGTTTTCATGTTGTGTGGTAACTTTATGATACTACAAAACGGCTGGTTCTTCTACTGGAACCAGCCGTGTCTCTATAAATATTTTTGCAGGCTGTACCTTTCGGCACAGCCTGCTTTTTTAGGGACTTTTTTTACAGCCCCTTTTTGTTTATCCAATACGATACAACCGCTTGCCGTTTTCGACGGTGATGCGGTGGATTTCCTCCACGCTCAGGCCGCGGATTTCGGCCAGTTTTTCTGCCATGCGGTAGAGCTTACCGGGATCGTTGCGCTTGCCGCGGAAGGGTTCCGGTGCCATATAGGGGCAGTCGGTTTCCAGCACGATGCGATCCAGCGGGATGGATGCTGCCACTTCCACTGCCTTGCGGGCATTTTTGAAGGTCAAAACACCGGTGAAACCGATGTACCAGCCCAGCTCCACCAGCTGCCGCGCCATTTCCGCGCTGCCGGAATAGCAGTGGAACACACCCTTCACCTGCGGAAATTCCTTGACGATGGCCATGCCGTCCTCGTGGGCATCCCGCTCGTGGACGATAACCGGAAGATCCAGTTCTGCCGCAAGCGCCATCTGGGCGCGGAAGGCCTGCTTCTGCACATCACGGGGAATATCCTCGTAATGGTAGTCCAGACCGATCTCACCAATGGCTTTGACCTTGTTGTTAAGTTTACATAACTTTCTGTATTCTTCCAGCACTTCCCCGTTGACTTCATCGGCAACATCGGGATGAGAACCCACCGCCGCATAAATATAGTCATAGCTACCCGCCAGTTTTACCGCGTTGCGGGAGGATTCCAGACTGCAGCCGGGATTCATCAGCAGCGCGATCTGCTGATCGGGCAGGCTTTCCAGCAGCTGCGCGCGGTCTTCATCAAATGCCCGGTCGTCCATATGGGCATGGGTATCAAAAAGCATGGTCATTCTCCTTTATTATGGCCACATAGCAGCCGTCGATCTCTTGAATTCTTGGGTCACGGGGGTCAAAATCCGTATGATTCGGATAGCCGTTTATCCCGTCCCCTGTCAGTTTTCCCGCCGCTTCCTTCAGCACCCACAACCGCAGCAGCGCATCGCACTGATCCGCAGCTCCGTCAAAGCGGACACGCTCTGAATCCGACAGGATTTTTTTCGCCAGACGCAGGTTGATCTTCCGGTCTTTTTCTTCCGCGTCGATGCCCACGGGGCAGGAGGATAGGACGCAAAAGGCATGATGCTTTGTATGGGAAATGGAAAAGTGTAGGGAAGCGTCTGGAAAATAGGGCTTTCCACGGTTTGCAATCCGGATTTCAGGAAGCTCCCCGCCGGTTTCTTCCTCATAAAGCTGCCTCAGCAGCTGACGGCCAACCTCATGGCCGCTGCGGCCATCCAGCCGCTCCCATCTGATCCGCATTCTGTCACCCTCTTCCTGCGCCTATTATATCCAATCACGCGGGTTGTGTCAAATTTCAGTTTGTCGGCAAGGACCGACAGCCAATGCGTGCCTGACCGGCCGGCAAAACTCGATACACCTTTGGGTTCTCCCAATTCGTTACTGCTGTGCAAATTTCAGTTTGTCGTTCCGATACGCGCCGCACCACAAAGCCTTCCCCTTGAGGGGAAGGTGGCACGGCGCAAGCCGTGACGGATGAGGTGTAGCCACGAAGTGGCGTTACAATGTTGCGAATTCGCCGAAGTTTCAACGAATCACTATATTTTCGCACACCTCATCAGTCAAAAATCAAATAGATTTTTGACAGCTTCCCCTCAAGGGGAAGCCTTGGGGCGCTCCCGCGCCAGCACCATAAACATCAATTTGGCACACAAAAAATTCCGGGCAGCGGAGGCTGCCCGGAAAAACTGTGATATTTATTTTGCCTGTTCAGCCTTCAGTGCCTTCTTCTCTTCCTTGGTCTTGCAGAAGCGCTCCAGCTGGGGAACAAACAGCAGGCAGATCAGCGCTGCGGTGAAGCCGCCGTTATACAGGCAGAAGCCGCCGTGCATATCGGGCACTGCAGAAACCAGCAGATAATGGGCTGCTGCCAGAAGCATGCCCCAGAACGCGCCGTACTTACCGACAACGGGGCTCAGGCCGTTGGCATAGCACAGGCCGATCAGGATGGACTGGCTGCCGATGGTCAGGCCGTAGCTCTCGCCGCCCAGCAGCTTGAAAATACCGCCAAACAGGAAAGAAGTCACCATATAGCTAACCATAATGGGCCACACGTTTCCGGGGTGAGAACCGGAATTGCAGGTAGCCAGCATGCAGAACACGATGCCGAAGGTCATACCGGTCCAGACCTCTCTGCCGTCGATCCAGCCCGCCAGATTGAAGTATGCCACGATCATCAGGCCGAAGACACCCACATTCATCAGGAAGGGAGCCTTGCCGTACTTGGCGCTGAAGCAGACACCGTGACCGGAATCCTTCAGCAGTTCCTTATAGTCCTTGAAGGTGCAGCCCATCAGCAGTGCAAAAACGATGCACAGCACGAAGACCACGATGCAGAACACATTGGTCAGAACCCAGGACTGGGTATCCAGCGCGCCGAGGGTGCTCAGTGCGCCCAGATCACCGATCTTCCAGCCCAGCATCACATTATACAGCACGGTACGCAGGAAGAAAGCCGTCATGCCAATGGGTACTGCTGCGGAATAATGGTCGAAGCCCTTGTGAACATTGGGCGCAAAAGCCATACCGGCAGGCAGGAAAAAGCCGATGAACAGGCCGACCACCAGTGCCAGCACCAGTCCCAGACCATTAAAGCCGATGTACTCTACACCGGGATAACGGAACAGCAGATCAGAAATCAGAGGTGCGATGCCGGTGGAATACATCATGGCATTGCTCATGGCACCCAGAGTTTCCTTCTTCACCACGCAATACAGGCAAACACCCAGAATGGTGGGGATGATGTTCAGGGGGTTGATGCCCCAGGAGCCGAAACCGATGGTCAGCAGCACACCCAGTGTGGTGACCTGATTGGGCTTGGCACCGGGCAGGAAGCACAGGCCGGTGCAGATCAGACCCACCAGGCCCATATTCAGGTAAGTGGCCGCATAACCACCCAGTGCAAAATAGTTGGTAGAAATCTTGCAGGTGCCGCTGAGAATCTTCCACAGGCCGGAGAACATCTCAGAGCGGTCCGGCATGATCACGGCAGCAACCAGAAAACACACAGAAATAAATGCGAAGAACAGCTTCAGGAAAGATTCCTGAGACAGATTGTTGATTTTTTTCATATTTACACCTCAATCCTCTAAGGCCCTTTTTCACACAGGGGGTGAAAAAGGGCAGTCCAGTTATTGGAACTGAACTGCCCAGACGGTCGACTTTCAACTTCTGCGCTTCTCCGTGGTGCTCCACGATTATCCGTCAGTTACGCAGAATGATATAGACTTTAGACCTTTTCAGCAGCCTCGACCACGTGCTTCATCAGCACAGAGGTGGTAACAGCGCCGACACCACCGGGAACGGGGGTGATTGCCTCAACGATGGGCTCGACTTCCTCGAAGATGCAGTCGCCGGACATGCCGCCCTTGCCCTTGGAGGTGATCTTCTCGGGGTTCCAGTTCATGGAAACGTCGATGACGATCTGGCCTTCGCGGACGAAGTCCTTGGTCAGGGAGTTCAGGACACCTGCTGCGGTGACGATGATGTCAGCATTGCGGCAGATCTCAGCGGTGTTGACAGTACGGGTATGGCAGATGGTAACGGTGGCATTCTTAGCCATCAGCATCATAGCTGCGGGCTTGCCGACGACCAGAGAGCGGCCGATGACGACAGCGTTCTTACCCTTGCAGTCGATGCCGTAGTGATCCAGAATCTCCATGCAAGCTGCGGGAGTGCAGGGAGCATAGCCCAGATCCTGACCCTCGAAAACACCTGCGTTGGACATATGAGTCATGGAGTCAACGTCCTTCTTGGGAGCCAGACGGTTGCAGATCTCGTCCTGGTTAGCCTTCAGGTGCTTGGGCAGGGGACGGAACATCAGGCAGCCGTGGATGGAATCATCTGCGTTGATCTCGTCGATGGCAGCCAGAACCTCTTCCTTGGTAGCGGTTTCGGGCAGGATGAAGTTCTTGATTGCAACGCCGATTTCCTCAGCGCGCTTGGTAGCGCCCTTCTCATAGCTCAGGTCAGAGGGATTCTCGCCCAGACGCAGAATTGCCAGAGTGGGGGTAACGCCCTTCTCCTTCAGGGCAGCAGCACGGGTCTGCAGGGAAGCAACCAGAGCTTCGTTTACTTCCTTGCCAAGCAGTCTCTTAGCCATTTATTTTTCCTCCAAATATGTATTAAAAGAAGTTTGCGCGGACGCTTTCGAAGATTTCGTCAGCCAGAGCGCAGTACTTATCCAGCATGCCGATTGCCTTGGCATTCATTTCCTCGGCAACCTCACGGTTCTTCAGGCTCTTGGTGTTGATGAAGACGTTCAGGGAAGCAGCCTGCAGAGCAGCCTTGCAGCAGACAGCGCCGCAGCCTGCATCGGAAACTGCCAGACGGGAACCCTTGTCAGCAAAAACCTTGATGCAGTCGATTGCTTCGCAGCACAGCTCCATGATGTGCATAGGAGTGGAGCAGGCAATGATGGTAGCCTCTTCCATAACCTTGTCGCGGTTGGGGTCATCCTTGGGGATGCCGTAAGCCTTTGCCAGGGGCAGGAAGTTGATCTCATCCATCTCCACCTGATTCAGCAGCTCGGTCTGCAGGGCATCGCACTTTGCCTTCAGGGCAATGATCTCTTCCTCAACAGCAGCATACTTCTTCTTGCCGACAGTCAGGCTGCCGACCATGTTGCCCAGAGCGGTACCGATGGCACCAACCAGAGCAGCGGCACCGCCGCCGCCGGGAGCGGGAGCGTCAGATGCCAGAACCTCCACAAACTTGCGGCAGGATTCCATAGTCATATCCATAGGATTATTCTCCTTTTATTTCTTGATTTCAGTTAACAGCAGACAATTGACAGTGGACAACGCAGGTTGTCAACTTTCAACTGTCAACTGTCAACCATTTCAAAATGCCACGCAAGGCACAGGCAGCCGAAACTGCCTGTGCCTTTTTAGATCAAAACAATCAGGCATGCTCTAAAAATGCGGTGTCTGATGGACAGCGAAGGATTTTGTTGCAGAGCAAGAAAGCCGCAGGAATACTTTGTGTATTTCAAGGCTTACTTGTGAAGCTATGCGGCAAAACAGCCGCTGCTCCGCAGACATAAGCGTTTTTGGAGTGTGCCAAGCAAATTAGAACAGGCCGGAGACCTTTCCGGTTTCGGTGTCAACGTCAACGCGGCGGTATGCGGGGTCAGCAGCAGTGCCGGGCATCATGGAGATGGTACCAGCCATGGGGCACAGGAACTTAGCGCCGCCGTACTCCAGAATGTCGCGGATGGTCAGCATCCAGCCGGTGGGCACACCCTTCTTGGTGGGATCATCGGACAGGGACAGGTGGGTCTTAACCATCATGGTGCAGTAGTCAGCGTACTTGGGATCGCTCTCGAAGCGCTGAGCCTTCTCAACAGCCAGGGGCTGCCAGATGACACCGTCAGCACCGTAGACTTCCTTAGCGATCAGCTCAACGCGCTGACGCAGGGGCATCTCCAGATCGTACAGGAACTTGATCTCGTTCTTGTCCTCGCAAGCCTCGACGACGACCTGAGCCAGCTCAGCAGCGCCCTCGCCGCCGTAACGCCAGTGGTTAGACTCTGCGCAACGGACACCGCGCTCAGCACACAGCTTCTTCAGCAGAGCGATTTCGGCATCGGTATCGGTGTAGAAGCGGTTGATGCAGACGACGGGAGTGATGCCGGACTTCTTGATGGTGTTGACATGGTGGAACAGGTTGCAGGTACCCTTCTCCAGCAGCTCCAGGTTCTCCTCCTTGTACTCCTTGGGCAGGGGTGCGCCGGGGGTAACCTTGGGGCCGCCGCCGTGCATCTTCAGGGAGCGGACGGTAGCAACCAGAACGGAAACGTTGGGGGTCAGGCCGGACAGACGAGTCTTAACGTTCCAGAACTTCTCGAAGCCGATGTCAGCAGCGAAGCCGGACTCGGTAACATGGTAGTCGAACAGCTTCAGAGCCAGACGGTCAGCGATAACAGAGGACTGGCCGATGGCGATGTTGGCGAAGGGGCCGGCGTGGATCAGCACAGGCTGATGCTCGACGGAGTAGCACATGGTGGGGTTGATAGCGTTACGCATCCAAGCGGTCATAGCGCCGGCAACTTCCAGATCCTCACAGGTCACAGGCTCGCCGGACTTGGAGTAAGCCACGACAACCTTGCCGATACGCTCACGCAGATCCTTCAGATCCTTAGCAACAGCCAGGATAGCCATCAGCTCGGAGCCGACAGCGATGCCGAACTTGGACTCCATCATGAAGCCGTCCAGACGGCCGCCGATACCGATGATGATGTTACGCAGAGACTGTGCGCAGAAGTCGATGACCCAGCCCATTTCCACACGCTTGGGGTCGATATCCAGACGGCGCAGGCCCTTCTTAGCCAGCCACTCGTCGTTGTTGTTGCGCTCGTGCTGCATACGGGCAGTCAGAGCGACCATAGCCAGGTTGTGGGCGTTGATGATATCGTTGATATCACCGGTCAGGCCCAGGGAGAACTCGGTCATGGGCATCAGCAGAGCGTTGCCGCCGCCGGCAGCAGTGCCCTTGACGTTCATGGTGGGGCCGCCGGAGGGCTGACGCAGAGCGCCGCCGGCATTCTTGCCGATGTAGCCCAGGCCCTCGATCAGGCCCAGAGAAACAGTGGACTTACCCTCGCCGAAGGGGGTGGGGGTCACAGCGGTAACCTCGATGAACTTGCCGTCGGGCTTGTCGGCCAGACGCTTCATAACCTTAATGAAGTCGATCTTGGGGGTCTTGCCGTAGGGGATGATCTCCTCCTCCAGCAGGCCCAGCTTCTGACGGAAGAAGTCGACGGAGGGCAGGGTCTTTTCTGCCTCCTCAGCGATCTGCCAGTCAGCAAACTTGGTGGGGTCAAGCTTTACGAAACCCTTCTCGTCTACGTACTTGCCATTTTCGTCAAAAACGATTGCCATGGTATGTATCCTCCTTGATTTTGGTGCCGTTGGCACATTATTAATAATATTATACAACCGCAACGTCAGCTGCGTCCCGGATGAGGCGCATGACTTTGCTGGTCAGTACACTGTTGATGACTGCCTTTTCAAATTCGGCATCGTAATAGGGCTTGATCTGCTCCAGAGTCATATCGTTCTGACGGCAGATGAGAGCCAGTGCGTCACCGATCTCTTTTTCGTCGGCGGTCAGTTTTTCCAGCTCCACGATCTTATCGATAGCGGCCTGGCTGCGGATGGCAGCCTCAGCGGTGGGGCGGGCATCGGCCCGGAGTACATCAGGGGTTGTGTTCATGAAGCTGCAATACATCTCAAGGCTCAGCCCCTGCTGGGACAATTGAGCGGAAAGATTGCGCATCTGATCCTCCACAGCCTCATCCAGCTCCTCCTCGGAGATGGTCAGCTCCAGAGTTGCGGCGGCCTGCCGCAGCAGACGATCCTGCAGATCCATTTCGCCCCGCTCGTCGGAGTAGGCTTGCAGGCTCTTGCCCAGCTTGGCGTGCATTTCTTCAAAAGTATCGCAGCCGCCCACTTCCTTGGCGAAGGTATCGTCCAGCTCGTAGGCACCCTTGGTGCGGATCTGGTGGATGGTACACTCAAACCGAGCGGCCTTGCCGGCCAGCGCCTCGGAGTGGTACTGTTCGGGGAAGGTGACGTTGACGGTAACGTGATCGCCCACATCGGCACCAACCAACTGCTCCTCGAAGCCGGGAATAAACATTCCGCTGCCCAGCGTCAGGGTCTGGTTTTCGGCGGTACCGCCGGCGAACTGCTCATCGCCGCAGAAGCCTGCGTAATCCAGCACCACCTCATCACCCACAGCGGCAGGACGGCCCACCACCTCAACGATCCGAGGGGTCTGCTGCAGCAGCCGCTGCATTTGGTGGTCGATCTCTGCGTCGGTGATGGTGTGACGCTCCAACTGGGCGCTCAGGCCCTTATAAGTAAAGCTCATTTGATTGCTCCTTGTATGAAAAATGCAAAAAAGGCAATCCAATTCCTGTGCGGAATCGAATTGCCCAGACGGTCGGCTCAAAAGACCATCACACTCCCCCGCGGTACTTCCGCGATAACCGTCAGTCATGTGATGTCTTTAATATGATAAATCAGAACTATTCGTTTGTCAAGATAAATCCACCAACACAGGTGAACTTTTTGAGCCAAATTTTGTGTTTTCCTTAGCAGAAAGATTTTTGTTCACTGTATAAATACAAGATTTATGTTCCCAAGTTGTTGTCATTTTTTAGACAAATCAACGTCAAGAAGAGATGAATTTAAACAGGATAAACAAAAATGAATTTTCTGTTATAAAATTCTTGAATCCATGTTTTTTCAGTAGTATAATATCGATACAAAAATACTTATCCCAAGAAAGGAACATGAAAATGGCAAAGATCAAAGAATTTCTCAAGCGCAAAGACATCATTCTTTCCTCCAAGCGTTACGGCATTGATGCCCTCGGCGCTATGGCACAGGGTCTGTTCTGCACCCTGTTGGTCGGCACGATCCTGAACACCATCGGTCAGCAGTTCAACATCGGCGTACTAAAAAACACGGTCGTGGGTACATACACCGTGGGCGGTCTGGCTTCTGCTATGGTGGGCCCCGGTATCGCCATCGCCATCGGCTTTGCCCTCCACTGCCCCCCGCTGGTGCTGTTCAGCCTGATTCCCGTAGGCTTCGCCGCCAACGCCATGGGCGGCGCAGGCGGCCCTCTGGCCGTTTACTTTGTGGCCATCGTGGCTTCGGAATGCGGCAAGCTGGTATCCAAGGAAACCAAAGTTGATATTCTGGTGACCCCCATCGTCACCATTCTCATCGGCATCGGGTTTGCCGCACTGGTGGCTGCCCCCATCGGCAAGGCCGCTAACGCTGTGGGTCAGGCTATTATGTGGGCCACGGAGCTGCAGCCCTTCCTGATGGGCATTGTGGTATCCGTGCTGGTAGGCATCGCCCTGACGCTGCCCATTTCCTCCGCTGCCATCTGCGCCAGCTTCGGGCTGGTGGGTCTGGCAGGCGGTGCGGCAGTTGCCGGCTGCTGCGCCCAGATGATCGGCTTTGCCGTCATGAGCTTTAAGGAAAACCGCTGGGGCGGCCTTGTGGCCCAGGGCATTGGCACCAGTATGCTGCAAATGCCCAACATCGTCAAGAACCCCCGAATCTGGATTCCGCCCACGCTGGCTTCCGCCATCACAGGCCCTCTGGCCACCTGCGTGTTCAAGCTGAAAATGAACGGTGCCGCAGTCAATTCCGGCATGGGCACCTGCGGCCTGTGCGGTCAGATCGGCGTGTGGACGGGTTGGCTTAATCCCAGCGAAGCGGCCCTCAAGGCCGGTGAGGTGGCTATGACCCCCGGTGTTATGGACTGGGTGGGTCTGGTGCTGATCTGCTTTGTCCTGCCTGCGGTGCTGAGCGTTGTTTTCTGTGAAATTCTGCGCAAAATCGGCTGGATCAAGGAAAATGATCTGAAATTGGAACTGTAATATCCATATCTCCGCTGCTTTCACGGCAGCGGAGATATTTTGTTTGGTACGATAAATTGTTGTTTAGCGGAGTAATCGAGAAACACATCTTAGTAGGGGAGGGTCTTGACCCTCCCACAACGCAACGATTTTTGAGCTGTATATTCTTTATGAATACGTTCTGTTTCCGTAAAATAACCAACGCATC
>JBGVKN010000039.1:0-2118 GCA_045123795.1 Faecousia sp. | reverse complement strand
TGGCGTGGCAATCTCCCGGATTTTCCGACATTTTCGTTGGTAATCGTAACATTTCCCCATCGCCGTGGGGGATTGCCACGTCGCTTCGCTCCTCGCAATGACAGGTAGTCTAAACAACAATTTCCCATCACAAAGGCATGGTGAAAAAATGCGCAAACTATTAAAATTCTGGCACTGGGTGCTTCCGATCATCTTGGTTTTCACCGGTATTGTGTTCAAGGGCAGCAATGCCACCAGCTTTTTATCTCTCGTGTGCTGGTGCCTTGCGGCGGCGGTCAGCGTCTGGTTCCTACTGGCGCTGCTGGAAAAGTCCCACTCCGACAGGGCGAAGCTGTTGCAACGGTGTTTCATCGCAATCCTGACCATCGGACTGACGGTGGTCACAGTCACCGGTGTGGTGATCGCCGATGAAGCCCGGGGCGATGGGGACATCGAATGTGACTACATCGTCGTTTTGGGTGCCAAGGTCAACGGCACATCCCCCTCCCGGACATTGCGAGAGCGGATCGATGCGGCGGCGGAGTATCTGAATGCCCATCCTGAAGCCATCGCCGTGGTATCCGGCGGCAAGGGCGCAGACGAGGGCATCTCCGAAGCTCAGTGTATGTTCAATGGACTGGTGGAGCGGGGCATCGACCCGGCTCGGGTCTGGATGGAAGATCAGGCCGCATCCACGTGGGGCAACCTGAACCTGTCCTTGGACCTGATCGAAGCGAAAACCGGCACCCGCCCCACAAAAATTGGGCTGGTATCCAGCGAGTTCCACCTGTACCGGGCAAAGCTCTTTGCAAAGGAATGTGGTGTGGAAGCTGTGGGAATTCCGGCAAAAACCGGGGATTTCATTCATTTTCTCAACTATTACCTCCGGGAGATCGCCGGAGTGTGGCATTATCTGATTTTAGGAGGACAATATGATTAACGAACGCTACGCCGATTACGCATGGGAGCAGGCCGCAAGCCTGCTTTCCATCGACTCCCCCTCCGGCTATACCGATGCCGCCGCCAAATGGGTCAAGGAATGCTTCGATGAAATGGGCTTCGCCGCCCAAATCACCACCAAGGGCGGCGTATTGGTTGACCTCGGGGGCGAAAATGCCGATGACGGTCTGATGCTGGCGGCCCACGCTGATACGCTGGGCGCTATGGTTTCCCAGATCAAGGGCAACGGGCGGCTGAAGCTGACCCCGCTGGGCGGCATGAACCCCAACAATGCCGAGGCGGAGAATGTCCGGGTCTACACTCGTGATGGGCAGGTCTATGAGGGCACCTGCCAGCTTTGCAACGCTTCTGTTCACGTAAACAAGGAATACGGCGACTCCAAGCGCAATTGGGACACGGTGGAAATCGTGCTGGACGAAGCCAAAGCACCCAAGGAGCTGGGTATCCAGGTGGGTGATATCGTCTGCTTTGATCCTCGCACCAAGCGCACAGCAACGGGCTACCTCAAGAGCCGTTTTCTGGACGACAAGCTGTCCGTGGGCATCCTGATGGGCTTTGCCAAATATCTGAGCGACAATCACATCACCCTCAAGCGCCGGACGTACATCCACGTGACGGTGTATGAGGAGGTGGGCCACGGCGGCGCCGCCTCCGTACCTGCCGGCATCACCGAGGCCATTTCTGTGGACATGGGCTGCGTGGGCGACGGTCTGAACTGCACGGAGCGGCAGGTGAGCATCTGCGCCAAGGATTCCGGCGGCCCGTACAGCTATGCTGTGGTGGGCAAGCTCATTGACGCAGCCAAGAAATCCGGCGCAGACTATGCCGTGGATGTGTATCCCTACTACGGTTCTGATGTGGAATCTACCCTCCACGCCGGATTTGATATCCGTCATGGGCTCATCGGCCCCGGTGTGTACGCCAGCCATGGCTACGAGCGCAGCCACATGGACGGCGTAATGAACACCCTGAAGGTTCTTTGGGGTTATTTGGATATGTAAAAAGACAAGGCACCCACCCGGGTGCCTTCCTATTATAGTACGATAAATTGTTGTTTAGCGGAGTAATCGAGAAACACATCTTAGTAGGGGAGGGTCTTGACCCTCCCACAACGCAACGATTTTTGAGCTGTATATTCTTTATGAATACGTTCTGTTTCCGTAAAATAACCAACGCATC
>JBGVKN010000038.1:0-7849 GCA_045123795.1 Faecousia sp. | reverse complement strand
ACGCGACCCTTGCGCTTGATGATCTTACACTTTTCGCACATGGGTTTAACGGACGGTCTTACCTTCATACTGTTTAACCTCCATATGAGAACGGGTTTCTCTTATTTTACTTACTTCTCCAGGTGATCCGACCCTGAGTCAGATCGTAAGGAGACATTTGAACGGTTACTTTGTCACCAGGCAGGATCCGGATGAAATTCATGCGGAGCTTGCCGGAAATGTGTGCCAGAATGATGTGTCCGTTGCCAATGTCAACCTTGAACATAGCATTCGGCAGTGCATCGGTTACGATGCCCTCAATCTCGATTACGTCGTCCTTAGCCAAGTTATTACCCTCCCAGGTTATTCGCTTGCATTTTCTCTGGCGAGGAACGCCAGATCTCTTCGTAATTCGCTGTTGAGCACTTTGTCGCCGGAGCGTAACTTCTCCGCGACTCTGGTCTCAGAGCGAAGGACCTTTTTTACGTGCCGCAGCGATTTACGCTTCGGCTTATCCAGAGTCCGGTCCTTTCCGTTTACCAGCATCACATATCGTCCATCGCTGCCGCAGCAGTAATAGAGCGAACCTTGGTCTCTGCCGGCTGTGGAAATCACCAGATCCGAAACAATAATATCCGGTACTGGGTCCATAGTCAAAGTCCTTCGGCGACGGTGAGTATTTCCGGCTCGCCGTCGGTGATGAGTACAGTATTTTCATAGTGAGCGGACAGCTTGCCATCAGCGGTGACGGTGGTCCATCCATCCTTGAGAACCTTGACATCATAGGTGCCAACGTTCACCATAGGTTCGATTGCCAATGTCATACCAGGTACAAGTCTGGGCCCACGGCCGGGATTACCGAAATTCGGCACCTCCGGCTCCTCATGTAGCTGCGCGCCAACGCCGTGACCTACGAAAGAGCGCACAACTGAAAAACCGTTAGACTCCACATACGTCTGGATGGCGTGGGAGATATCGGACACTCTGTGTCCGCGGGTCGCGAAGCGGATACCCTCAAAAAAGCTCTGCTTCGTAACGTCGATCAGCTTTTGGGCTTGGGTGCTGATGGCACCGCAGGGGAAAGTAGCCGCACAATCGCCATGAAAGCCCTCATAGTATGCACCTACATCAATGGACACGATATCCCCTTCCTGCAGGACGTAACCGCCCGGAATTCCGTGGATGATCGTATTATTAACGGAGATGCAGATGCTTGCAGGGTAGCCGTGATAGCCGAGGAACGACGGTTTCGCGCCCTGGGCCACGATAAAATCGTGCACAGCCTGGTCGATCTGCTTGGTGGACACGCCAGGTCTTACCATTTCCCCTGCCAAAGCACGGGCTGCCGCGGTAATCTTACAGGCCTTGCGCATCGCACTGAGCTCACGTTCATTTTTGATTGCGATCATACTTCCGCCCCTATTGCCTCAAGAATGTCCCGATTGGCACCCTCAATGGACTGATTGCCCTCCACAATCCGAAGCTTGCCGGTCTTGGAGTAGTAGCCCTTCAGCACCTCGGTGGATTCGTGATAGACCTGCAGGCGCTTACGAACCGTTTCCGGTGCGTCGTCCTTGCGGATCATCAGCTCACCGCTGCACTGATCACAGATGCCCTCGGTTGCAGGCGGATTGGCTGTGATGTGATAGCTGGCTCCGCACTTGGCGCAGACCCGCCGGCCGGTCATCCGGCCCTCGATCACAGCATCGTCGATCTCAATAGACACTACATGGTCGATGCGAACGCCCTTTGCATCCAGAGCCTCAGCCTGGGCCAGGGTGCGAGGCACCCCGTCCAGGATAAAGCCGTTCTTGCAGTCGGGCTGCTGCACACGCTCCGCAACGATGCTGAGGATCAGATCATCGGGAACCAGCAGACCGCCGTCCATGTATTGTTTTACTTCTTTGCCCAGAGCAGTGCCATTGGAAATGGCCTCCCGGAGCATATTCCCGGTAGAAATGGCGGGGATGGAGAGCTTTTGAGTGAGCATTTCCGCTTGTGTCCCCTTACCAGCGCCGGGCGCGCCTAGTAGGATCAGATTCATCCTGCCAACCTCCTAAGTCTTAGTCCAGGAAGCCCTTGTAATGCCGCATGAGCATCTGGGCCTCCAGAGCCTTCACAGTTTCAAGGGCAACGCCCACAACGATGATGACGGAGGTACCACCGATTGCCAGGTTCTTGAAGGTAGGCATCAGATTGCCGGCAATGATGGGCAGCAGTGCAACGATACCAAGGTAAATGGCACCGAACACGATGATCTTATTGATAACCTTCTTGATGAAGTCGGAGGTGGGCTTACCAGGACGGAAGCCGGGAATGAAACCACCGTTCTTCTTCAGGTTGTTAGAGATCTCCACCGGATCGTACTGGATGGAGGCATAGAACCAGCTGAAGAAGAAGATCATCAGGAAGTAGAAACCTGCATATGCCCAGCTAGTGGACTGGAACAGGTTCAGGTAAGCCCAGTTCTTGGTCCAGCCAAAGAAGGTGCAAACCGTCGCAGGCAGGGAGCAGATGGACTGAGCGAAGATGACGGGCATAACACCGGACATGCTCACCTTAATGGGCAAATTGGTGCTCTGACCGCCGTAGATCTTACGGCCAACAACGCGCTTTGCGTACTGGACAGGAATCCGGCGCTCGGCGTCATTAACGAAGATGATAAAGACAATCAGCGCAGCCACACCGATCACAGCAATCAGAGCCTGCCACCAGTTAGCGGTGAGCGCAACGCTATACAGGGCAGTGACGCCGGAGGGGATGGAAGAAATGATATTGGCAAACAGGATCATGGAGATGCCGTTTCCGATACCATGAGCAGTGATCTGCTCGCCCAGCCACATAACCACGGCGGAGCCGGCGGTGAAGGTCAGAATGATGACGATGGCGGCCCAGACACCCTTGTCGGTGACGATGCCAGCCTGATTGCGGACCATCATGTAGTAGGCCCAGCCCATCAGCAGACCCAGCACCACAGTGCAGATACGGGTAGCCTTTTCGATCTTCTTCTTACCTTCCTCGCCTTCTTCCTTTGCCCAACGCTCCATGAAGGGCAGGGCAATGGTCAGAAGCTGGATAATGATGGATGCGTTGATGTAGGGCTGGATGGACAGCGCAAATACGGTACCCATGGAGAATGCGGAACCGGACATAGCGTTGTACAGGCCCAGAATGGTGTTGGAGAGAACCTCATCAAAGTACTTACCCAGGCTCGCCACATCGATGTAGGGAACCGGGATCACGTTGCCGATCCGATACAGCAGCAGGATCAGCAGCGTGAACATAAGCTTTTTACGAAGTTCAGGAATTTTCCAGGCGTTTTGCAGTGTCTTTAACACTTAAACCACCTCGGCCTTTCCGCCTGCCTGCTCGATTTTTTCCTTAGCAGACTCAGAGAAAGCCGCGGCTTTGACGGTGATCTTCTTGGTCAGGTTGCCGTTAGACAGAACCTTCAGACCATAGGGACAGCTGGAGATAACGCCAGCCTCGATCAGGGCGGCAGCATCCACAACTGCACCGTCCTCAAAGCGGTTCAGAGCGGCCACATTGATGGCGGTCAGGGGTTTGGCGTAAATGTTATTGAAACCACGCTTGGGAACACGGCGGGACAGAGGCATCTGGCCGCCTTCGAAGCCGACGCGGACCTTGCCACCGGAGCGGGCCTTCTGACCCTTGTGACCACGGCCACCGGTCTTGCCGTTGCCACTACCGTGGCCGCGGCCCTTGCGCTTACCTACGTGGGTAGAACCCTCGACAGGAGAAAGCTTAAACAGTTCCATAGTTCGTTTCCTCCTTATTCGACTTCAGTGACCTCGAGCAGATAGCCGATCTTGGCGATCTTGCCACGGGTCTGGGTATTGTCGGGCTGGATGGTCACATTGCCGATCTTGCGCAGGCCCAGAGCCTCAGCAGTGGCGATGTGCTTTTCCAGACGACCGTTCAGGCTCTTAACAAGCTTAATTTTCAGGTTTGCCATGTTAATTGCCCTCCTTATTACACGATTTCCTCAACGCTCTTACCACGCAGAGCAGCAACCTGCTCAGGGGAGCGCAGAGAGGTCAGACCGGCCATGGTGGCCTTGACCACGTTCTGGGGATTGTTGGAGCGCAGGCACTTAGCGCAGATGTTCTTAATGCCAACAGCCTCCATAACAGCACGGACAGCGCCGCCGGCGATAACGCCGGTACCCTCGGGAGCGGGCTTCAGCAGGACAGTGCCAGCGCCGAAGATGCCGATCACATCGTGGGGGATGGTGGAGCCAGCCAGAGAAACCTTGACCATGTTCTTCTTGGCATCAGCGATGCCCTTCAGGATGGCCTCGGAAACCTCAGCGGCCTTGCCCAGGCCGTAGCCGACAGTGCCCTTGCCGTCGCCAACGACGACCAGAGCGGAGAACTTCATGACACGGCCGCCCTTAACGGTCTTGGAGACACGGTTCAGGTAAACGACCTTCTCAATGAACTCAGGAGCTTCATTGTTGGAAGCCTTATTGTAAGCCATTTCGTTTTCCTCCTTACACTTAGAACTTCAGGCCGGCTTCGCGAGCGCCCTCAGCCAGAGCAGCGACACGACCATGGTAAACATAGCCGCCGCGGTCGAACACGACCTCTTCGATGCCCTTTTCCTTAGCACGCTCGGCGATCATAGCGCCAACCTTCTTGGCAGCCTCGGCATTGCCGGTGGCGCCCTCAAAGCCCTTTTCCAGCGTATTGGCGGAAACCAGAGTCACGCCGTTCACGTCGTCGATGATCTGTGCGTAGATGTTCGCGTTGGAACGGAACACGTTCAGACGGGGACGCTCGGGGGTGCCGGAGATCTTGCCACGAACGCGGACATGCCGCTTCAGGCGCATAGCCTTCTTATTGATCTTGCTAACCATTTCGGCACACCTCCATTACTTCTTGCCACCGGTCTTACCAACCTTACGGCGGATGACCTCAGTGGTATACTTGATGCCCTTGCCCTTGTAAGGCTCGGGGGGACGCTTACCACGGACTTCGGCAGCGAACTGGCCGACGACCTGCTTGTCAGTGCCGTGGATGATGATCTTGTTGGGGCCGGGAACCTCGATGGTGATACCGGGGATCTCGTCCACGAAAACCTCGTGAGAGAAGCCCAGACGCATGACCAGCTGAGTGCCCTTCTTCTCGACACGGTAGCCAACGCCGTTGACTTCCAGCTCCTTGCTGAAGCCCTTCTCAACGCCCTCGACCATGTTGCTCAGCAGAGTACGGGTCAGGCCGTGCAGGGACTTGTGCAGGTGCTCCTCGTCAGGACGCTCGACGGTCAGGACATTGCCCTCCAGCTTCAGGATCATGTCGGGATGGAACTGACGGGTCAGCTCGCCCTTGGGGCCCTTGACGGTGACAACGTTCTCATCAGCGATGGAAACGGTCACGTTTGCCGGAACAACAACCGGCTTCTTACCAATTCTAGACATATCGTGATCCTCCTTACCAGACGAAAGCCAGGACCTCGCCGCCGATGTGCAGCTCGCGGGCCTTCTTGTCGGTCATAACACCCTTGGAAGTGGACACGATGGCGATACCCAGACCCTTCAGGACCTTGGGCAGCTCCTCAGCACCGGCGTAGACACGCAGGCCGGGCTTGGAAACGCGGCGCAGGCCGGACAGGACAGGAGCCTTCTTAGCCATATACTTCAGGGTGATGTGGATGACGCCCTGGTTGCCATTGTCAACCAACTCGTAGGACTTAATGTAGCCCTCCTCCAGCAGGATCTGAGCGATGGCCTTCTTCAGGTTGGATGCGGGAACATCCACGGTGTCGTGCTTTGCAGAGTTAGCGTTCCGGATACGGGTCAGCATATCTGCTACGGGATCGGTGATTTGCATGTTAATTATCCTCCTTTTAGAAGTTACGGGCTTTACCCGTTCAGCTCCGGAGGTCCCCAAAGAATGCGGCCTGCGAACAGGCCCATCTTCTTTGGGCTCTCCGTAGCTTTATTACATTTTGATTACCTTACCTAGCGATTACCAGCTGGCCTTACGGACGCCGGGGATCTGGCCCTTGTAGGCCAGCTCACGGAAGCAAATACGGCACACACCGTAGTTGCGCAGGTAAGCATGGGGTCTGCCGCAGATCTTGCAGCGGTTGTAAGCACGGCTGGAGAACTTGGGCTCAGCCTGCTGCTTCAGGATCATAGACTTCTTAGCCATTTTCTAAATCCTCCTAAATCAAGCGTGGAAGGGAGCGCCGATCTGGGTCAGCAGTTCCTTGGCTTCCTCGTCGGTGGTAGCGGTGGTGCAGATGCAGATGTTCATACCACGGATCTTATCCACCTTGTCGTACTCGATCTCAGGGAAGATCAGCTGCTCCTTCAGACCGAAGGCATAGTTGCCACGGCCGTCGAAGCTGTTGGGGTTGATGCCACGGAAGTCACGAACGCGGGGCAGAGCCACGCTGAACAGACGATCCAGGAACTCATACATCTTGTCGCCGCGCAGGGTGACCTTCACAGCGATGTTTTCGCCCTCACGGAGCTTGAAGTTTGCAACGGACTTACGAGCCTTGCAAACAACAGGCTTCTGGCCGGTGATGGCAGCGATGTCCTTGCAGATGGCCTCGATCTCCTTAGCGTTGTTCTTGCTGTCGCCGCAGCCAACGTTCACGATGACCTTATCCAGCTTGGGGATCTGCATAACGCTCTTGTAGCCGAACTTCTTGTTCAGGGCAGGAGCGATCTCGTTTACATACTGTTCTTTCAGTCTAGCAGACATTGTAGATTACTCCTTTCCTTAGATTTCGGCGCCGCACTTGCGGCAGATACGGGTCTTCTTGCCATCTTCAACCTTGTAGCCCACACGGACGCCCTTGCCGCACTTGTCGCAGAACAGAGCAACCTTGCAGGTACGGATGGGGGTCTCCTTCTTCACGATGCCACCGGTCTCGCCCTGACGACGAGGCTTGGTGTGGCAAGTGGCGACGTTGACCTTCTCCACGATGACCTTGTTCTCGGAGGGCATGGCCACCAGGACCTTGCCCTTCACGCCCTTGTCCTTGCCGGACAGGACGATAACGGTATCATTCTTCTTAATGTTCATTCCTTCGGTCCTCCATTAGATGACCTCGGGAGCCAGAGACAGGATCTTCATGAAGTCCTTCTCACGCAGCTCACGAGCCACCGGTCCAAAGATACGGGTGCCGCGGGGGTTCTTGTCTTCCTTGATGATAACTGCAGCGTTCTCATCAAAGCGGACATAGGAACCGTCCTCACGACGGACACCACGCTTGGAGCGGACGATAACAGCCTTAACGACTTCGCCCTTCTTGACAGTTCCGCCGGGGTTAGCCTTGCGGACGGAAGCAACGATGATATCACCGATGTTGCCGGTCTTCCGCTTGGAGCCGCCCAGGACACGGATGCAATGAATTTCCTTGGCGCCGGTGTTGTCGGCAACCTTCAGGTAGCTTTCCATCTGAATCATAGTTGTCGACCTCCTTACTTAGCCTTTTCGATAATGCGGATGAGTCTCCATCTCTTGTCCTTGGACAGGGGACGGGTCTCCATGACCTCCACGGTATCGCCGATGCCGCACTCGTTGTTCTCGTCGTGGGCCTTCAGCTTGTAGGTCCGCTTCATGGTCTTCTTATACAAAGGATGCTGATAGCTATCCTTAACCGCAACCACAATGGTCTTGTCCATCTTGTCGGAGACGACCTGACCGATCATAGTCTTGCGGAATGCTCTGGTATTCTCAGTCATTTACGCTTCCTCCTCAGACGTTGGTCTCTTTCTCACGAATAATGGTCTTGATGCGGGCAATGTCCTTCTTGACATTGGCGATCTGCATGGGGTTGTCGAGCTGGTTGGTAGCATGCTGCATTCTCAGCATGAACAGATCCTTCTTCA
>JBGVKN010000037.1:0-6296 GCA_045123795.1 Faecousia sp. | reverse complement strand
TCGGCGGCGCAGCCGATAGCAAAGGTGCGATTGCCACTGGCAATCGACCGATTTGTATTCGCTGCGCGGAGCACCACCCTCGGCGCCCCCTTTGGGGGAGCTGTCACGGCGAACGCCGTGACTGAGGGGGTGTCGTAACGGCTTTAGGACACTCCCCCAGTCGAAAATCAGAGATTTTCGCCAGCCCCCTCAGGGAGGGGGCCGAGGGTGCGGAGCATCCTCGCGCCGCTAAGCAACAATTTATCACACCATGCACATTACATTCAGGAGGAACCGCCATGAAACGTCTTCTCGCCCTTATGCTGGCGGTGGTCATGCTGCTTTCCCTCGCCGCCTGCGGCAAGGAGGAGTACTTCCCCACCAGCCCCAACGCCACCGCACCATCCACCGACCCCACATCAGCAACCAAGCCAAAAAAGGACCCCAGCGAGCTGGCTGAGCTATACTGGAGAGATTCCTACACCGCCTCCGACGCAGATGCCGTCGCCGCCCATGATACCGTCGTTGCTACCCTCGGTGACGCAGCACTGACCAACGGAATGCTACAGATCTATTACTGGATGGATGTGTATAATTTCCTGAGCAGCTACGGCAGCCAAGCTTTCCTGTACGGTCTGGATTACAAAAAGCCGCTGGATCAGCAGGTTTACATGGATTCCGACGGAAGCTGGCAGCACTATTTTTTGGCCTCCGCCATCGACAGCTGGCGGTATTATCAGGCACTTTCCATGATGGCAGACGAAACCCAGACTCCCATAGACCCTTCCATGCAAGAAACACTGGACAAGCTGTATGACAACCTGAAAAAAAGAGCACAGGAAGGCAAATTCGATAGCGTTGATGCCATGATTCAGGCCGATGCCGGTGCCGGATGCACCGCCGAGGACTACTACCGCTACACCGAGCTTTGCTACAAGGGATACAGCTATTTCAACAAAAAGGTCAGCGAGATCTCTGTTAGCGACGCTATGATTGAAGACTATTTCGCTAAAAACAGCGATGCGCTGAAGAAAAACGGCATCACCAAGGACAGCGGCGATGTTTACAGCGTCCGCCACATTCTCATTCAGGTAGCGGACAAGAAAACCGACGAGGACTGGGCAAACTGCCTGTTAGCCGCCCAGAAGCTGATGAATGAGTGGCTCAGCGGCGATGCCACCGAGGATACCTTTGCCGCTTTTGCTAAGGAGCACTCCACCGACGGTGGCTCCAAATCCAACGGTGGCCTGTACGAAGGATTGAACAAGGATACCAATTTTGTTCCCGAATTCAAAGAATGGTATCTGGGCGCAAGCCGCAAGCCCGGTGATTACGGTCTGGTCAAAACGAGCTACGGCTACCACATCATGTATTTCTCCGGCACCGAGCCCCAGTGGATCTACCACTGCCGGGAAGCCGTGACTGATGATATGACCCAGCAGATCATTAAGGACGCCATGGACCAATACACTCTGACCGTTGATTACAAAAAAATCTTACTGGCGAAAGTCGACCTAGCGTAACTCCAAACCGCTCCGAACTAAAATCGGAGCGGTTTTTGTCAAAATAATACTTCCTTTTTTGTTGAAAGTGTTGTATGATTAGATATCATACAACAAGGAGGTTGCTCAAAATGCACAAAAAGGTAGAAGCCATTATGCACCGAGTCCTGCACGTGATGGAGTTTGTAATTGCCATGATGACGCTGGTCGTGCTGATTGGAATGCTAGGACTGGAAGTGTACAAAATGTTCACCGTAGCGGATTATTTTTCCACCCTCAACAATTTCCTGCACAATATCCTGACCATCGTGGTCGGCTTGGAGTTTGTCCGAATGCTGGTGGATCTGACCCCCGCCAATACGCTGGAGGTGCTGATCGTGGCTATGGCACGCCATGTCATTTTGAGCCACGATGATCCCATCAGCAATCTGGCATCGATCATCTGTATTGCAGGCCTGTTCGCCACCCGCCGATTCCTAATCCCCAAGAAGGCCATGAAGGTAGAACTGTCCGAGGTGGAATAATATTTTAGACAGAAAAATTGTTGTTTAGTTGAAGAAATGTGTCGCCCCGTTGGGGCGACAGCGCCCTCCGGGCGCATACCTTCCCCCGAGGGGAAGGTGGTTCGGGCTTGCCCGAACCGGAAGAGGAATGGCGATATCTAACCAATGGAATGCAGTAAAAGTGAAATAGTACAACGTTGAAAATGGTACTATTTTATCTATCTGCATTGTTAACTCCAATATTTCGCCGTTCCTCTTCAGTCTCGCTGACGCTCGACAGCTTCCCCCCGGGGGAAGCGATTTGCGCCGCACGGCGGCGCTCGGCGACCTATGGTCGCCGCCCCTAATCCAACTGTAAACAACAATCTTCCCATCCCTTAACATCAAAGCGGAGCTGCCGGTGGCAGCTCCGCTTTCCATTATTCACTTGCGATGACTCTTGCGCCCTGGAATTCTATATGCAGGGGCAGCATCTGCCAATTGGCAGTGGTGATCTTATCCAGCTTCTTTGCCAGCTTATCCTGCAGCATCTTATCCTGCGTGATGCACAGCAAAGTCGGGCCAGCACCACTAAGGCAGAAGGCCGCACCGGTGGTGCGCACCAGACTTTCGATCTGCTCATAATCCTGAATCAGGCTCTTTCGGTAGTTCTGGTGCAACCGATCCTGCATAGCATTACGCAGCAGCTTTTCATCACCCAGCTCCAGCGCCTTCAGCACCAGTGCGCCGTGGGAGATATTATAAATGGCATCAGCACGGCTGACCTGCTCCGGCAGCACCGCACGGGCTTTGGTAGTGGACAGGTTGAAGTCCGGCACCAGCGCAAGGAACTCCCAGTCGGGATGTAGCGGAAAATTAACGCACACCGGCAGACCGTTATCCACCATGGACGCAGTCAGACCGCCGTAAAAAGCAGGCGCCAGATTGTCCGGGTGACCCTCCATAGCGTTGGTGATATTCAGCAGACCTTGGGTAGACAGCTTGCTGCCCCGCAGCACATTTGCACCCATAGCACCCGCCACCAACAGAGCCGCAGAGGAACCCAAGCCCCGGCACACCGGGATATGGGCATCGATGTGGATCTTGATACCCCGTAGCTCCTCGCTCATGGTGGCAAGAGCGGCACAGTAGGCAACGTAAGCCAGATTGTCCGGCCCGGTGAATTCCTCGTCACACCCCGTAATCTCAAGGCCGTATTCGGTTTCCTCAAAGGTCACATCGGTGTACAGGCTCAGGGCGCAGCCGAAGGCATCAAAGCCGGGTCCAAGGTTCGCCGTGGTCGCCGGCACCCGGATGGTTACACGCTTCATGGTAAACTCCTTTTTGTAGGGGCGGGTCTTGACCCGCCCAAATATGGTATCCATGTTACAAGTCAGGGAGGGTCAAGACCCTCCCCTACTGTTTTTTTGCTTACAGTCCCAAAACGAAGTCCAGCATCTCGGTCTTCTCAATCACACCGGTGTGGCGCTCGGCCTTGGTGCGCAGAGAAGCCAGATTCTTGGGGATAGCAACGCCGGACACAGCATTCAGCTGCTCCATCTGGTCGAAGCCGTCACCGGCGGGAACCTGGCCCATAGCAGTCAGCACCGCCTCGGGGAACTTGTACGGAGATGCGGTGGACAGCACAACCATAGCCCGATTGTCACCGGTCTGATTAACATAATTCTCAGCCGCCAGCCAGCCGGAAGCGGTGTGCGGATCGCAGACGTAGCCATGCTCCTTCCAGACCCGGCCCATGACTGCATCCGCCCCGGCATCGTCGCAGAAGTCGGCAGCGAACTGATCCTGAATGGTAGCCAGCAGGTCAGCAGGCACGGTGTAAGAGCCGTTCTCATTGAGCTGCTTCATCAGAGAAGCCACCAGCTCCGTATCGCCGCTGAGCAGGTACAGCAGCCGCTCCAGATTGGAGGACACCAGAATGTCCATAGAGGGAGAAGTGGTCTTGTACAGGGGGCGCAGGCGGTCGTAAGTACCGGTGCGGATGAAGTCGGTCAGCACATTGTTGGCGTTGGAGGCGCAAATCAGCTTGCCCACAGGCAGACCCAGCTTCTTAGCAAGGTAGCCTGCCAGAATGTCGCCAAAGTTACCGGTGGGAACGGAGAAGTTGACCTCGTCGCCCAGGGCAATCTTGCCGGCATCCAGCAGATCCCGGTAGGCCTTGAAATAATACATAATCTGAGGAGCCAGACGGCCGATGTTGATGGAGTTGGCAGAGGACAGGCGATTATCCATCTCCTTATCCCGGCAGGCAGCGAAGATCTGCTTCACGCCGGTCTGGGCATCATCAAAGTTGCCCTTGACAGCGCAGACCGTCACATTGTTGCCCTCCTGGGTCACCATCTGGGCGCGCTGAACCTGGGAAACGCCGCCGTGGGGGTAGAAGACGCAGATCTTGATGCCGGGCACGTTGTGGAAACCTTCCAGTGCGGCCTTGCCGGTGTCACCGGAGGTGGCGGTGAGGATCAGAATGTCCTTTTCCTGGCCCTTGACGTCCTTGGCGGCGGTCAGTAGCTGGGGCAGCATGGAAAGGGCTACGTCCTTGAAAGCGGAGGTGGGGCCCCGGAACAGTTCCAGGACACCAAAATCACCAACAGAAACGGTGGGAGTCAGATCCTCTGTCTCAAACTTGCCGGTATAGGCACGCTTGACCAGAGTGGGCATATCGGGGATGTCCGGCAGCAGAGCGGACAAAATCTGGGTGGACATATCCATGGAAGAGCCTTCCAGGCACTTCTTCCAGTCGAATTCGGGAAGGGACTCGGGCATATACAGACCGCCGTCGGGAGCCAGACCTTCCAGAACAGCCTGGGCGCTGTCGGCGCGGTGATTTTCGCTGCGGGTGGAATGATAGAACATATTTGCCTCCTGTAAAACAGTGTTGTATTCATTAATATATTGCAACCGGTATTCGTCTGTGGTAGACGAATGGAGATGTCCGTGGACAGTCTTTTTGTGACTATTTACACAAAATGAAACGATTTCGATGCCCATGATTGGCTTTTTGTCGTAGTTGCAATTTGGACGGGTATATGATATACTGTTTTTCGTAAAAAAGCAAGTGTTTTCGAGATGGGAACAAACCTTTCTCCAAAGTCACCAAAATTTCACAAAATTAACGGAGGATGTTATATGAAGATCGGATTATTGGGCTTCGGCGTTGTCGGCCGGGGCGTGTATGAGATCACGACTTCCCGAGATGATATGCAGGTTACCAAGATTCTGTGCCTGGAAGAGATCAATCTTCCCGATGCCGAATCTGTCAAAGATATCAAGCTCATTGTAAATGATCCTGAGATCGATACCGTGGTGGAGGCCATGGGCGGTCTGCATCCGGCTTACGAGTTTGTCCGTGCCGCCATCGAGGCCGGTAAGAATGTGGTCACTTCCAACAAGGCTCTGGTTTGCACCTTCTATGATGAACTGCTGCCTCTGGCCAAGGAGAAGGGTGTTTCCTTCCGCAGCACTGCTGCGGTGGGCGGCGGCATCGGCTGGCTGTCCGAGCTGGAGCGTTCCCGTCGTGTCCAGAAGATCAACGAAGTGGGTGGCATCATGAACGGCACCTGCAACTACATTCTGGACAATATGACCCGTTTCGGTCTGGATTATGCGGACGTGCTGAAGCAGGCTCAGAAGCTGGGCTACGCCGAAGCCAATCCCTCCACCGACGTGGATGGCATCGACACCTGGCACAAGGTGATCCTGTCCTCCAACATCGCCTTCGGTGTGACCGTGGACAAGAATACCGTGCCCGTGGCCGGTATCCGCAACATCCAGGCCCAGGACGTGGAGAACTTCAAGGCTCACGACCTGGTCTGCAAGCTGATCTCCACCGGTAAGCGCAACGGTGACGGCTACAGCATCTACGTCCATCCCACTCTGGTGGGTGCCGGCGAACTGGAAGCTGCCGTTCCCATGAACTACAACCTGATCACCTTCATCGGTGAAACTTCTGACCGCATGAGCTTCTACGGCCAGGGCGCAGGCCGCTATCCCACCGCATATAATGTGGTGCAGGACCTGGTGGATGTGCTGGAAGGCAAGGGCTTCTACGCTCCCTATGGCGAGGCCGTTGCTGCTGACAACTCCGTGGAGCTGACCTGGTACGTCCGGGGCGACTGGAAGGGCGAAGTCAAGGAAACCTGGGGCAATGCCAAGATCGTGGAGGCTGTGTCTGTGACCGAGATGCACGCCTGGATCAAAGAAAACCCCGATGCCTTCGTGGCAGCTATCCGATAAACAATACGCAGCTATTGTAGGGCGGGGTCATGACCCCGCCGACCAACCTACAAGAATTGCGGTGTGAAAATTTAAC
>JBGVKN010000036.1:0-2596 GCA_045123795.1 Faecousia sp. | reverse complement strand
ACTTTTCTTCCGCACTCCATACTTTGTTTTGACTTTTGTGCCGCAAGATTTCCTCTCCACACGCATCCTCTTGCCGAACCCATACTCGGATCTTGTCGTGAAACGTTTTATCTTTTATCCCTTTGGGTGTATCTGGCCATTCCCCTTGCCGATACATATCCACACACATTAACTTAAACTCGTAACTGTACTTCATGAAAATACCCCCAATACTGGGTGTCCAGTATTGGGGGTACATATCAAAAAGGGAGGTCTTTTTTGTGTGGGTTGATGGAACGATAAATTGTTGTTTACGCTTCTGGTGCGGTAGCACCTCAAGCCTCCCTCTGATGAGGGAGGTGGCACACCGAACGGCGTGACGGAGGGAGAGAAAATGCGAAAATCACCTCGCTGCCGAGGAAAACTGCACACTTTATCTCTCCCTCAGTCAAAAATCAGAGATTTTTGACAGCTCCCTCGTCAGAGGGAGCCTTTGCGCCCGGAGGGCGCTGTCGCCCCATCGGGGCGACACATTTCCTCAACTAAACAACAATTTATCTCACTAACTCATCAACACTACGATAGATCTTTCTCTGGTAATCATCGGCGGTGAAGGTTTCAAAGACTTTGTAAAAATCCTCCGAGCTGGTAATTGCCCCCGTGTGGATCAGGCACACCACACCATCCCGGTCGATAAACACCGACGTTGGATAGGCCGTGACGCCCATCTCCACCGTCCACGACCGGGGGCACTCCGCCATGGGGAAAGACAGCGGCCCGCTTTTGCGGAACACTTCGATAGCCTGCGCCGGGTCCACCGGATTTAAGGCAATGATCTCCACATCCTCCTGATACCGCTGATAGGCCAGCTCCATCACCGGAAACTCCTTGCGGCACCACACGCAGTCCGCAAACCAGAAATTCAGTACCACCAGCTTCTTTTCTTCCAGAAGCTCCGACAAGGTCAGTTCCTCCCCTTCCGTGGTGGTCACGGTCATTTCCGGCATCACGCCACCCAACCCCGGAAAAACATCATCCATACTCGGAGTAGCGGCAGGCAGCGTGGAATACTCGGCATCTCCCCCGCCCGCTCCGCCGCAGCCGGTCAGCAGTACCGCTAAAAGCGCAAGCGCAAGAACTCGTTTCATCATAGCGTCATCTCCGTACCGCCCACGGGCCGAATGGACAGCACATGGCAGGCACCCTCTCCCAGCACAGCTTCCACACCGCTGCAGAAACCATCCAGCAGGTCAAATGGAACAAACGCCTGCACCGTGCCGGCAAAGCCGCCGCCATGGACACGGCAAGCTCCCCGGCCTTGCAAATACTTCTCACACAGAGCCAGCGCCAGTGCCACATCCTGACAGGCCGCACTGCCGCATACGATCACGTTCTGCAAATACAGCCACGAGGAGCGGCCACTCTGCTTTACCAGCTCCAAAAACGCCGGGAAATCGCCCTTATGGAGCGCCGCAACCTGTTGGGGCACCCGAGCATTTTCCTCATAGAAGTGGATGGCACGGAGCACAGCCCGGTCGCCGCACCGCTGCCGCAGGACGGGAATCGCGGCATAGAATTCTTCTTCGCTGACCTGCGTCAGCACTTCCCTGCCAAAGCAAGCGGCTACGGCCTTCATCTCGCCGGGCACAGCGGCGTATTCATCCGTCAGATCCGCATGGCTGGCCCGGGTGTCGATGATGCACAGGGCGTGACCGCAGGTGGAAAAATCAAAATCTACAGACTGCACCACAGGATTTTCCCGATCGGCAAAATCAATGGCTACCAGTCCACCTACGGCAGAAGCCATCTGATCCATCAGGCCGCAGGGCTTGCCAAAATAGACATTTTCCGCATATTGACCGACGGCTGCGATCTGAGGCATGGTGGCCTTACCGTCGTAAAACAGATGGTTGATAACTGTTCCAACCAGCACCTCAAAGGCTGCGGACGAGCTGAGCCCCGAACCAGGCAGCACCGTGGAGGTCACATACGCATCAAAGCCCCGAACCAGGCAGCCCATCCGGGCAAATTCTGCCGCCACGCCCCGGATCAAGGCCGCAGTGGTGTTGATTTCGCCGATCTTCGGCTCCGAGTCGCCCAGATTCACGGTGCACATAGGGTAGCCCTCGGACAAAATCCGGATGGTTTCAGTGTCGTTTTCCCGGACTGCCGCCCGGGTATCCAGATTTACTGCCGCCGCCAGCACCCGGCCACGCTGGTGGTCTGTATGGTTGCCGCCGATCTCCGTCCGCCCGGGGGCAGAGAAATACCGCTGTGGCATTGTGCCAAAGGCCGCAAGAAAACCGAGATCCATCTTTTCTTTTTCTTCGTTTTTGATTGTGTACATAATTGCCTCCCCAGATCTGTGGTGAGATAAATTGTTGTTTAGCGTTGCGAGGATGCTCCGCACCCTCGGCCCCCTCTCTGAGGGGGCTGGCGAAAATCTTTGATTTTCGACTGGGGGAGTGTCCTAAACCCGTTACGACACCCCCTCAGTCACGGCGTTCGCCGTGACAGCTCCCCCAAAGGGGGCGCCGAGGGTGGTGCTCCGCGCAGCGAATACAAATCGGTCGATTGCCAGTGGCAATCGCACCTTTGCTATCGGCTGCGCCGCCGA
>JBGVKN010000035.1:0-4375 GCA_045123795.1 Faecousia sp. | reverse complement strand
TGTTTAGCAGATTACCAGCGCACAAAAAAAGAAGTGTGTCATTGCGAGCCAGTGCGCCACAGCGACGCGCTAAGAGCCGCCGCTCTGCGGCGGTTGCGCTCTGCACGCGCCTGCGGGCGCAGTGGCGTGGCAATCTCCCGGATTTTCCGACATTTTCGTTGGTAATCGTAACATTTGCGCATCGCCATGTGGGATTGCCACACCAGTGATTTAGATGAGGTATGATTGCTACAGGCAATCATTTCGATTTCAATTCGCTGCGCGATGCGCCGCGGTCACTGGTTCGCAATGACAGATTGTCTAAACAACAATTTACCTCCCTAGCTTCGGCACCATTCCAGTATCTATGACATAGAATGTGCCGGAGGTGATCATTTTGCTGATCGTGCAGAAGTACGGAGGCTCCTCCCTTGCGGATGCCCAGCGGATTCGGCGGGCGGCCCAGCGAGTTGCAACGCTGGTCAAGGAAGGACATAAGCTGATCGTCGTCGTATCAGCCCAAGGGGATACCACAGACCTGCTGTTACAGCAGGTACCAACCATCACCACATCCCCCTCCTCCCGGGAGTTGGATGCCTACCTGTCATCCGGGGAGCAGATGTCTGCGGCGCTGATGGCCATGGCACTGGAGGAATTGGATATTCCCGCTGTCAGCCTGACCGGCTGGCAAGCAGGGCTGATGACCGACAGCATCCACAGCGATGCCCGTGTCCGGGGCTTGCGGGGCAACCGCATTCGTCAAGAGCTGGAGCTGGGAAACACGGTGGTCGTCACCGGATTTCAAGGCGTAGATGCCGCCGGGGACGTCACCACCCTGGGCCGTGGTGGTTCGGATACCACAGCAGTGGCACTGGCGGCATTTCTGAATGCCGACCGGTGCATGATCTATACGGATGTAGACGGGATCTATGACCGTGATCCACGGAAGTTCCCCGATGCGGTGCGGTATGACCGTATCGGCTACGAGCCCATGTTAGCATTGGCCCGGCAGGGAGCGCAGGTACTCCACGATCGGTGCGTGGAGCTGGCCCAGCGGTATCAGGTGCCCATTCAGGTGCTGTCCTCTTTCCGGCCCGGTGCCGGTACCATCGTCATGGATGGATAATTCCCAATTCTAATGCAGGATATTCAATCCCCAGACGCAAAATACGGCGTGCCAGAGTTGGCACGCCGTATTTTCATATTCAGTTAGTAAGGCCGGACATACAACTCGTGGCTCCGGGGAGCCGGGCGGGCATACACACCGGAAACCAGTCCCAGCATGGCATACAGCGACACAATGGAACTGCCGCCGTAGCTGATGAAGGGCAGGGTCAGTCCGATAACCGGGGTCACACCGATGCACATACCCACGTTGCTGGATACCTGAAAGATCAGCGCCATGGCTGCACCGAAGCAGACCATTCGCCGCAGGTAATTCTGGCTTCTGGAGCCCACTTGAATAACCCGAATGATGATCAGCACCAGCATGATCAGCACCAGAACGCATCCCACATAGCCCATTTCCTCACCGATAGCGGAGAAAATATAGTCCGTATGCTGGGCTGGCAATGCACCGATCTGGGTTCGGTTACCGTTGAACAACCCCTGACCCGTCAGACCGCCGCCGTTTAAGGACAGCAAACTGCGCTTCATGTGGTAGCGTTCTTTAATGCCCGAGGGGTCAATGGTCGGGTCCCACAGCACTTCAAACCGCTTGCGCTGGTATTCGTCCATAATGTAATTCCAGATCACCGGCAATCCTGCTACCAAAAATCCACTGCCCACCAAAAACCAGATCAGGCTGACACCGCCAGCAAAGGCCATGCCGACAAAAATAAACACGAAGATCAGCGACACGCCTGCATCCTTGGAGATGGCAATATTCGTTCCCACCAGCAACACCAGATGGAACACCATCCAGAAAATACTCTTAAATGAAGAAATCCGCTGTTGGTGGCTGGCCATGACAGAAGCCATGATCAACACATAGGTAATCTTACACAGCTCCGCAGGCTGAATGCTCACCGGCATCAGAGGCAGATCCAACCAGCTTTTATTGCCGGACTTGAAGTCCACGCCAAAAGGAATTAGCAGCAGAAGCAAAAAGATATTGAACACCACCAGCACCCGGCGATGCTCCGAAACAAAATCCAGATCAATGGCCGACACGCCCACATAGCACATGATGCCCAGTATAATAGCCGCCGCCTGAATGATGACGTAACGGATGGTTTCGTTGTGATTGGTGGCGCTGGCAATGCACAGGCAGCCAAACGCCGAAGTGACGACACACAACAGCAGCAACACCAGATCACCCCTGCGGAACACGTTCCACACAGACTGCAATATTCGCCGCACGCCATCGCCTCCTCTCATTTGATAGCGTCCATTGTATCATCCTTTGAATGAAAAGTAAACAGACATTGTGTTACAGATTTTTTAATTCAAAGCCAGTAAACACAGCAGATTTGCATCGGTCAAAGCCGGGTGGGTATAAGCGGCATCCAGTATGGCATCCACATTTTCACCGCTGTTTTCGATCTCCTTGGAGTAAAGCTGCGCCGTTTCCAACACATTTCCGCCCAGTTGGCGCACCAGCAGGCAAGCCGCCACGATCATCTTCACCCGACACACAAGGTCATAATCCGACACAGCTTGCAGCCAGTACCGCTCCACACCGTACCGGGCCATGGCTCGCAGCTCTTCCACCCAGCCCATAGGCTGGGCGCTCTGGCGCAGCAGCGCCGCCCACCGGGGTGTCAGAATCTCAAGACCCAAGTAAAATTCCGCCAAATTCTGTCCTTCGCCGCTTTGCGCCACCTGCCGGGCTAACGCCAACTCCGACGCAGGCTCGCAAACCGCCGCCTCGCCGCCGTCCAGCTCCTCCTGCGCCCGGTAGCCAAACAGCAGCAACAGGGTCAGAGCCTCAGGCAAGGGATGGTTTTGCAAAATCTCCAACGCCTGCGACCGAGTGCGCAGAAGGATTTCCATAGCCTCCCGGTCATACTCCGGCTCCTCGCCGCCGGAAACCTCTCGAACCACGGCAGGCTCCGCCGGGGATGTCAAGATCAGCCGGGCGGCTTCCGGGCAGGACAGCTCCAGCCCCAGTTCCACAAAATCGCCGTAATCATGGCGCAGCCGGGGAAATTCGTGGCAGACCTTGCACAAGCCCTCCTCGCCCAATTGCGCCTGAATTTCGCACAGGCCATCGGTGCGCCACATGGGGCACCGTCGGTTAGTAATTTCAAGATAGTATTCTCCATCCTCGTCCTGTTTCAGTTTCTGCCGCAGCCGGTCTCCCAACGTCCCAGGCAGCGCCAGATACCGCCAGGCGGACGCTTCATCCACCTGAACATCCCACTCCTGACAGCAGCTATCGGGGCACGCCCCCGCAAGGCAGCGGAATTTGTCATAATAGGCACTTTGTATCTGCTTCATAGGCTCTCCTCATCAGAAAGAGAGCGCAACCCCATGGGCTGCGCTCATTTGTTAGTTTTTAGGACGGATGGCGTACAAGGTGGCGGTAGCATCCTTCAGGGCCGCTTTGCTGCCGGTAACGGCTTGCTGCAGCACCGCAAGCTGGGCGGCAACCTGATCGGCAATGCCGGTGATCTGCTCAGCTGCCTCGTCCACCTTTGCGGTAGCATCAGCCAGAACGCCATTGGCCTTTTGATACATTGCTTCGGTGCGCTCCTTGGCCTGACGCTCCATCCGTTCGGCACGGCGGTAAGCCTCCAGCTCCTCCTCATTGCGGCGCTGTGCAGTGGCTTGCGCACTGAGGGCGGCATCCCGCTGGGCGGTCATGTCCGCAAGCTGAGTCTGCGCATCGGACTTGGCGATCTGCGCCGTCAGCAATTCTTCCTCCAGCTGCGCCAGCTTCGCCTGAAGCTCCTCTACCTGTGCCTCCAGTGCAGGGTCACGCTGGGGCTGGGCTTTCAGATTTGCATTCTCCTGCTGGGCGGCACTCAGATCAGAGCGAAGCTGATTGACCTGAGCCGTATGCTTGGAGTTGATGTATTCAATGTAGTGCACCACATCCTCACGGTTGAAGCCGTTAAATGCGGGGCGGAAGTTATAAGATACTGCCATGGGAGTCCCTCCTTGTATATTCGGGGCAATTTTTGATTTTCTACGATTATATCACACTTTCCCCCGGAAAACAACCAGTGATCTGCGGCATTATTTTTTATTTTTCCCCTTTACAAAACGTAAAAAATGGGCTATAATAGCAAGGCTTTCAAGCAATGCACCGGTGGCTCAATGGATAGAGCATCGGATTCCGGTTCCGAGGGTTGGGGGTTCGAGTCCCTTCCGGTGTACCAAAAAAGAAGTAACTTTTGTCTACCAAAAGTTACTTCTTTTTTTATCCAAGCCGCAGGCTTGGCATATCATC
>JBGVKN010000034.1:0-5357 GCA_045123795.1 Faecousia sp. | reverse complement strand
GGTTCTCACTTTACTCTAGGGGAAAATGAAGGATGGGGATTAGATTTACTTTTTCTAACCAATGTGATATGATAAAGAAAAAGGCGGTGATGATATGTCGAAGGAGTATATGTTCGAATTTCCTGGAACAAAGGAAGATTTATTGAACAGATTGAATCGACTCAGCCATAATGCTTCGTGTTCCAGTGGAACATTTTATTATTTCGACGATTACATCGTAAAGCTGATAGGCGAAGAAATACACTTTGGCGTAGCAAGAGGCGGTCACTCTGGCGGTTATTGGTTTGTTCCAACAATCACCGATTTGGGTGACAGACTGGAATTGCGTGGAGAAATCCAATACATCGGGCCTAGTAGTGAAAACCGAGGCGCATTTAAGAAAGCTATCGATGGCATAGGTGAATTTCTGCTGTTTATTTTAATTCTGCCAATCGTCTTGGTTATTCGGGGTTATATGCTTGTTGAATGGTTGGTAAGGAAAATATTCAACCGCCCCAAGCCGAAAGAAAAGACCAACGAAGAGCGGTTGTTTGACTTGATGGAGAACTATTTTGGCTGTGTTGGAAAATAAAAACGAGTCAAACAGAAAGGATGCTTTTGGGAGGGGGATAATATGGATATAAAATTTCTTGATAACGCAAAAGGCATCGCTGAAGCTTTTATCCGTAGCTTTGTTATGCCTTGGGATGAATTCCAGGTTAAGCAAAAAGATTGGATTGCCGAAATGGCAAAAGCAAACTATCCCATAAACATAGCTTGGTATCAGCAATCCTACATGTGGGATAGAATGAATCCAGACTTTCCCCGTGTGTCCATGGCGGAGGCTTTAGCGTTCTTGCGAGAACATAGCGGTTCTGTATTCTTTATGACAGAGAAAGGCGAGGATATCTATTATCAAGGTAAAAAATCCGTTGACTTCATTGCCGAAGCAGACGCACATACCTTAGCTGCAAGAATCGAACAGGAATGGTATGACTCATACAGATTAGCTGAACAGAATATGTATGATGTTGATTCTTTCCTCCCAGATGACGTATATGTTTTTGATTCGTCGATGAAATGGTGTGCTGTGTTCACCCACGAAACCATCGATTGGGAATCGGAAATCGATAATCCAATGAAAGCAGCAGAAAGCAGGTACTGTATTATCTGTAAGGTTTAAATCATTTGCTGGAAAGAGCAACAGCCGCCTCCGATGGAGGCGGCTGGGTTGATTTTCTAGGTACATCGATGTATACTTGTGTTAGATTAATTTGAAAGCAAGGTGATCTCATCATGATTCCAATTCCTGATTATTTGAAGCAATATGCAGTGGGAAAAAAGCAAAAAGGAAGCCGTCTTTCTTTCAAACTGAAATGTACATGTGGATGTGAAAAATTTATTATTTGGGAAAAAGAATACACAGATGATGAGAAGCACCTGATACAGGAGTACGAAGACAAAATCCCGCACACAGGATGGCACTCGATTTATGGCGGATTGGATACCGAGGGGAAGCCTTACAGCTATATAAAATATTTTGGGATATTTAAGAAACGTGTAGACTTCCCGCAGATCCCTGTATGTATGAATATGAACGTGATAAAGGCAGTGTGTTTACAGTGCCAAAATGATGTTGTTTTGTTTGATAGCAGAACCCATGGCTATGACGGTATGACATCTGATCATACAGAGGAGAGAAACTGTATCCCTCATTTCAAACAGAGAGGGAATACACCATACAGTGTCGAGGTTGCCATTGAAAATCAACCATCTTTGGAAGCGTTCAATGAGATGATGGAAGAGCAGCATTCGTTTGCGTTCTATTCAAATTCCTTTACCTCGATCCGTATTTGCGGATTGGGTGCAAAGGGAAAGAAAGAATTGCTATATGATATTGAAACAGCGTGATTGCTAGGCCCTGAAGTAACACAGCCGCCTCCGATGGAGGCGGCTGTACCATTTTTTATTCTACTTCCACGAGGGTATATTCCCGGCTGCCGTAGCCGAGGGCTGCGGCGGCTTCAATGGTGTGGATACCGTTGCGGCTTTCGATCCGCTCGATCAGATGGGGCTTGCCGGGATCGGAGCAGGCATAGACCAGATCAATGCACGCCTGATCAATGGCGATGGGATCGGTAGACACCAGAATGCCGATGTCTGCGATGCAGGGATCTTCCGCCACGGCGCAGCAATCGCAGTCCACGCTCATATTTTTCATCACGTTGACGTAGACCAGCTGGCCCTTAAAATACTCCACAACGGAGCCTGCGGCGTCCGCCATGGACTCCAGAAATGCGTCATGCTCCGAGCTCCAAATCTGCTCCGGCACGCCGGCACCGTGGATGTAGGCCTTGCCGTAGGAGGATGCAACGCCGATGGAAAGCTGCTTCAGAGCGCCACCGTAGCCGCCCATGGGGTGACCCTTGAAATGGGACAGCACCAGCATGGAGTCGTAATGGACGATGTCCTTGCCCACGTAATTCTTCTGAATGACCTTTCCGTTGGGAATGTCCAGCTCCAGATCCGGACCTTCTGCGTCCAGTAGATCCACGGGGAAGTAGCGAGTCCAGCCGTGATCATCCATCAGGCGGCGGTGCCGTTCGGTGGTGTTGCGCTGGCCCTTGTAGGCGGTGTTACATTCCACCACGGTGCCGCCCACGTAGTCAATGACACTTTTCCAGAAGTCCGGCTTCAGGAAATTCTGGTTGCCCTTTTCGCCGGAGTGGACTTTGATAGCGACCTTACCGGGAAGCTCTTTGCCAGCCAGCTTGTAAAGCTGGAGGACCTTCTCCGGGGTGATGGTGCGGGAAAAATACACAGTTGCGGCCATGGCTGTACCTCCTGATGGTTTTTCTTTCATTATACCAGTTACGAGGGAAATAGCAAGAATAAATCAGAGGGATGGATGGTAAATTGTTGTTTAGACAATCTGTCATTGCGAGGAGCGAAGCGACGTGGCAATCCCCCACGGCGATGCACAAATGTTACGACGACCAACGAAAATGTCGGAAAATCCGGGAGATTGCCACGCCAGCGTGCGCGCTGGCTCGCAATGACATACTTCTTTTTTAGTTCGGTGCTAATCCTGTAAACAACAATTTATGTTACCACCCGACGAAGCAAGACAGCCCTGCCGGGAGGCAGGGCTGTAGATGCATTACTCTTTGATATTCAGGGCAATGTGCACGGTGTCCAGCTGATGCTGCTCCACGGGGGTGGGAGCGTCCATCATCAGGTCCTGTGCGTTCTTGTTCATGGGGAAAGTGATGACCTCACGGATGCTTTCCTCGCCGGTCAGCAGCATGATCAGACGGTCAACACCGGGAGCTGCACCGGCGTGGGGAGGTGCGCCGTAGGTGAAAGCGTTGTACATGGCGGGGAACTTGGCCTTCACATCCTCCTCGCCCAGACCGACCATCTCGAAGGCCTTGACCATGATCTCGGGATCGTGGTTCCGGACAGCGCCGGAGGCACTCTCGTAGCCATTGCACACCAGGTCATACTGGTTGGCGTTGATGGCCAGCAGCTTTTCGGTGTTGCCCTCGGCATCCAGCAGAGCCTGCATACCGCCCTGGGGCATGGAGAAGGGGTTGTGGCAGAATTCCAGCGCACCAGACTCCTCGCCGATCTCGTACATGGGGAAGTCAACGATCCAGCACAGGGCGTACTGATCCTCGTCGAAGTGGCCGGGGACCCGCTTACCCAGCATGGTACGCACCACACCGGCGGTCTTCTGTGCGGCAGACTTCTTGCCTGCGGCCATGCACACGAAGCTACCGGGCTTCAGACCCAGCTTCTCGATGAAAGCGTCCTTGCAATTCATCAAGAACTTGGAAATACCGCCGGTCAGCTCGCCGTTCTCGTCCACCTTGACCCAGCAGACCTTGTTGCCGGTCTGAACGTCAACGTCAAGGAGCAGCTTGTCGATCCACTTGCGGGCCTGAGTGAAGTTGTCCACAGCAACGGCCTTGACGGTGTTACCCTCAAAGGGGCCGAAGCCGCAGCCCTGCACCACCTCGGTCACGTCCTGCACTTCCAAATCGATACGCAGGTCGGGCTTGTCGGAGCCGTAGCGCTCCATGGCCTCGTTGAAGGGAATGTGGCGGAAGGGGGCGGGAGAAACACGGCTGTACTTGCCGTACTTTTCAAAGACGGGAACCAGAACGTCTTCCAGGGTGGACAGCACATCCTCCTGGGTGGCGAAAGCCATTTCCATATCCAGCTGATAGAACTCGCCGGGGGTGCGGTCAGCACGGGCGTCCTCATCACGGAAGCAGGGAGCGATTTGGAAATAACGGTCGAAGCCGGAGGTCATCAGCAGCTGCTTGAACTGCTGGGGAGCCTGAGGCAGAGCGTAAAACTTGCCGGGGTGGTTCCGGGCGGGCACCAGATAGTCACGGGCACCCTCGGGGGAGGAGGCGGTCAGGATGGGAGTGGTGATCTCCAGGAAGCCCTTCTCGGTCATCAGGCGGCGCAGCTCGGCGACAACCTGGCAGCGCAGGATGATGTTAGACTTGACGGCGGGGTTACGCAGGTCAAGATACCGATACTTCAGACGGGTATTCTCGTCAGCATCACGGCTCTTGTTGATTTCAAAGGGCAGCTGATTGTGGCGGCACTTGCCCAGCACCTCGATCTTGGTGGGAACGACCTCGATCTCACCGGTGGGGATTTTGGTGTTCTTGCTCTCACGCTCACGGACAACGCCGGTGACGGAGATGGTGGATTCCTTGTTGAGGGGCTTAATGACACGCATCATTTCCTCGTTCTCGATGACCACCTGCGTGGTGCCGTAGTAGTCACGCAGGACGCAGAAGGCAAAGTTGGAGCCGACCTCACGGACGTTTTCCAGCCAACCAACGATGGTGACATTTTCTCCGGCGTTGCACAGGCGCAGTTCGCCGCAGTTATGAGTTCTGGATTGGAACATAGTAATAGAACCTCTCTGTTCTTTAAGTTTCATCCTCATATTATCGCATAGGACGGTTAAATTGTCAACATTTTGTGCGGTTGTGTTTCGTAATATAAATTGTTGTTTACAGCAGTAAGAGATAGCACTGCATCCTTGGCCCCCTCCCTGAGGGGGCTGGCGAAAATCTTTGATTTTCGACTGGGGGAGTGTCCTACATTAGATGCATCGCCATAACGACACTCCCTCCGTCACGCCGTTCGGCGTGCCACCTCCCTCAGAGAGGGAGGCAAGAGCGGCTACGCTGCCGGAGTGCTTACTCCGCTAAACAACAGGGGACCTCTAAAAACCACCCCATATCAATTGGTATTATCTTAGGCAGTGTTTTTTGCGAATGTCCCCTGCAAATTTCGGCTCAAATGCCCGGTATTAGGGCCTTTAGGCCGTGGTTGACACAGACCTGTGG
>JBGVKN010000033.1:0-6832 GCA_045123795.1 Faecousia sp. | reverse complement strand
CGAACCAGTGACCGATGTCACTGGTGTGGCAATCCCCCATGGTGATGCGCAAATGTTACGATTACCAACGAAAATACTAGAAAATCTGGGAGATTGCCACGCCAGTGTGCGCACTGGCTCGCAATGACATACTTCTTTTTTAGTGCGCCGGTAATCTGCTAAACAACAATTTATCTTACCAATAAAAAACTGTGACAAATTTGCATTCTTATGCTATAATATCATTTTAACAGGGGGGAGATCATGGGCTTCGAGAGCTTGCTCGGCAATGAGCGCATCAAGGACAATCTGCGTGCCGGGCTGCGGCGGGGCCGGATGTCCCACTTTTACCTGATCTCCGGGCCGGAGGGCTCGGGAAAACGGACGCTGGCAAAACTGCTAGCGGCTGCCCTGATGTGTACCGGGGGGGAAAAGCCCTGCGGCGAATGCGAGGGCTGCCGGAAGGTGCTTGGCGGTGTCCATCCGGACTTTATCACTGTGGACGATCCGGAGAAAAAGACCGTTCCCGTGGACCTGATCCGTCAGGCTCGGGCAGATATTTACGTCCAACCCAACGAGGGCCAGCGGAAAATTTACCTATTCCCCCGGGGGCAGGACATGGGTATCCCCGGTCAAAATGCGCTGCTGAAAATTCTGGAGGAACCTCCAAGCTATGGTGTGTTCCTGCTGCTGACGGACAATCCTGAGCGGCTGTTGCCGACTGTACGCTCCCGTTGCACGGAACTGGCGCTTCAAAACCTGCCGGAAACGGTTTTACGCCGGGAACTGCAGCATCGTTTCCCGGATGCGCAGGTCGATACCATTTCCGCTGCCATCAGCCGCAGCGGCGGTTATCTGGGACAGGCCCTCAAGCTGCTGGAGGGTGCGGATGCTCTGCCTCAGCAAACGGTGGATTTTGCCCAGGCCTTTGCCCGGCGGGATACTATGGGGCTGGTTCGGGTGCTGGTTCCTATGGAAAAATGGAAACGAGATCAGCTTATTCCGGTCTTGCAGCAATGGCTGTCGATTTTGGAAGAAAGCCTTGCCTGCCGCAGCGGCGGAAGAGCCATATCAGAGTTGGCTCGTAGCATCAGCGCAAGCAGAAGCTCTGTTGATCTGCTGGCGGCGATCCGGCAGCTTCAAAAATGTGTGGAATACGCCCAGGGGAACGTTTCTCCGGCTGCGGTATGCGGCTATTTACAATGGGCGCTGCGATAAATAAAGGAGAATACCAATGGAAGAAGAAATTTTGACAGTCCCGGCGGCTACCTCGGTTGAGGTGGTGGACATCCAGTTCCGTCCGGGGCAGAAGGTGTATTATTTTGATCCGGCTGGCCTGAACCTGCAGACCGGTGACCATGTGATTATCGAAACCGCTCGTGGGCCGGAGTACGGCGTTTGCGCCAGCGGCAATCATACCATTCCTGAAAAGGATGTGGTAGCACCGCTTCGCAGCGTGCTGCGCATCGCCAATGCGCAGGATGAAAAGACTGTTGAGGAAAATCGCCTCCGAGAGAAAAAGGCCTATGATGTCTGCCTGCAAAAGATCGACGAGCACAGTCTGGATATGCAGCTGGTGTCCGTGGAGTGCGCTTTTGACGGTAGCAAGATCCTGTTTTTCTTCACCGCTGATGAGCGGGTGGATTTCCGTGAGTTGGTAAAAAATCTGGCATCCATCTTCCATACCCGCATTGAACTGCGCCAGATTGGCGTGCGGGATAAGGCGAAGATGGTGGGCGGACTGGGCATCTGCGGACGGCCGTTCTGCTGTGTCAGCTTTTTGGACGATTTCCAGCCGGTGTCCATCAAAATGGCAAAAACCCAGAATTTGAGCTTGAATCCCACTAAGATCTCCGGCACCTGCGGACGGCTGATGTGCTGCCTGAAATATGAGCAGGATGCTTACGAGGATTTGCTGCGCCGCAGCCCCAAGGAGGAATCCTTCGTGGATACGCCGGAGGGCCGTGGTACGGTGGTGGAGGTCAATCTGCTGCGCCAGCAGGTGAAGGTCCGTATGGAGGACGCCCCGGAAACGGTCAATGTCTTCTCCAATGAGGATATCGCCATTCTGCGCAATGGCAAGGCAAAGAAAAATGACCTGCCCATCCCGGCAGATTTGGCACCTATTTCCGGTGCGGGCAAGCGTACCCGAAAGGAAAAGTCCGAGGAGCCTGCGTTCCTTGACCCCATCAAGTTCCGCTATCGGGAAGAGGCTGTGGTAGAGGAAATGCCTGCCGATTCGGAACAGAGCGGGGAGGAAAATGCAGAGGGTCGGCAGAACCGCCGTCGCCGCAACCGCAAGCCCAATAGACCGGAAGGGAAGCCTGTGCAGGAGGAAACCGAGCCTGTCCAGACCCAAGAGCCGACTGCGGAAACGGATGAGAAGCAGAAAAAGCCCAACAACCGTCGCCGTTATTATCATCGCCGTAAGCCCAAATCCGGCGGTGAATAAAAAATGAAAAGATGCCGGGGATGTTCCAAAACGGAACATCCCCGGTTTTTGTTAAGTTTTCTGCAAATTTTTCTCCCGATTTTGGCAAGTGAACAGAATCACCTGTTTATGTTCCGCTTCTTGATGCAGAAGCTCCAATGCGGTGGTAAGACGGCTGTCGTCAAACCGCACCAGTGCATCGTCCAGTACCAGCGGTGCCTCTGGGGTCAGCTCTTGCGCCACAGCCAGACGCAGCGCAAGATATAGCTGGTCGATGGTGCCGTCACTGCGCCACTGATGGGAGCGGAGGGTATCTTCACCCATGGCTCCGGCCTGTACGGACAGATCTTCGCCTAGCATCAGGCGGTCGTACCGCCCTCCGGTCAGCTTAGAAAACAGCTCTTGCGCCCGTTTTGTAATCCGGGGGGCAAAGCGCCGTTGGAGCTCAGAACGGGCGGCTGCCAATGCATTCTGGGCATATTCCAGTGCGGTATAGGTCTGCTCCAGCTTCTGAATGCGCTGTTTGACACTGTCCAGCTCCTTTTGCAGTGCTTCGGTGCTGCCCAGCGTTTCCATTTGACCAAGGCACTGACCCAGCTTTTGGTGAAGCTGCCGCTGTTCCACATGGGCATCGGACAGCAACCGGTCGGTTTGTGCATCGGTGTAGGTCAGCTCATCCGGTTGCGTTGGGGCGTTGGCAGTCTTCACCATGGCTTGAAGGGAGGTTAGATGATGTTCCGCCTGCTGAAGGGTACGTCGTGCATCCCCAAGAGCATCCCATGCATTCAGCACATTCTGCCAGTCATTCAGACTGCGGCTGCCGGATAGGTCGTGCATTCGCTGGCGCAGAGCCTCCCGGCGGCTGTCCAGATCGCCACGGTGCTGGCGGTAGTTCGCCAGCTCTCGACGGTAATTTTGCCAACTAAAGGCGTAATCGTGGGCGGCGGACACCCAATGGTTGGGATTATCGCTGCCGTAGTGACGGCACAAATCGTTGCGTTTGGCCTGCACCTGTGTGAGTTTGGTACGATAAGAACGCTCCAGAATCAGTGCAGCAATAGCAGGAATCAGACACAGGGACAGTAAGAAAGCTGCATACCGGGGATGGGTAACGATGGCGAGGACGATGGCGGCAGCGGCAATGGCGATGCCGCTGCCCAACAGGAGTGCCCGGGGAGGCTTTTTCGGATCTGTCAGCAGCGCCATAGTGTTCCAGTCTTGCTCGGCACGCGCCACTGCGTCCTCTGGGCGTACACCGCTGAAGCAGGGAAGTGCTTGGGGAATTTCCGGGGCTTGGGGGAGCATTTGTTCCTCCAATTGTATGGATTCTTGCTCTTGGCGCAACGCATTCAAGCTCTGAATAGCGGCCTGCGCCTGCTCACGGTCGGGCAAGGAAGCGCAATGCTCTTCCAACTGCTGATATTGCGCCTGAGCGGACTGATGAGCGGTTTCGGCAGCGGCTACACGCTGGGCATCATTCTGTGCGGCGTCAAAGGCCAGCGCATTTTTATGATTGTCCAACTGGGCGATCCACTGCTCCACCTCCTGCTGCCGCTGGCGCAGCCGCTGGGCTTGCGTTTGAAGATCATTCAGATCCCGCAGTTTTCTTTCCAGCTGATCCCGCTGGTCTTCCGCCTGAGGGAGCAGACCGCTTTTGTTGTAACGGCAGCGGTTTTTCAGATCCCGCAGTTTTTGACCCAGTGCCTCGGCGGCACCGCTTTCATCGCCGGTGGTCACAAGGGCATTGAGCCGATGTCGCAGGGCGTCATCCTGCGTCACAGGTAGGTCGGAAAACCGCAGAAAGCCTGCCCGGGTGAATACGCTGCGCTCCACGCCCAGCAGCATTTGCCCGCAATTGGTGGCGGTCAGCTCCGCAACCTCCAAGCCGGTGGCGGTTTCATAGGCACGGAATACACCCATCGGTGTGCGGCCTTTACTGGTGCGCTCAATGGTGATATCCCGTCCGTTCCAGTTCAGGTCAATGCGCCCGGACATGGGGCTGCCGGACCATGGGGCGAACCGCTCCTTGTCCGCAAGGGCGGCTTTGGTGGTCTTGGCCCGGGTGTCAAGACCATAGAGCATGGTCACGAGGAAGGCACACCATGTGGACTTGCCCCATTCGTTGGGGGCTTCGATAATATTTAGACCCGGCCGGAGGGTCAGGGTTTCGTGCTCCAGCTTGCCGAAGGTGGCGGTCATGGTGTAAATTCTCATGGCAGACGCACCTCCTGTCCGTCCAAGATCTGCCGGGAAATCCGGGCAGCCAGCGTCAGCGTTTCTCGGGTAGAGGTATCGGCTTCATCTGCGGCGGATTTTAGTAGCCGGAAGTACACACCCTCCAGCGTATCCTCACTGGCACTGCCCCAGATATCCAGCGGTGGAGTCGTCCGATCCCGCAGTTCCAGATTAGGAAATTGTGCAAAAGCAGCCCGTAGATTGGAGATATCCAACTGCGGGGCCTCTCCTGTCAATGTAATGCGGTAGAAATTCTCATCCCCCAGTGCCGGCAGCAGGGAAGATAGCGTGGCGACCAGGTTGGTGCCGGGAGCCACTTCATAATCAAAGAACCGGAGCGTGTTCAGGGGAACGAACTCCGCCTGGACGACGTCCTCCAGTGTGACGATGATTGTGCCTTTTGCGTCCAGCTCGTCATAGCCACGACCCATGGGGCAGCCGGGCCATGCGCATAGGGATTCTCCGGCTCTAATACTGCCGGTTTTGTGAATATGCCCCAAGGCGAGATAGTCAAGGCCTGACTCCCTAATTTGCTTGGCAGTGATGGGGCAATAGGGAGAATTGATTTGAGTGGGGTCGCCGTGAAGGACACCAATGTGCCAGCGCTCCGTGCCCTCGGCGCAAAAGCCCTCCAACAGTCCGTCACAGTCCATGGAGCGGTAGCCTGCGCCGTAAATGCGGCAGTCCAGCTCTGGGATTACGACGGATTCGATTTCGGGTCGAGTGAAAATGTGAACATTTTTAGGCCAATTCTCCGCCAAATAGGGACTATTGGGAGAGAAAAAATCGTGATTACCCGGGGCGATAAACACCGGGACTGCCATTTCTTCCAGCGCATTGCGCAATGCGCTGAAGCTGTCACGGCTCCACGCACCGTCGAATAGATCGCCGGATAGCAATACCAAATCACAGTTTTCTCGGCGGCAAAGCTCCGCCAAATGCCCCGGCACGGACAAAAGTGCCTGTTTTAACGCCTGTGCCTGGGCTTCGGTGCGTCCGGTGAAGGGTGCATCCAGATGCAGGTCAGCGCTGTGCAGTATTTTCATCGGTCAGATCAACCCTTTCTGCGCTCCGGCAACGGCCGGTGGCGCTGTCGATGGTAAACAGCACCGCTTCCAGTTTGGTGGGGCCGTCAGCCCACTGGTAGCGGCTGGTCAGATCGCCACGGAATTTGGCGATGGATTGCTGAGGTTTTACGCCCAAAATGGAGTTTTTTGGGCCCGTCATGCCCAGATCCGTCACATAACCGGTACCATTGGGCAGGATGGCTGCATCTGCCGTAGGAACGTGGGTGTGGGTGCCCCAAACGGCACTGACCCGTCCGTCCAGCATATAGCCCATGGCCAGTTTTTCGGAGGTGGCTTCGGCGTGTATTTCCACCAAAATGATTTTGGATTTGATATCTTTGAGAATCTTATCCACCAACAGGAAGGGATTGTCCGGGCTAAAGTCCATGCCGCAGCGTCCGATCAGGTCGATGACTGCCACAGATCCAGCTTTCGTGTCGAAAATGCTCCAGCCACGGCCCGGAGTTTGCGGCGCATAGTTGGCGGGGCGCAGAATCTGGGGGCAGTCGTCAAGATAAGAAGTGATTTCTCGGCGGTTGAAGCTGTGATTTCCGAGCGTAATTACGTCAGCACCGGCATCCAAAATATCCTCAGCCTGCTGGGGCGTGATGCCCACGCCGCTGGCGTTTTCACCGTTGACAATTACAAAATCCGCACCGGTTTTGCGTTTGAGATACCGTAAAGACCGGCGAATGCGATCCAGACCCGGTTCGCCAACCACATCGCCCACAGTTAATACTTTAAAATCCATCGTCCATTCCTCCGTTTCTTGACAATAGTATATACCAGTTCCCGCCCTTTCGCAAGTGAAAGGATTTGGGAAGATAAATTGTTGTTTAGCGTTGCGAGGATGCTCCGCACTCTCGGCCCCCTCTCTGAGGGTAGCGAAGCGATTCTAAATGAACAATCGCCGGTGGCGATTGCACAATAAACTATGTGGCGAAAATCTTTGATTTTCGACTGGGGGAGTGTCCTAAAACCGTTACGACACCCCCTCAGTCACGGCGTTCGCCGTGACAGCTCCCCCAAAGGGGGCGCCGAGGGTGGTGCTCCGCGCAGCGAATACAAATCGGTCGATTGCCAGTGGCAATCGCACCTTTGCTATCGGCTGCGCCGCCGA
>JBGVKN010000032.1:0-2145 GCA_045123795.1 Faecousia sp. | reverse complement strand
CTGTGATCTGCGGAGCAAACGAAATAGCTGAGCGGTTCATTGGTTTCAAAGTCATAGATATCTTGATAAATTCCACCGCCAGCGGGTACGAAGATTGTGGCCACATAAGATAATTTGCCGTTGCTATGGATAAACGGGACTGCAGCATGGATATTTTCATTGGACAGGCTTTCCTCTACCATCTGTTGGCTGTGTAGACAATGGTCTTGCCGTAGACGGGGATGCCCTCGTAATACTGCTGCAGCCGGATGTAGGTGTCGCCGCCGATCTGGGTGGTGTTTTTCTCCTCAAGCTCGTCCAGGGCGTTGTCGAAGCCCAGAGAAGTGCTCTGCTCCTGCAGATGGGTGATGGCCTGCTCTGCGGTGACCGGCTCCCTGGGAGCTGTGGTCTCAGCGGGTGCCTTGGCGCAGGCTGCGAGAGAGAACAGCAAACCGCAGCTGACCGCAGCCGCTGTCAACCGCCGGAACAGACTTGTTTTCAGTTGCTCCATATCATTTCCTCCAATTCCTTTATAGATATCTATAGTATACAGCAGAGAAATCAACAAATCAAGGGACAGCGGGATTCTGCTTGCGCCTGGGAATGATAAAAATAATCAGTGGTGCTCCGGTCGGAGCACCACTGATTCAGCTTGTCAAAATACTAGTCATATCCCCCTGGTTCGTGTATAATAGACGAAACGGGGGTGTTTTTATGGAACAATGGAAAAATAACGCACGGCGGGAGCCGATTATCGTAGATCTGGACACTTTGGTTCCCAAAGATCATCTGCTTCGCAAGATTGAAAAGGTCATGGATTATGACTGGCTGTATGAGCGACTTGACCCACTGTACTGCCATGACAACGGCAGACCCGGCACTGACCCGGTGGTACTCATCAAGATGGTGCTGATCCAGCACCTGTTCGGCATTCCTTCCCTGCGCCAGACTTACCGGGAGATCCAGGTGAATCTGGCTTATCGGTGGTTCCTGGGCTATGGTCTGCTGGACGACATTCCGCACTTCGCCACGGTGAGCTATGCCTTCTGCAGGCGGTTCCCGGAGGAACTGACCTGTGAGATCTTCGAGCATATCCTGAACAAGGCACTGAACAACCGGATGGTCGATCCAAGTGTCGTTTTCATTGACGGAACCCACATCAAGGCCAGTGCCAACAAGAAGAAGTTCCAGAAGCAGAAGGTCGCAGAAGCTGCCAAGGTCTATGCCGGAAAGCTCCGGGAAGAAGTGAACGCCGAACGGGAGAAGCTGGGGAAGAAGCCCATTGAGGACGGCGATGATGACGATGATCCCAAGCCTCCCAAGGGCGGAAAGCCCAAGGAAAAGACCGTTTCTACCACAGACCCGGACTGTGGAATGTTCGTAAAGGGTGAGCATGAGCGGCAGTTTGCCTACGAAGCCCACACCGCCTGTGACAGGAACGGCTTTATTCTGGGTGTGGAAGTGACCGCAGGCAATGTCCACGACAGTGTTGCGTGGGACAAGGTATATGAGGAAGTAACGGCAAAGCATGAAGTAAAGTTCGTAACCATGGACGCAGGCTACAAGACCCCCTGGATCACCAAAAAGACCTTTGACGACGGCAGGATCCCTATTCTGCCCTACACCAGACCCACCAGAAAGAGAAACGGCTACAAGCCCTGGGACTATACCTACGATCCCGTGAAAGACCAGTTTATTTGTCCACAGGGCCAGATTCTGCGCCACACCACCACGGACAGAGACGGAAAACGCACCTACCGCAGCACACCGAAAAACTGCACAGCCTGCCCGTGCAAGGCATGGTGTGGTGCAAACGAGAAGGGACAGAAGCTCCTGACTACTCATATCTGGCAGGAGTATCTGGACTTGGCAGAGGAAGTGCGCAAGAACGAGTACGCAAGGATGCTCTACCGGCAGCGCAAGGAGAGTATTGAGCGGGTATTCGCAGATGCCAAGGAGAAACACGCCATGCGTTATACACACCACAGAGGTCTGGCCGCAGTAACGAGATGGGTCAGGCTTAAATATGCTGCCATGAATCTGAAAAAGCTGGCAAATTGGAGTTGGAAGAACTCCTTATTTTTATTTCTGGACATCTGTTTTCCAATTTTCTATACCAAAACCCCTGTTTTCCTTTCGAGAAAACAGGGGTTCTTTGACAGACTG
>JBGVKN010000031.1:0-2959 GCA_045123795.1 Faecousia sp. | reverse complement strand
AGGGAGCTGTCAAAAATCTCTGATTTTTGACTGAGGGAGAGATAAAATGTGCAGTTTTCCTCGGCAGTGAGGTGATTTTCGCATTTTCTCTCCCTCCGTCAGCCGTTCGGCGTGCCACCTCCCTCATCAGAGGGAGGCTTGGGGTGCTCCCGCACCAGAAGCGTAAACAACAATTTATCTTACATCCCCAAACAGTCTGTGGGCAAGGCGTTGGCTTTTCAGGGCATAATACAGTCCGCTGCCCAAAGTTAGCAGCACAGCCGTCTCGCCAATGGCGACGCACAGGGCATTGAGCCAAAAGCCGCCGCCGATATAAAATGCCAGCTCCCAACCGACCAAAACCGCATTGGTCAGGGCGGGCAGCAGCATACCAAATAGGGGATAGCCCTTTAAAGTGACTTGTCTGCTCAGTCGCATTCCGCCAGCCGCCATCAGCGTGGCAAGACTGCCCACGAGAAAATCCAGCGGCAGCACGGCTGATGAGGTGATATTAAATACCAGACAGCCAATCGCCAGCCCGGGAATCGCCGCCGGGGTAAAAAATGCAAGAACGCACAGGGCTTCACTGGCTCGGAACTGGATCATACCGCTGACAGTTTCGGGCAGAAGCATATATTGCAGGTACGTCAGCACCACATAAATGGCGGCGATAATAGCGCCGTGGGTCAAAAATCGAGTCTTTTTCGTCATACGAGCCTCCAGAACAAAAAATGGGCGCAGTCCGCACCCATAAACAAAAAATGGACGCAATGCGCCCATCAAATTCCCTAGTTTTGTTTACCGACAGGATGGTCACGAACTGTCCTATTTCATTTTTTGTATCATAGCATTTGCGTGGGTTTTTGTCAAGCGGTATTGCAATTGGTGTGACGATTTGATATAATGGGGGAAATTAGAGATTAAGGAGGAGCCGTTATGGAAACTGCACGTCGTGTCCCGGCAGAAAAACGCCAACGCCTGCGTCTGCGCCAGCAGATTGGTTGGGGGCGTACTGCGCTGTTGGTCATTATGGGTGTGACACTGCTGAACCAAATCCTGTTGATGCTCCGTGTCGACTATCATTTCCTGTTTTCTGCGGCGGTGCCGTACTATCTGAACTGGCTGGTTCAGGAGCTGGGCGCACAATCCGATGTGGGAGCCTTTGAGGCGCTGGCAGTGGTGCTGACGGTGCTGCTGTACGGTGCGTATGTTGTCTGCTGGCTCCAGTCTGCCCAGCGGAAAGAATGGCTGGTGGCCTCTCTGGGGCTGTACGGATTGGATACCTTGTTGCTGATCATCTTCTGCCTGACCTTGCTGGAGAATCCGGCCAGCTGCCTGTTGGAGATTCTGACCCATGGCGTGGGCCTTGCGCTTTTGGTGGTAGCGGTACGTGCGGCAGAGCAGCTCAGCCGGCTGCCCCGGCAGCGCCGTGTGCCCGGTCAGCGTCCCCAGATGCAGGAAGATACCCCGCAGATTTGAGGAATATTCACAAAAAATGAATACGGTGGTTGACTTTGTCTAGCCACTATGCTACAATTATTATATAAGTGTGATGAGGGAGTAGCAAACGCACATCCTGTGCGTAGCGTATCAACAGTTCGGCTGCCACGCAGTCTGGTGCGCTTTTATTTGCAAGACTCATGTGTAACGGCTTGGCTATGCATGAACTCTCGATTTCGGATCAACAGACCCGTGCATGGCCCCATGATGCCCTGCCGGGTCTTTTTTGGTTAATTGGTAATCTGTCGGTGCGAAATGCGCCGAAAAATATTTGAAGGAGTTTCGTTATGCTTGTATCCGTTCTGTTGTTTGCTGTGGGACTGGTGCTGCTGATCAAGGGCGGCGACTGGTTCGTCGACGGCGCTACGGGCCTTGCCCGCCGTTTCCGTCTGCCCGACATCATCGTGGGCGCCACGGTGGTTTCCATTGGCACCACTCTGCCGGAGGTTATGGTTTCCGTTACCGGTGCGTTGGCCGGTCAGGGCGCTATGGCTTATGGCAACGCCATTGGTTCCATCATCTGCAATACCTCTCTGATCGCCGCTATTTCCGTGGCCTGCAATCCCGGCCCCGTGAACACCAAGACTATGAAGATGCCGGTCATCTTCTTCTTTGTGTCTGCCGCAGTGTACTGCGTGGCGGCCTATGTGCTGGGTGAGTTCCCCCGGTGGCTGGGCTTCGTTCTGCTGGGCATTTTCGTGATTTATATGTTCATTACCGTCCGTCAGGGCCTGAAGAATCCCGAGGCAGCCCATGAGGAAGAGGATGAGGGAGAGAAGAAGGAAAAGCCCCTGTGGCAGGAGCTGTTGCTGCTGGTCATTGGCGCTGCCGTCATCGCTGTGGGTGCTGACCTGCTGGTTGACCACGGTACCATCATCGCCAAGGAGCTGGGTGTTCCTGAAACGGTTATCGCCCTGACCTTTGTGGCACTGGGCACCAGCCTGCCTGAGCTGGTCACCACCATCACCTCTCTGAAGAAGGGTCATGCTTCTCTGGGTATCGGCAACGTCATCGGTGCGAATATCTTCAATCTGGTGCTGGTTTCCGGTGCGTCTGTTGCACTGGCTCCCTTTACTGTGCCCGTAGGCAACATGATTTTCGGCATCAATTCTTCGCTGGTGCTGGATATTCCGCTGATGGTGACTGTTATGCTGCTGCTGACCATACCCGCACTGGCTTCTAAGAAGCTGGGTCGCTGGCAGGGTATCACGCTGCTGTGTATTTACGCAGCGTTCTGCGTGCTGCAATTTGTAATGTGAGTTCGTTGGGAGCTGCTGCGAAACGCAGCAGCTCCTTGATTTTTTAGTGGGTATGTTGGCAAGGTAAATTGTTGTTTAGCGCAGTAAGCACCTCGGCGGCGCAGCCGATAGCAAAGGTGCGATTGCCACTGGCAATCGACCGATTTGTATTCGCTGCGCGGAGCACCACCCTCGGCGCCCCCTTTGGGGGAGCTGTCACGGCGAACGCCGTGACTGAGGGG
>JBGVKN010000030.1:0-23353 GCA_045123795.1 Faecousia sp. | reverse complement strand
CAAGCGGGTGGCAAACTGCTCCGCCATCGCCCGTGTCCGGACTCCGGATTACAGCCAGGATGTGGGCTACCTCCGGGAGCGGCTGGGCCTTGCCATGATCTTCAACCCGGAGCTGGAATCCGCCCGGGAGGCCGCGCGGATGCTGTCCCTGCCCACGGCGCTGGAAGTCGCTTCCTTCGCCCACGGGCAGGCGGAACTGGTCACCTTCAAAATTCCCAAAAACAATAAGCTCGACGGCATGAAGCTCTGGGACATGAGCAAGTCCATCCCCGCCGAGATCGAGCAGAATGTGGTCATCTGCGCCGTGGAGCGGGGAGACGAGGTCCACATCCCCAGCGGTAATTTCCAGCTCCAGCGCGGCGACGAGGTTTCCTTTGTCTCCACCCGGAAGATCGCCCGGAAATTCCTGCGCTCTATCGGCTTCAAGACCCGGCAGGTCCGCTCCGCCATGATCATTGGCGGCGGCCGGTCCAGCTATTATCTGGCCCAGGAGCTGCTGGGCATGGGCATTGAGGTCAAGATCATTGAAAAGAACCGGGAGCGGTGCGAGGAGCTCTGTGAGCTGCTGCCCGATGCCAACATCATCAACGGCGACGGCACCAGCGAGGATCTGCTGCGGGAGGAGGGCATCGAGTATGCCGAGTCCGTCATCGCCCTGACGGGCATCGACGAGGAGAACATCCTGCTGACCCTCCACGCCCGGAATGTTTCCAATGCCAAGGTCATCACCAAGATCAACCGCATCAACTTCCGCAATGCCATCAACACCCTGGACCTGGGCAGCGTGCTGTACCCCCGTTACATCACCAGCGAGGCCATCGTGGCCTACGTCCGCGCCAAGCACAACTCCATGAACTCCAACGTCGAGACCCTGAACTATATCTGTGAGAACCGGGTGGAGGCGGTGGAATTCCGGGTCAACGAGGCCTCCGCCGCCACCGGCACCATGCTCAAGGACCTGAAGCCCCGGATGAAGAAGGACATCCTCATCGCCAGCATCAACCGCGGCGGCAAGATCCTGATCCCCTCCGGCGTTGATACCATCGAGGTGGGGGACACCGTCATGGTGGTCACCACCCACTCCGGCTTCAACGACATCCGGGACATTCTCGCATAAGGAGCAGGCCATGAACGGAGCAATGATCGTATATATCCTGGGCCAGGTCCTGCGCATCGAGGGCCTGCTGATGCTGCCGAGCTTCTTCGTGGGACTCATCTACGGAGAGCAGCAGGGCTGGGCCTATCTCGTGATGGGTGCGGTGTGTCTGGTGGTCGGCACTCTCATCGCCCTGAAAAAACCGAAGAATACCACCATCTACCTGAAGGAGGGCTGTGTCAGCACCGCCCTGTGCTGGATCGTCCTGTCGGCCTTCGGCGCGATCCCCTTTGTGATGACCGGCGAGATCCCCCGGTTCATCGATGCCATGTTTGAGACCGTTTCCGGCTTCACCACCACCGGCTCCTCCGTTGTGGCCGATGTGGAAGCTCTTGCCAAGGGTAATCTGTATTGGCGCAGCTTCAGCCACTGGCTGGGCGGCATGGGCGTGCTGGTTTTCTTGCTGGCTATCGCTCCGGGCAGCAAGGAAAAAGGCTTTACCATGCATCTGTTGCGTGCAGAAAGCCCCGGCCCCAATGTCGGCAAGCTGGTACCCCGGATGCGCAAGACCGCCGGCATCCTGTACATCATTTACATTGTGATGACCCTTATCAACGTCATCTTCTTGCTCATTGGCAAAATGCCTCTGTTTGATGCAATATGTACTGCTTTCGGCACTGCAGGCACCGGCGGTTTCGGTATCAAAAACGACTCCATGGCAAGCTACAGCCCCTACATTCAGAACGTGACAACGATATTCATGTTCCTGTTCGGAATCAACTTTAGCTGCTACTATCTTCTTTTACTACGGCAATTCCGGGATGTGTTCAAAGACGAGGAGCTGCGGATGTATTTCGCCATCGTTATTGGCGCCATTGCGATGATCGTTCTGAATGTACGCCATCTTTATGGCACACTGGAGGAAACGATCCGCCACGCAACATTTACCGTTTCCACCATCATCACCACCACCGGCTTTGCCACTACGGACTTTGACCTGTGGCCCGCTTTCTCAAAAGCCATTATTATGTTCTTGATGGTAGTCGGCGCCTGCGCCGGCAGTACCGGCGGCGGCTTGAAGGTGGCACGGCTGATGCTGCTGCTGAAAAGCCTGAAGCGCAATATCGGACAGGTACTAAACCCCCGCCGAGTGCAAGTGGTCCGCAACAACGGTCAGGTGGTCAACGAGAAGATTCTGGACAACACCAACGCCTATCTTGCCGCCTATGTGTGCATCATCATCTTCAGCTTTGTGGTGATCTCGTTGGACAATTTCTCCGTTGGTACCAATTTCACCGCAGTGCTGGCCTGCTTCAATAATATCGGCCCCGGTTTGGAAGCCGTTGGCCCCACCTGCAATTTTGCCGCTTACAGCGATCTGAGCAAACTGGTGCTGTCGGCGGATATGCTGGCCGGACGACTGGAGATCTTCCCGATTCTGCTGCTATTTTCCCGCAGTACGTGGAGGCGTTAACCCCTTTCGTCCACCTGTCATGGCCCTTTGTTTATTTTCCATAAGGATGGCAGGTGACTTTTTTTCAATTTCGTAACGATTCTATCTTGATTTTTTCCCAATTCTTCGCCATAATAGTATAGGTGAAAATTGGGGTTTGAACACCCCAAAGCTGAACCCCTATGGCGTCTAGTCATATTGATATCCTTCCGGCTGCTCCCCCGCTCCACAGCCGGAGAAATGAGGTCAACTTATGGAAAGAAAAATCGGAACCACCTCCCGCGGCGTTCGCTGCCCCATCATCCGCGAGGGCGACGATCTGTGCAAGATCGTTGTGGACAGCGTACTGGAAGCCGCCGAGAGCGAGAATATTCAGCTTAACAACCGGGATGTCGTTGCTATGACCGAGTCCATCGTGGCCCGGGCACAGGGTAACTACGCTTCCGTTTCCGCCATTGCCAAGGATGTGCGCAACAAGCTGGGCGGTGAAACCATCGGTGTCATTTTCCCTATTCTGTCCCGGAACCGCTTTGCCATCTGCCTGCGGGGCATTGCTCAGGGCGCAAAGAAGGTCGTCCTGATGCTCAGCTATCCCTCCGACGAGGTTGGTAATGAGCTGGTGTCCTTTGATCAGCTGGATGCCGCTAAGATTAATCCTTACTCCGATGTTCTGTCTTTGGAGAAATATCGGGAGCTGTTTGGTGCCAATCCTCACCCCTTCACCGGCGTGGACTATGTCCAGTATTACGGTGATTTGATCCGTGAGTCCGGCGCCGAGGCGGAGATCATTTTTGCCAACGATCCTCGGGCAATCCTTCCTTACACCAAGAATGTCCTGACCTGCGATATCCATACCCGTGCCCGCACCAAGCGTCTGCTGCTGGCTGCCGGTGCCGAGAAGGTCTGCGGTCTTGACGATATCCTGACCACCTCCGTGGACGGCAATGGCTACAACGAAAACTACGGCCTGCTGGGCTCCAACAAATCCACTGAGGATAAGGTCAAGCTGTTCCCCCGGGACTGCAACGATCTGGTCATGGCCATCCAGAAGAGCTTCCTGGAAAAGACCGGCAAGCACATTGAGGTCATGGTCTACGGCGACGGTGCCTTCAAGGACCCCGCCGGCAAGATCTGGGAACTGGCTGACCCCGTTGTTTCCCCTGCCTACACCCCCGGTCTGGAGGGTACCCCCAACGAGCTGAAACTGAAGTATCTGGCTGACAATGATTTTGCAAACCTGTCCGGTGCTGAGCTGAAGGCCGCTATTGAAGGTGCGATCCGTGAAAAGGGAGGCAACCTGGTGGGTAGCATGGCCTCTCAGGGCACGACTCCCCGCCGTCTGACCGACCTGATCGGCTCTCTGTGCGATCTGACCTCCGGCTCCGGCGATAAGGGCACCCCTGTCATTCTGGTTCAGGGCTATTTCGATAACTATACCAACTGATCTAGTCGGTTCCCGTGGGCAACTCACCCACGGGAACCCCAAAGAAAAACCTCATGGACTGCCATTTTCTGTTGACACGGCAGTGCTACCGTGATATAATCCCCCGAGGGCTTTGAGCCCCCCGACTTCAAAAAGGAGAACACGATGATGGAACGCAACAAGTATAAGATCATTGATACCGCTTGTGATCCCACCTTTGGTGCCCGTGTTTCTAATTTTCTGGAAAAGGTCGGCATTGGTGTTTCCAATTCTGAATACGCTGTTTTTCCCGGCTTTTGTGATGTGCACGTGCATTTCAGAGAGCCGGGATTTTCATATAAAGAAACCATCGCCACCGGCTGCGCCAGTGCGGCCCGGGGCGGATACACCGCCGTATGCACCATGCCCAACCTGAACCCCACACCGGACACCCTTGAACACCTAAATCTGCAACGGCAAACAATCGAAACCGATGCCTGCATCCACGTTTACCCTTACGGAACCATCACCATGGGTGAAGCCGGCGAGCAACTGGCTGACCTTGCGGATATGGCACCTTACGTCTGCGGTTTTTCCGACGACGGACGGGGCGTACAGAATGACGACATGATGCGTGCAGCCATGATGAAGGCCAAGGAGCTAGGCAAAATGATCGTCGCTCACTGCGAAGTCAATGAACTTCTGCGTGGCGGCTACATCCATGACGGTGAATACGCAAAAGCGAATGGTCACCGGGGCATCTGCTCCGAAAGCGAATGGGTTCAGATCGATCGGGATCTGAAGCTGGTAGAGCAGATCGGCTGCGCCTACCATGTGTGCCATATTTCCACCAAGGAAAGCGTGGACATTATCCGCAAGGCCAAGGCCAAAGGCGTTGACGTCACCTGCGAAACCGGCCCCCATTATCTGATTCTGGATGATAGCGACCTGCAAGAGGACGGACGTTTCAAAATGAATCCCCCTCTGCGCAGCCGGGATGACCGCCTGGCCCTGATCGAAGGCATCGTAGACGGCACCATCGACATGATCGCCACCGATCACGCTCCCCACTCGGCGGAGGAAAAGAGCCGTGGATTGGAGAAAAGCGCTTTCGGCGTGGTGGGTCTGGAAACCGCTTTCTCCGCCATGTACACCCATCTGGTCAAACCTGGCATCATCACGCTGGAAAAGCTGGTGGCACTGCTGGTGGACAATCCCCGCAAGCGTTTCAATCTGCCCCTTGGGCTGGATTTCAGCCTGTGGGATCTGAGCAAACAATATACAGTTGACCCGAACGAGTTCCTTTCTATGGGTAAGGCAACACCTTTCACCGGAATGAATCTGTTTGGTCGCTGTCTGCTAACCGTCTGCGACGGCAATATCGTATACCAAGAGTAATCAACGGAGGTAAATCAAAATGGCAAAGCGCACAGACTTAAAGAAAATTATGATCATCGGCTCCGGCCCCATCGTCATCGGTCAGGCCGCTGAGTTTGACTACGCCGGCACCCAAGCCTGCCTTGCTCTGAAGGAGGAAGGCTACGAGGTGGTTCTGGTCAACTCCAACCCCGCCACCATTATGACGGACACCACCATCGCCGACAAGGTCTACATGGAACCCCTGACCCTGGAATATGTGGCAAAGATCATCCGCTACGAGCGTCCCGACGCCATCGTTCCCGGCATTGGCGGCCAGACCGGCCTGAACCTGGCTATGCAGCTGGAGAAGAAGGGCATCCTCGCCGAGTGTCAGGTGGAGCTGCTGGGTACTTCCAGTGAATCCATCGAGCGTGCCGAGGACCGGGAGCTGTTCAAGGAGCTGTGCCAGTCCATCGGTGAACCCGTCATCCCCTCCGAGATCACCTACTCCATCGAGGAAGCCAAGGAAGCTGCCAAGCGCATTGGCTACCCCGTTGTTCTGCGCCCCGCCTTTACGCTGGGCGGCACCGGCGGCGGCTTCGCTTACAGCGAGGAGGAACTGGTCGAGGTTGGTCTGAATGCCTTTAAGCTCTCCCCTGTTCATCAGGTTCTGATTGAGAAGTCCGTCAAGGGCTACAAGGAGATCGAGTTCGAGGTCATGCGTGACGGCGAAGATCATGCTATCACCATCTGCGGCATGGAAAACATCGACCCCGTGGGTGTCCACACCGGCGACTCCGTGGTCGTCGCCCCCATCATGACCCTGAACGACCACGATCTGAAGATGCTCAACGACTCCGCTATTAAGCTGATCAAGGAGCTGAAGATCGAGGGCGGCTGCAACGTACAGTTCGCTCTGAACCCCCATTCCTCCGAATACTACCTGATCGAGGTCAACCCCCGTGTGTCCCGCTCCTCCGCTCTGGCTTCCAAGGCTTCCGGCTACCCCATTGCCCGGGTTACCGCCAAGATCGCCGTGGGCATGACGCTGGAGGAGATCAAGATTGCCAACACCAACGCCGCTTTCGAGCCCCAGCTTGACTATGTGATCGCCAAGCTGCCCCGTTTCCCCTTCGACAAGTTCACCAGCGCCTCCAATATGCTGGGCACCCAGATGAAGGCCACCGGTGAGGTCATGGGCATCGGCTCCACCTTGGAAGAATCCCTGCTCAAGGGTATCCGTTCCTTGGAGATCGGCGCCAACCATATGTACCTGTCCAAGTTCGACAATATGAGCGTGGAGGAACTGCTGGACTATATCAAGGACTTCCGCTCTGATAACATCTTCGCCATCGCTGAGCTGTTCTATCACGGCGTTTCTGTGGAGAAGATCCATGAGATCACCCAGATTACCCCCTACTTCCTGGAGGCCATCAAGCGCATCGTTGACATGGAGGAAACCCTGAAGGCCAACGTCCGCAATCTTGAGATCCTGACCGCCGCCAAGAAGATGGGCTTCAGCGACAAGTATATCGCCCGGATGTGGAAGTGCAACGAGCTGGATGTGTACAATTTCCGCAAGGAAAACAACCTGTTCCCCGTGTTCCGCATGGTAGATACCTGCCACACCGGCGCCTATATCCCCTACTTCTACTCCAGCTACACCGGAGAGAACGCCTCCCGGCTGACCAACAAGAAGAAGATCGTGGTGCTGGGCGCAGGCCCCATCCGTATCGGTCAGGGCGTTGAGTTCGACTACTCCACTGTCCATGCCGTTATGACCATTAAAAACGCCGGTTACGAGGCCATCATCATCAACAACAACCCCGAAACCGTTTCCACGGACTACACCACCGCCGACAAGCTGTACTTCGAGCCCCTGACTCCCGAGGATGTGATGAACATCATCGAGTTTGAGCAGCCCGAGGGTGTCATCGCATCGTTAGGTGGTCAGACCGCCATCAACCTGGCTCAGCCCTTGACTGACCGTGGTGTGAAGATCATCGGCACCGACTGCGCCGCCATTGACAAGGCCGAAGACCGGAACGCCTTTGAAAACCTGCTCAACGAGCTGGACATCCCCCGTGCCAAGGGCAAGGCTGTGACCAAGCTGGAGGACGGCATCGCTGCCGCCGCCGAGATCGGCTATCCTGTTCTGGTGCGCCCCTCCTTCGTGCTGGGCGGCCGGGCCATGCAGATCGTCGCCAACGAGGATCAGCTGCGCCACTACCTGCGCACCGCCGTTGAGATCGACGAGGACAAGCCCGTTCTGGTTGACAAGTATATTCAGGGCCGTGAGGTGGAGATCGATGCCATCTGCGACGGCATCAACGTCTTCGTTCCCGGTATCATGGAGCTGGTCGAGCGCACCGGCGTTCACTCCGGCGACTCCATGTCCGTCTACCCCCCCTTCTCCATCAGCGACAAGGTCAAGGGCATTATCCTGCAGTACGCTAAGAAGCTGGGTCTGGGCATCGGCATCATCGGCCTGTACAACATCCAGTTCATCGTAGACAAGGATGACAACGTGTTCATCATCGAGGTCAACCCCCGTTCTTCCCGTACCGTTCCCTTCCTGAGCAAGGCCACCGGATACTCTCTGGCGGATATCGCCACCGAGGTCATCCTGGGCAAGAGCCTGAAGGAGCTGGGCCTGTTCGATATTTATGCCGATGAGAAGGATCGTTGGTATGTCAAGGCACCCGTGTTCTCCTTCAACAAGATCCGTGGTCTGGACGCTTACCTGTCCCCCGAAATGAAGTCCACCGGCGAGGCCATCGGCTACGACAGCACCATGAATCGTGCTCTGTACAAGGCTCTGCAAGCTTCCGGCATGAAGCTGCAGAACTACGGCACCGTGTTTGCCACCATCGCCGATCAGGATAAGGAGGAAGCTCTGCCCCTGATCCGCCGGTTCTACCAGCTTGGCTTTAACATTCAGGCCACCGAAGGCACTGCCAAATTCTTGAAGGAAAACGGTATTCGTACCCATGCACTGGGCAAGATCAGCGACGGCAGCGAGGAGATCCCCAACGCTCTGCGCCAGGGCCACATTGCTTACGTCATCAACACCAAGGATCCCGGCGCCAGCGAGCAGGACGGTATCCAGATCCGTCAGATTGCCACGGAGCATAACGTGACCCTATTCACCGCTCTTGATACCATCAAGGTTCTGCTGGACGTTCTGGAGGAAACCACCCTGACCATTTCCACCATCGACGCTTAATGAAAACTATCCGTAGGGGAGGGTCTTGACCCTCCCTAAGGACTATATTGTTTTATCAACAGACAAGGAGATAAAATGAAACAATCCATCTTCACCATTATCAGCAATGAACCGCTGACGGACAGCGTCCAAAAAATGGTTCTCTGCGGTGATACCTCCGCCATCACCGCCTCCGGTCAATTCGTGAATATTTTGCTGGAGGGTAAGTTCCTGCGGCGGCCCATCTCCGTCTGCGATTACGATGACAGCACCCTGACCATCATCTACAAGGTCGTGGGCAAGGGCACAGAGCAGATGCGCACCATGAAAGCCGGTGCTACGCTGGATATCCTGACCGGCCTTGGCAACGGATATGATCTGACCTGCGCCGGTGACGCACCGGTGCTGATTGGCGGCGGTGTCGGCGTGCCGCCCATGTATAATCTGGCCAAAAAGCTGGTTGAGCAGGGCAAAAAAGTTACCGTTATCCTTGGATTTAACACAAAATCCGAGATTTTCTACGAAGACGAATTCAAAGCACTGGGCTGCGCCGTCACCGTCACCACTGTAGACGGCAGCTACGGTGTCAAGGGCTTTGTGACCAACGCCTTTCCTGATACTTATACCCATTTCTACACCTGCGGCCCGGAGCCCATGCTCAAGGCCGTTTACAAGGCAACCACCACCTCCGGTCAGATGAGCTTTGAGGAGCGGATGGGCTGCGGCTTCGGTGCCTGCATGGGCTGCTCCTGCAAGACCCTCACCGGCTACAAGCGCATCTGCAAGGATGGCCCTGTCATGCGAAAGGAGGAGATCCTGTGGGCAAACTGAGCGTTAATTTGTGCGGCATTGAGCTGGACAATCCTGTGATTCCCGCCTCCGGCACCTTCGGTTACGGCTACGAATTTGCGGAGCTGTACGACATCAACTGCCTGGGCACCTTCTCCTTCAAGGGCACCACCAAGGATGCCCGGTTCGGCAATCCTACCCCCCGGATCGCAGAATGCACCGCCGGCATGATCAATGCGGTGGGTCTTCAAAATCCCGGTGTGGATCAGGTCATCAGCACCGAGCTTCCCAAGCTGAAGGAAGTGTTCCATAAGCCGGTTATGGCTAACATCAGCGGCTTCTCCATCGATGAGTATATGTACACCTGCGAAAAGCTGGCGCAGCAGGAGCAGGTGGGCTGGCTGGAGGTCAACGTTTCCTGCCCCAACGTCCACGGCGGCGGCATGAGCTTTGGTACTTCCCCCGGAGCCGCGGCGGCAGTGACCCGTGCCGTTCGGACTGTTACCGACAAGCCCATTATCATCAAGCTGTCCCCCAATGTGACCGATATCGTATCCATCGCCGAAGCCTGCGAGGATGAGGGTGCTGACGGCATCAGCCTGATCAACACCATGCTGGGTATGCGCATCGACCTGAACCGCCGTCGTCCCGTCATCGCCAACACCATGGGCGGTTTCTCCGGCTCTGCCATCTTCCCTGTGGCTGTTCGGATGGTCTATCAGGTGGCAAAAGCCGTCAAGGTTCCGGTCATCGGCATCGGCGGCGTTTCCAGCGCTGAGGACGTCATTGAAATGATGATGGCCGGTGCCACCGCTGTTCAGGTGGGTGCCGCCAATCTGGTCAATCCCTACATCTGCCGGGATATCGTCAACGATCTGCCCGCAGTCATGGAAAAATACAGAATTGAAAATTTGAAAGATATTATAGGAGGCGTTCAATTATGGGAAAAGACGTAATCGTAGCCTGTGACTTCGCCAGCGCAGAGCAGACCTTTGCATTTCTGGACAAGTTCACCGGCAGAAAGCCCTTCGTGAAGATCGGCATGGAGCTGTACTACGCTGAGGGACCCAGCATTGTCAGAGAGATCAAGGCTCGTGGCCACAAGATTTTCCTGGATCTGAAGCTCCACGACATCCCCAACACCGTTAAGAAGGCCATGGCAGTCCTGCGGAATCTGGATGTGGATATCACCAACCTCCACGCCGCCGGCACCACCGCCATGATGAAGGGCGCACTGGAAGGCCTGACCCGCCCGGACGGCACCCGTCCCCTGCTGATCGCCGTGACCCAGCTGACCTCCACCGATCAGGAAGCGCTGGAAAAGGATATCCTCATCAAGGAGCCCATGGATCAGGTTGTCATGCACTACGCCGAAACCGCTAAGAACGCCGGTCTGGACGGCATCGTCTGCTCCCCTCTGGAGGCAGGCAAGGTTCACGACCGCTGCGGTGAAGGTTTCCTGACCATCACCCCCGGTGTCCGCTTTGCCGACGGCGAGGTTGGTGACCAGAAGCGTGTCATGACCCCCGCTCAGGCCAAGGAGATCGGCTCCGACTACATCGTGGTGGGCCGTCCCATCACCGCTGCCGCCGACCCCGTTGCCGCCTATGAGCGCTGCGTGGCAGAATTCTGCGATTAAGCGCAGCCAATTCGCAACGCACCTGATCCGTAATTTATACGCCATTGGGTACCGCTCGTTTCTTTACTGCTGTTTTTATTGAGATAATAAAGGAGAATGAGTCCATGGAATCCTATAAAAGAGAGTTTATTCAGTTCCTGCAGAGCGCAGGTGTCCTGAAATTCGGTGACTTCACCGCCAAGAGCGGTCGGAAGATCCCCTACTTTATCAATGCCGGCATGATCAAGACCGGTGATGAAATCGCCAAACTGGGCGAGTTCTACGCCAAGGCCTACTTCGACAAGGTGGGTAACAAGAAAACTGTCCTCTACGGCCCTGCCTACAAGGGCATTTCCATCGCCGTGTCCGCCGCTGTCGCCCTTTCCAAGAACGGGCTGGACGTTCCCTTCTTCTTCAACCGCAAGGAAGTGAAGGATCACGGTGAAGGCGGTGTGTTCGTGGGCTATGTGCCCCAGGCTGGTGAGGAAGTGGTCATCGTGGAAGACGTCATCACCGCCGGTACCGCCATCCGTGAGAGCATGGCCATCCTCAGCGGTCTGGAAAATGTCAAGGTTGCCGCCACCTTCGTCATGGTAGACCGCAAGGAAAAAGGCAAGACCGAAAAGAGCGCCATGGCTGAGGTGGAAGAGGAGTTTGGCTTCCCCGTCTACTCCGTGGTCGATGTGTATGACATCATCGAGTACCTCAGCGAAGATCCCGCCAACGAGGAGAATGTCAACCGTATCAAGAATTATCTGGCTGTTAACGGAGCGAAGGCATGAGAAGTTTAATTGACATTCTGGATCTTTCCATTGAGGAACTGGATCAGCTGATTAACACCGCAAAGGATATCATCAGCCATCCCGAGGCTTATCAGGACAAATGCGCCCACAAGAAGCTGGCCACCCTGTTCTTTGAACCCTCCACCCGTACCCGTCTGAGCTTTGAGGCTGCTATGATGGAGCTGGGCGGCAACGTAATCGGTTTCAGTCAGGCCAGCTCTTCCTCCGCATCCAAGGGCGAGAGCATTGCCGACACCGCCAAGATCATCAGCTGCTATGCTGATATCATCGCCATGCGTCATCCTCTGGAGGGTGCTCCCTATGTAGCCTCCCGAAATGCCAGCATTCCTGTGATCAACGCCGGCGATGGCGGCCACTTCCATCCCACCCAGACCTTAGCAGACCTGCTGACCATCTCCCGTGAGATGGGCCGCTTGAACGATCTGACCATCGGTCTGTGCGGCGACCTGAAGTACGGACGCACCGTCCACTCCCTGATCGCTGCTATGTGCCGTTACACCGGCATCCGGTTCATCCTGATCTCCCCCGAGGAGCTGAAGCTGCCCAAGTATGTTCGCTACAACGAGCTGGACCCCAAGGGTATCCCCTACGAGGAGACCACGGATCTGGAAGCTGCGCTGCCCAAGCTGGATGTGCTGTACATGACCCGTATCCAGCAGGAGCGTTTTGATGATCCTGCCGAGTATGCTCGTCTGAAGGACAGCTATGTTCTGACCGCCGAGAAGATGGCTCTGGCTAAGGAAAAAATGTGCGTCCTGCATCCCCTGCCTCGTGTCAACGAAATCAGCGTGAAGGTGGACGATGACCCTCGGGCTGCTTACTTCCGTCAGGCTCTGAACGGAAAGTATATGCGCATGGCTCTGATCCTGATGCTGCTGGAGGAAGCCCAGCGTGACCCCGTCCGTGAGGCAATTGACACCTCCGCCCTGTACTACGACCGCCCTGCCTGCATCAATCCCCGGTGCATTACCTCTACCGAACAGGAGCTGCCTGCGGTCTATAAGCTGGTTGATGAAACAAACCAGATTTACCGTTGCATTTACTGCGAGGCAAAATCCGTTAAATAACTTCTCTCGCCGGTGTGGATGTCCACATCGGCGAGTTTTTTTGTTATATTGCACAAACACTTGTGCTTGTCTGATAACACATTTTGTGGTATAGTGAATGTATCTATTTATTTGGAGGTGTTTTGTTATGGAATTCAGTATCAACCATCCGATTTTGTTCGTGCTGGTGGGCATTCTGGTAGCAGCAGTGTTGGGACAATCCATTTACTTCCTAGTGAAGGCTCTGCGCCGGGCCAAGGCCATCGGCATGGACTCCAAGAAGCTGAAAAAGACCATCAAAACTGCGGCGGTGTTCACCATTGCCCCGGCAGTGTCCATCGTAATCAGCGTCATTGCCCTGTCTAAGAGTCTGGGGCTCCCCCTGCCTTGGCTGCGGCTGAGCGTGGTGGGCTCCTTGAGCTATGAAACCATTGCTGCAGAGAACGCCGTCAGCGCCATGGGTCTGACACTGGGCAAGATCGATGCCCTCACCCCCAGCCAGTACGTGACCATCATATTGGTTATGACCATCAGCATCATGGTGGGCATCTGGCTGGTGCCTGCCATCGGAAAGAAACTGCTGAGCGGCATGAAAACACTGAATAATAAGGACGCAAAATGGGCGGATATTCTGCAAAATGCCATGTTTATCGGCATGATCTCCGCATTTTTAGGCTATGTGTTCTGCGATTTCTCCCGTCTGTGGACTCCCGGGGATTACAGCGCAACCTCCGGTCTGGTGCCGGTGTGCGTCATGGGTGTATCGGCAGTGGTCATGCTGATCTGCGGCCTGCTGATGAAGAAATTCAAATGGCAATGGGTCAATGACTATGCCCTTCCCATCAGTCTGCTGGCCGGTATGGCCGCCGCTATCCCCATCACCGCATGGCTGGGTTAAGGAGGGTTCGTCTATGAAAAAGCAATATAGTTACATCGACAGCGTGCATCGTGACGGTCGGATTTGGAATCTCAGCGTCATGGGTCTGCTGATCCTGTTCCCCATTACCATTGCCATCCTGTTTAACGGAAGCCCGGACTGGAAGGCACTGGTCATGGGTTTGATAGCCACCGCCCCCATGTATTGGGCCGTCGGCGTGATCGAAACCATCACCTTTACCCCCATGCTGGGTGCCGGCGGTGCTTACCTGAGCTTTGTCACCGGCAATATTTCCAATCTGAAGCTTCCCTGCGCCATCAACGCCTTGGAGCAGAATGATGTCAGCATCAACTCGGAGGAGGGTGAGATCATTTCCACCATCGCCATTGCGACCTCCAGCATTGTGACCACGCTGATCATCATTTTAGGCGTGATCCTGATCGTTCCCATCACGCCCATTCTGGAAGCCCCCGTGCTGGAGCCCGCCTTCGCACAAATGCTCCCGGCTCTCTTCGGTGGACTGGGTGTTGCCTTTGTGTCTAAGAACTGGAAAATCGCCGTGGCCCCTGTGCTACTGATGCTGGTGCTGTTCATCTTTGTACCTGCCCTGAACGCCGGAACTGTTGGCATCATGGTGCCAGTCAGCGTGGTGTTCACCATCGTCGTCGCCCGGATTCTCTTTAAGAGAGGAGTGCTGTGATATGTGGATACTTTACGCAGTTCTCGGTCTGCTGGGACTGTTTCTGGCTGTTATTTTGTTGCGGGCAGCTTTCTTTCGCCCGAAAAAGCAGCCGCAAATCAGCACTGAAACCGTAGATTTTGATAAAAAATCAGCGGTTTTTACCCTGCAAAAATTAGTGCAGTGTAAAACCGTTTCCAATGTAGACAAATCGTTGGAAGATGACGCAGAGTTTGAAAAGCTCATTGCTCTGCTGCCTGATCTATATCCCCGGGTCTACGATGTCTGCTCCATTCGACGCTTACCTGACCGTGGCCTGCTGTTCCGTTGGCCCGGAAAGCACGACCACGCCCCTGCGGTCATGATGGCTCATTATGACGTAGTTAGTGTGGATGAGGAAAAATGGGACAAACCGCCCTTCGCCGGTATCATCGAAGATGGCCTGCTGTGGGGCCGTGGCACACTGGATACCAAAGCCACCTTCAACGGCATACTCAGTGCCGCCAATCACCTGATCGGCAAGGGTTTTCAGCCGGAACACGATATTTACTTTGCGTTCTCCGGCGGCGAGGAGGTCAACGGAAAAGGCGCGGTCAACATCGTTGATTACTTCATCTCCCACGACATTCACCCGGCGCTGGTAGTAGACGAAGGCGGCGCTGTCGTTGAGAATGTGTTCCCCGGCGTCAAGCAGCCCTGCGGCCTGATCGGCATTGCGGAAAAAGGCATGATGAATGTGGAGTATAAGGCCCTATCCTCCGGCGGTCACGCTTCTGCTCCCCCAGTCAAGACCCCCATCACCACACTGGCAAATGCCTGCCGCAATGTGAGTAAGCATCCTTTCAAAATGCACATCACCAAGCCTGCGGCTGAAATGTTTGACACGCTGGGACGGCATTCCACCTTTTTGTATAAAGTGATCTTTGCGAACCTATGGTGCTTCGGCTGGATCATCGATCTGCTGGGAAAAACCAGCGGTGGCGAAATGAACGCATTGGTGCGCACCACTGTGGCCTTTACGCAGATGGAAGGCAGCACTGGCCGAAATGTCCTCCCCACAGAAGCAAAGCTGGTTTCCAATATGCGCCTGAATCCGGCGGACAGCGTTGCATCGGCCGCAGCCCATCTGAGAAAAGCGGTCAACGATCCTAACGTGGAGATCACGGTGCTGGAATCCTCGGAACCCAGCCGCATCTCTCAAACCGATTGCCCTGCATGGGATACTGTGGCTGCGGCAGTGGCAGAAACCTGGCCCGGTTGTGTGGTATCGCCGTATTTGATGGTGCAATGCTCCGATTCCCGACATTATGGGCGGATCTCAGATCATGTATACCGCTTCTCCGCCATGGATATGACCGCCGAAGAGCGGAAATCCATCCACGGTAATAACGAAAAGATTCGTCTGCAGTCCATTGCCAAGGCGGTGGAGTTCTATATCCGTCTAATGAAAAAATGCTAAGCAACACCGCTGCTGCGAAAAATCGCAGTAGCGGTGGTTTTTGTTTGCAAAATTGTGGTATTTGATTGCAATTTCGTGTAATTATGCTATAATAACACCATATTTGACAGTTGGAGGGACGGCTGTGAAGCGGGGAGATCATCTTTATCAGCAATACATTTCGATACTAAAGGAAGAACTGCGGCCTGCAATGGGTTGCACCGAACCCATTGCACTGGCCTACGCTGCCGCAAAAGCCCGGCAGGTTTTGGAGACTGTTCCCTGCCGTGTAGAAGCATACGTCAGCGGTAATATCATCAAAAATGTAAAAAGCGTCGTCGTACCCAACACCGGCGGACTGCGGGGTATTGCCGCCGCCATCTGCGCCGGTATCGTTGCGGGCGACGCCAGCAAGGAGCTTCAGGTCATCAGCACTGTGACGGATACCCAGCGGGCAGACCTGAAGGCATATATGCAGGAGGCGGAGGTAAACATCGCCCCCTCCGAATCGGATCTGGTGTTTGATATCGATTTGACTCTGTACGCTCCATCCGGTGACCGGGTGCGTCTGCGGATCGTCAATCACCACACCAACATCGTCCTGATCCAAAAAAATGAAACCATCCTTTTGGAGCTTCCGATCACCGAATCCTCTGAGGATAACCTGACCGACAAATCCTGCCTGTCCATTGAGCGGATCGTAGAATTTGCGGACGCACTGGAGGTGGAGGATATCCGGGATTGCGTGGGCCGTCAGATTGAATACAATATGTCCATCGCCAACGCCGGACTGGAAGGTAATTGGGGTGCCAACATCGGACGGGTCATTCTGCGCCAGCAGGGAAAATCTCTTGAAAAGAAAGCCTGCGCCTATGCAGCCGCTGGTTCCGATGCCCGCATGAGCGGTTGCGAAAAGCCTGTAATCATCCTGTCCGGCAGTGGAAATCAAGGCATTACCGCCAGCGTCCCCGTGGTCGTGGTCGCCCAGGATATGGGGGCTTCGGAGGAAGAATTGCTGAAGGCTGTGGTGGTCAGCGATCTTGTGACCATCCATCAAAAAACCGGCATTGGGCGGCTGTCCGCATACTGCGGCGCGATCAGCGCCGGATGCGGCGCCGGTGCGGGTATCGCCTATCTGCGGGGCGGCAGGTTCCACGCCGTTGCCCATACGGTGGTCAACGCCATTGCCATTCTCTCCGGCACTATTTGCGACGGTGCCAAGCCCTCCTGCGCCGCAAAAATTGCTGCTGCGGTGGATGCCGGTATTCTGGGATATGATATGTATTTAGAAAATCAGCAATTCTACGGTGGTGACGGCATCGTCACCAAGGGCGTGGATAAAACCGTAACCAACATTGGCCGCTTGGCTCGGGAAGGAATGCGGGAAACGGATAAGACCATTTTGGATATCATGCTCAGCGACGGGTGCTGATTTCCCTTGACAGTCCACTTCAAAAGAAATATAATACCTGCATTGTTGTGTTTCGGAGGTTCCATACATGGGAATAATTGAATTACTGCTTCTGGCGGTAGGCCTGAGCATGGATGCCTGCGCCGTATCCATCTGCAAAGGATTGGGCATGCGCAAAGCTACGCTAAAGGAAGGCTCCATCTGCGGAGCGTGGTTTGGCGGTTTTCAGGCCCTGATGCCGCTGATTGGCTTCTTCCTCGGTTCCTTGTTTGCCGATGCCATCAAGACGGTGGATCACTGGATTGCATTCATCCTGCTGGGCATCATCGGCATCAATATGCTGCGGGAGGCCTTTGAAAAGAGTGAATGCTGCGGCTGCGAGGAAGCGGATCTTTCCGCCAAGACCATGTTCGTCATGGCGGTGGCTACCAGCATCGACGCACTGGCTGTGGGCATTTCTCTTGCCATGGCCGGCAACGTCAATATTTTCTTGGCGGTGGTATTGATCGGTGTGATCACCTTTGTCATGTCCTGCGCCGGTGTGAAGGTTGGCAACATTTTTGGCAGCCGCTTTGAAAAGAAAGCACAGGCCGCCGGCGGCATTATTCTGATCCTGCTTGGCTTGAAGATTTTACTGGAGCATCTGGGAGTCATCGGCTAATGAAAAAGACGAAAAAGCGGCTGATCCTCTGTTCTGCTCTGCTTGTGGCAATTTTGGCATTTATCTGGGGCAATTCCGCATTGCCCGGGGAAACCTCCGGTGCTCTCAGCGGTTGGGTCGGACAGATTTTAAGCAAGCTGCTCCCTTTCCTGACCACGGAAAGCGGACTGCATCTTCTGCGCAAGCTGGCACATTTTTCGGAGTTTGCGGCGCTGGGCATGGTTCTATGCTGGCTGTTCTGCATGGTCATGGAACGGAAGGTTGGTAAATATCTTCTGCCCTTGCTCTGCGGTGCCACAGCCGCCTGCATTGATGAAAGCATTCAAATCTTTTCTCCGAGTCGCTATTGCAGCATCGTTGATGTGGGAATTGACACATCCGGCGTTTTGACAGGTATTATTGTGCTGTTTTTGGGGTATGCTGTATATAAACGCATTTTCCAAAAGCAGGAGGACGCAATATGAAAAGATTGATCTGTACACTGTTGGCGATGACTTTATGCGCCGCAGGACTGGCCGGCTGCCGCAATAATCAGCCCGCAGAAACCACCGCTCCCCCATCCAGCGCCCCCACATCCGTACTGGCGGATAAAATGCTGGATGATATCGTGGACATGATCTACGAAAAGCACCCTATGGAGCTGTCGCTGGTCACGGTAGAAGTTGCGCTGGATGACAGCTACGCCGTGCAAAGCTATCTGGGACTGGACAGCAGCGAGGGCATCGCCAAGGCTGTGGCCTCTGAATCCGGCTTCGGCTCTCAGGCCTACTCTCTGGTGCTGTGCCGTGTCAAAGACCCCAACAACGCCCAATCCATTGCCCGCCAAATGTTTGAGGGCATCGACCAGCGCAAGTGGATCTGCGTAGAAGCAGACGACTTGATGGTATCCGCCTTTGGTGATCTGGTTCTGTTGGTGATGATCGACTCGGACTACGCCAACATGGCAACTGCCCAGCAGTTGACCGATGCATTTTCCGCCGTCAGCAATATGAAGGCGGATCTGACACTGAAAGATTAAAGAACGGCGTGCCGAACAAAAGCGGCACGCTGTTTTTCACAAAAGGAGGCGTGCTGTATGCTTTTTTCCGGGATTCCTTTCCTGTTTTATTTTCTGCCAGCGGTAGTAATTCTGTATTTTCTGGTTCCAAAGCGGTTCAAAAACGCACTTTTACTCCTCAGCAGCCTGTTTTTTTACGCATGGGGCGAGCCGGTTTATGTAATCTTAATGATTCTTTCCATCCTAGCATATTACGGCTTCGGACTGGGCATCGGATATACGAAATTCAAAAGATTTTTTCTCATCGTATCCATCCTCACCGGCATCGGTATGTTGGGGATATTTAAATACGCAGACTTTTTCATCACCAGCGTCAATGATTTGACCGGTATGCCCGTCCCTCTGCTGCGGCTGGCACTGCCCATCGGTATCAGCTTCTACACCTTTCAATGCATCAGCTATACCATCGATGTTTACCGGGAGCATACCACCCCGCAACGTAACCTCATTGATTTCGGCACTTATGTAGCGCTGTTTCCTCAGCTCATCGCTGGGCCCATCGTGCGGTATGTGGATATTGAAAAGGAACTGCAACATCGGGAAAACGGATGGGATAACATCATCGCCGGTCTTCCCCGATTTCTGGTTGGCCTTGGCAAAAAAGTACTGCTTGCCAACCAGTTCGGCCTTCTGACGGAGATTATCCGTGACTCCGCCGCACCTTCCGTTCTGTTTTACTGGATGTATGCCATCGCTTTTACCTTGCACATTTACTTCGATTTTTCCGGTTACAGTGATATGGCAATCGGGTTAGGGCGCATTTTCGGCTTCCACTTCCCCGAAAACTTTGACTATCCCTATATTTCCGCCAGCATTACGGAATTCTGGCGCCGGTGGCACATGACACTGGGTGGTTGGTTTCGGGATTATGTGTATATTCCTCTGGGCGGCAACCGGGTCAGCCGGGGTCGCTGGGTAATCAACATTCTTGTCGTATGGATGCTCACAGGCTTGTGGCACGGAGCGGCATGGAATTTTGTACTCTGGGGACTGCTTTACGCCGTGATGCTGCTACTGGAAAAATGGGTCCCGGGGCTAAAACGCCTGCCCGCTGTTCTGCGGCATGGTTATGTACTGCTGACGGTGGTGCTGGGCTTTGTACTGTTTAATGCACAGGATCTAGCCCAAGCCGGGCGTGACCTCGCTGGACTGTTCGGATTATCCCGCTTGCCTGTCGTGTCAGCGGAGTCCCTTTATTACCTCAGAAGCTATGGCCCCCTGTTTGTTATGGGCATCATCGGCGCAACGCCCGTGCTCAAACATCTGCGCCATACTCTTGCAAACTACCCTCTGACGGAACGCTGCTTAACCGTAGCGGAGCCGGTAGCCATGGCGGTACTGTTGCTGATCTGCACGGCGTATCTGGTGGACGGTTCCTTTAATCCGTTCCTATATTTTCGTTTTTAGGAGGCCGAGCATGAACAATAAGCACATTCGTAGCCTTCTGACTTTCGGCGTTGTGGCACTTTGGGCTGGACTGGCTCTGTTCGCATGGTTCAAAACCCCCTATGCTAGCTCCGAAGCGGAACGCCGTCCCTTGGCGCAGCCGCCACAACTCACCCCTGAAAACCTGCTTTCCGGCGACTATACCAGCCAATTCGACCGCTTTACTACGGATCAATTCCCTTACCGCCAGTGGTTCCGCACGCTGAAGGCAGAATTTCATTACAATGTCCTTTCGCAAAAAGATAATAACGGAATCTATATGGTGGATGGTGTGGCGGCGAAGCTGGAATACCCACTGAACCACAGCTCCGTCAATCACGCTTTATCCGTACTCAACGGTGTATATGACCAATATCTAGATGGAACAAACTGCCGGATCTATCAAACGGTCGTTCCAGACAAGGGTTACTATTTGGCGAAGCCCAACGGCTACCCCGCCATGGATTATAGGGAACTGATGCAAAAAGTGTCTGCAGGGCTTCCTTGGGCAACCAAAATCGAATTATACGACTGTCTAACTGGGGCAGATTATTATTGCACGGATACCCACTGGCGGCAGGAGCAGCTCGTGAATGCCGCTCAACAGCTTTGTAAGGCCATGGATACGCCGATCCCTGCGCCGGATGATTATACTCCCGTCCCGCTGAAAACGCCCTTCTACGGCGTTTATTACGGGCAAGCGGCCATTCCCATGGAGCCGGATACGCTGTACATGATGGAAAGTAACCTACTTTCTGGGTGTTCGGTCTACAATTATGAAAATGGAAAGACAACTGCTATCTATGATCTTGAAAAGCAAAATAGTAAGGATCTGTACGACATTTATTTATCCGGTGCGGCACCTTTGCTTCGCATCGACAACCCAAATGCCGCCTCAGATCGAGAGCTTGTCGTTTTCCGGGATTCATTTGGCAGCTCCATCGTACCACTGCTGGCGCATGGGTACAAAACCATAACGCTGGTAGATTTGCGGTATATGCAAAGCAGCCTGTTGAAACAGTTTATTGAATTCAAAGATCAAGATGTACTGTTTATGTACAGCACACTGGTGTTGAACGATAGCAGCGCTTTAAAGGGGTAATATCACAAAAAGGGAAACGCTCAACAGCGTTTCCCTTTTCGCCATTTATTTCTCCATATCGTAGGAAAAAACCTGATACCCTCGGATAAATTTGCCGTAAATGTATTTATTGCACGCAGATTCGCACAGAATATGGACTCGCCCATCCTTGTACACCAGCTCCTCCGACATAGGCGGCAGGGTCACAGTGTCCGTCAACGTAGCACTGTCCAGATAATAAAGCGGAACCTCTACGCCACAAGATGTCACGGTTGCGCTGCGGTTGATGTCAATACGATGGTAATACAAATGAGAAGAGTTGACCGAATAAGATGTCGAAAGAACGATCTCATCATCCGATGTAAAGCAGATACCCTGAACCTTTTCAGGGGTAGAAAATCCTGCGACCGGAGTGGGATCAATGCCAAAGTGCGCATTCTCATCAGCTTTGAATACGATCATCAAAGCAGTATTACTGTCCCCCGCCGGGGTTGTAATCCGGTGCTCTGTTGGCGTTTCAAAGGTTTCAGGATGGTAGAAATTACCCGCCAGCAGGTATCCATTATAGAAGGAGCAATAGGCCATATCGTGGCCGGTAAAAATCTTTCCGAGCTTTTTAGCGCTATGCCCATTCAGCACATCCGACAGAGAAAATACGTCCACGCCGTCATCTCCGGCAATATACAGAAACCTACCATTGGCGCATAAACCGCCTGAATGCTTTCGATAAGGTGTACCGTCAGCATACAGTAGCTCCACATAATGCGTATCACCGTTCTTCTGACGAACATACACCCGGGAGGATGTGTCATCACTCATGTAACCACACATCAAATAAACTTCCTCTGCCTCAAAATAATCAAAGCCTTGGGGAACCCAATCAGATGCCAATCCGGGAATAAGATATTCACTTTGCGCATGATTAAAAAAATCAAAGTATAGCGCTGTGACACCAAAACGAAGCACTAGCAAAAGCATGATCACAACGATTATAGTATATAGCAGCACTTTTCCGGTGGTTTTCATCGCTTTCATAACCCATTGTCCTTTCGCAATATATAAGCATCATATCATAAATCGGTGCAAAAATCTACATGAGAATATAAAAAATACCCCGGCCAAAGCCGGGGTATTTGAAAGAACCAAGAATTACTCGAAGATCTCGGTGACGACACCGGAACCGACGGTACGGCCGCCCTCGCGGATAGCGAAACGCAGGCCCTTCTCGATAGCGATGGGGGTGATCAGCTCGACGTTCATAACAACGTTGTCGCCGGGCATGCACATCTCAACGCCCTCGGGCAGGTTGATGATGCCGGTAACGTCGGTGGTACGGAAGTAGAACTGAGGACGATAGTTGTTGAAGAAGGGGGTATGACGGCCGCCTTCCTCCTTGGACAGGACGTAAACCTGGCCAGCGAACTTGGTCAGAGGCTTAATGGAGCCGGGCTTGCACAGAACCTGACCACGCTCGATGTTCTTCTTGTCGATACCACGCAGCAGAGCGCCGATGTTGTCGCCAGCCTCAGCGTAGTCCAGCAGCTTGTGGAACATCTCGATGTCGGTAACGGTGGTGTCCAGCTTGTCCTCACGCAGGCCAACGATCTCGACCTTGTCGTTCTTGTTGATGACGCCACGCTCAACACGACCGGTAGCAACAGTACCACGGCCGGAGATGGTGAAGACGTCCTCAACGGGCATCAGGAAGGGCTGGTCAGCCTTACGGTCGGGAGTGGGGATATACTGGTCAACAGCGTCCATCAGCTCCTTGATGCAAGCGAACTCGGGAGCGTTGGGGTCGTTGGACTCGGAGATCAGAGCGTTCAGAGCGGAACCCTGGATAACGGGCACGTCGTCGCCGGGGAACTCGTAGAAGGACAGAGTCTCACGGATCTCCATCTCAACCAGCTCCAGCAGCTCCTCGTCGTCGACCAGGTCAGCCTTGTTCATGAA
>JBGVKN010000029.1:0-20479 GCA_045123795.1 Faecousia sp. | reverse complement strand
TTCCAGGAAGGGCCTAAAAATCCTTTGAAGGGCACATCGATGAAGTCCCTGGTGTCTGCTTTTTACGCCCAGTTTAGGGTGGATGCTGGGGGTTAAGGATCCCGGGCGCGCTCCAATGGCATGGAGCATACGACCCGGTTTCCGTGGAGACTTGAAGCTTGTGCGACGAACGTAGCGAACTCCTTTGTGGAAGCCTCCTTCGCGTACGAATCAAGTATGAACCTGCAAGGCGGTGCACAGAATCGTGTGCTGCGTGCAGTGTAGCCTGCCTTGAGTGAGCCTGCGGGGAAGGGAGAACAAGCCGGACGGCGTTATGGCCATAACGCTTTCGGTTATCGCTCCCGGAAACCATGCTTGCAAAAGAGGCTAAGACTATGGCACATTCTGCCGTGGAAATCACCTAGGCTGTCGTAATTGGGCAGGCAGGGGATTACAGTACGGACTAAGTGGCAATCGGGTATTCATTTTGGCAACACTTGAACGGACAGATCAAATGGAAACGGCCTGCGCGGTAACGGCAGGTTTTGTCCGGGGAAAACCAACCCGACCTAAGCCGTAAGATTTATCCTGTCTGCTACCGTCATTTTATTTAAAATCAAGAGAGGGACATTTTGTGTCTAAATCTGATCCGGCCGCTGCGAAAAAGGAGCGGAATAAGACGATCCGCTGGGTCGTCACTATTTTTTTCGTAACCATTGTGATTTCTGGGGCTATTTCGCTGCTGTCTGACTTTATTATGTCCGTCAGCGGTATTGTCGTGGCGTTTTTAATCCTGATGGGGATTATCCTGATTGGTATTGTTTTTGATATCGTGGGTGTGGCTGTGGCATCGGCGGATGAAAAGCCCTTCCATTCCATGGCTGCTCGCAAGGTTCCCGGTGCTCAGGATGCTATCAAGCTTCTGCGTAATGCAGAACGGGTCAGCTCCATCTGCAATGATGTGGTGGGCGATATCTGTGGCGTTGTGTCTGGTTCTGCATCTGCTACCATTGCGGCGCAGGTGTTGCAAAATTTTGAACTTTCCTTGCCTCAGGTGGTATCCCTGCTGATGTCTGCACTTGTTGCCGGACTGACAGTTGGCGGTAAGGCCATCGGCAAGACTTTTGCCATGAATTCCTGCACCCAGATTATTTCCTTTGTGGGTAGGATCTTGTATTATATGCATCATCCTTCCGCCATGTTTAAGAAGAAAAAGAAAAAATAACGTTAGGTTGTGTCGCTTCGTGAATATATTAGAGAAAATCCACGGTCACGAGGATCTGCTGCGCCTGAGTGATGAGGAACGTCTGCTGCTGTGCCAGCAGATCAGAGAATTCCTGATCGACCGTGTTTCCAAAACAGGTGGACATTTGGCTTCCAATCTTGGCACGGTAGAGCTGACTGTCGCACTTGAGACTGTATATGACACCAATAAAGATCGTCTGGTTTTTGATGTTGGCCACCAGTCTTATGTTCATAAGATGCTGACCGGACGCCAGGCGGATTTTGACCATTTGCGTCAATTCGGCGGTATGGCAGGTTTTCCGAAACCGGGTGAAAGCAAATCCGATTCCTTTGTTGCAGGCCACGCATCCAGCTCTGTGTCCATTGCACTGGGTATGGCTCGGGCCAGAACGCTTCTGGGAAAAGACTATGATGTGGTCGCTGTGATCGGTGACGGTGCCGCCACCGGCGGTATGGCCTATGAGGGGCTGAACGATGCCGCTGAGAGCAAAGAGCCTATGGTCATTATTTTGAATGACAATGAAATGTCCATTGACCGCAATGTAGGCGGCATGGCACGGCATTTGTCCCGGCTGCGTACCAAGGAAAGTTATCTGGGTATGAAGCAGCGTTACCGCAATTTTATGGGTAAGACAAAGATTGGTTCCTTTGTGTACCGCAGCACCCGGTCGATCAAGGACTGGTTTAAGCGGATGCTGCTGCCCACGACCCTGTTTGAGAATATGGGCTTGACCTATCTTGGTCCTGTTGATGGCAATGATTTACCCAATCTCATCGGACTTCTGCGCCTTGCACGGCAGATGAAGCGGCCTGTGTTGGTTCATGTGATGACGAAAAAGGGCAAGGGTTATTCCTTTGCGGAGCAAAATCCTTCTAAATTCCATGGTATTGGCAAGTTTGATCCCACTACCGGCGAAACACTGAGCAAGGGTGGTGCGACCTTCTCCGACAGCTTTGGTAAAACTATGATGGAGCTGGCATCGCAGGATAACCGTGTTTGTGCCATTACTGCTGCCATGCCCGGTGGAACGGGACTGTTGGAATTTAAGATAACCTATCCGAAACGCACGTTTGATGTAGGCATTGCAGAGGAGCACGCCGTTTCCATGGCTGGTGGCCTTGCCAAGCAGGGAATGGTGCCGGTTGTTGCGCTTTACTCTACATTCTTGCAGCGTTCTTACGATATGATTCTGCAGGATATTGCCATGCTGCATCTGCATGTTGTGCTTGCGGTAGACCGGGCAGGTCTTGTGGGCGAGGATGGAGAAACCCACCACGGTATTTATGATATCGGTTTCCTTCGTCATGCTCCGGGCATGATGATCCTGTGCCCGGCAAGCCTTGCGGAGCAAAAGGAGATGCTCAAATGGGCGGTTGAAAAATACGACGGCCCCGTTGCAATTCGTTACCCCAGAGGCGGCAATCGTGGATACGAGGGAAACAAATGGGATTTCCGTCCGGAGTTCAAAACCGCCGGTGCGCTGGCCTGCCACCGTATGGGCGACGATGTGACCCTCATTACCTACGGTGTCACATTGGATAATACCATGAAAGCCGCTGAACTTTTATCCCAGCAGGGGATTGAAGCCACCGTTCTTCGACTGCTGACGGTGGAGCCACTACCGGTGTACAATGTTTTGACAATGATGTCCAAAACGCAGCACATTGTGGTGATCGAGGAAACCGCAGGTGGCTGCGGTATTCGGGAAGCGCTTGCGTGGGAGCTGCAGCACCTTCGGCCCGGCATCCAGGTTGATGGAATTGATCTTGGTCATCAGTTTATCACCCACGGTGATATGAATTCCCTTTATCAGCATTACGGACTGGATGCACAGTCCATTGCAAAATTTGTACAGGAGGCACGCCAGTCATGAAAATTAAAAAACGTCTGGATGTACTCCTGACGGAACAGGGCTATGCCGATACCCGCTCTAAAGCGCAGGCCATTATTATGGCCGGACAGGTCTATGTGAACGGTCAGAAGGCAGACAAGCCCGGTATTTCCTACGAAGAAACGGTTCAACTTGAGGTTAGGGGAGATGTTTGCCCCTATGTCAGCCGTGGCGGTTTGAAGCTTGAGAAGGCACTGCGGGATTTTGGCGTAAAGCCGGAGGGCTATGTTTGCAGCGATTCCGGCGCATCCACTGGCGGTTTTACAGACTGTCTGCTGCAACAGGGAGCAAAGAAGGTTTTTGCAATTGATGTTGGTTATGGCCAACTGGATTGGAAAATTCGCTCCGACGAACGTGTTGTGGTCATGGAACGGACCAACATCCGCTACGTAACACCGGAAGATCTGGGGGAAGCACTGGATCTTTCTGTGGTCGATGTGAGCTTCATTTCTCTGAGCATCGTTTTGCCCGCTATTAAGAATTTGCTCAAATCAACCGGTCAGGTGCTTTGTCTAATCAAGCCACAATTTGAGGCGGGGCGGGACAAAGTGGGTAAAAAGGGTGTTGTCCGTGATCCCGAAACCCACAAGGAAGTCCTCGACAGCTTTGTCGCGCTGGCAGATGCGCTGGGCTTTACCATTCTGGGCTTGACCTTCTCTCCTGTGAAGGGACCGGAAGGAAACATTGAATTTCTCGGACACCTGACGCTGGATGACAAAGAAGGAATCCGGCCTGATACAGCCGACGTTGTTCGTCAGGCACACGAAACTTTGAAGGGGTGAAAAGAATATGAAAAGAGTAATTTTGACCCCTAATCCCTATCGGGATAAAAATTTTCAGACGGTTCGTCAGGCTATGAAGATCTTGCAGGATGCCGGGATGGAACCCCGGCTGTGCCTGCCTTTTGAGGTGGATCGGTCATATGATCTGCCGAAGGATCTCCATTTTTATAAGTTAGATCGGGAGTTGCAGAATACGGAGCTGGTAATCTGCTTCGGCGGCGACGGTACGATTCTGCATATGGCAAAGGCGGCTACCCGACATGGAGTGCCCATTTTGGGTGTCAATATCGGCACCATGGGCTTTATGGCGGAGCTGGAAAGTACGGAGCTGGATAAGTTAGCTCAGCTTGCAGGCGGTAATTATAAGATTGACAGCCGTATGATGCTGGATGTGACTGTTCGCCGGGATCGGGATATTATTTATCACGATATCTGCTTGAACGATGTTGTCATTACAAAGGGCGCAGTTGCCCGTATTGTGCATCTTTCTGTCCGCTGTGACGGTGTACAGGCTATGGAATGCGGCGGAGACGGAATTATCGTTGCCACACCCACAGGCTCTACGGCCTATAATCTTTCCGCTGGTGGTCCCATCGTCGAGCCGGAGGCCAGAAACATTCTCGTTACGCCCATCTGCGCCCATGATATGGCAAGCCGCTGCATGGTAGCATCCGACAAGCGTGTTATTACCGTGGGACTGACTCATAACGCACGGCGTAATGCTTTCCTGTCTGTGGATGGCGGCAAGGCAGTGCGACTGAATATGGGCGATATTGCTACCATTCGCCGTTCTAATATGGAGACCAAGCTGCTTCGACTGAAGGATCGCAGCTTTTTCGATGTTGTTAATATGAAATTTAAGTGCAATTGATGGGGTGAGGATTTGAAAACACAAAGACAAGCTAAAATTTTAGAGATCGTGACCACCCGTGATGTAGAAACGCAGGAGCAGCTTCTTCAGGAACTGCAGGATGCAGGCTTTTACAGCACTCAGGCCACCATTTCCAGAGATATCAAAGAACTGCGGATCGTCAAGGAGCTGACCAGCTTCGGTACTTACCGCTATACCACTTCCTCTAAGGAGGTCAGCGGCACATTCTCCACCCGGCTCAACACTATTTTCCGTGAGTGCGTGACCGGGGTGGATTACGCTCAGAATATTGTGGTGATTCATACGCTGCCCGGACTTGCTTCTGCTGCAGGCTCTGCTGTGGATGCTATGAGCATGAGTTTCGTGCTAGGTACATTGGCCGGTGACGATACTGTTATCATTGTCGTTCGGGACACCAATGCTGCTGCTGCTTTTTGCAGCGAGATCAAAAATCTTCTGAATTGATGGATTGAGAGGGGGAAAATGTATGCTGAGTTTGCTTCATATCGAGAATATTGCGGTCATTGAGCGCTCGGACATTTCCTTCGATCAGGGCTTCAATGTACTGACCGGTGAAACCGGTGCCGGTAAATCCATTGTTATCGATGCCATTTCCGCCATTTTGGGCGAGCGAGCATATCGTGATATGATCCGAACCGGAGCTAACAAAGCGTCCGTTCGTGCGGTATTCACTGACGTTCCCAAACTTCCGTGGTTTGAGGACAACGGCGTTGAGTATGATCCGGAAACTGTTATTCAACGGGAAATTCATCTGGACGGCAAAAATGTTTGCCGGGTCAATGGGACGCTGGTGACGGTGTCGATTCTGCGCAAGCTGGGTATTCAGCTCATCAACATTCACGGTCAACACGATAGCGCATCGCTTTTGGATGAAGCCAATCACTTGGGTTTTCTGGATGCTTTCGGCAATAACGAAGCCTTGCGTGCAGATTACGCTGAGAAATTTCACGCGGTTTCTGACCTGCGCCGTCAGATTGAGCGGATGACCATGGATGAAAGCGAAAAGCTGCGCAGGATGGAAACGCTACGCTATCAGATCGAGGAGATCTCTAAGGCAGAGCTGGAAGCAGGGGAAGACGAGGTTCTGGAAGAACGTCGCAAACTCCTGCAAAACGCTGAAAAGCTGTCTGACGGCATTAATGCCGCCGTGGAGTGCCTATACGGCGGCGATGAAACGGATGGCGCTGCCACGCTGTTGGCACAGGCAGAGCGAGAATTGGCTCGGTTGAGCCGATATACCGATGCCTTTTCCCAGCTTCATGACAAGGTTGCGGATCTGATGTATCAGGTGCAGGATGTGGCAGAGGAAGCCCGGGATGCCCGGGATGATCTGAGCTATTCTGCCGACGAGTTGGAGCAGATCGAGGCAAGATTGGATGTGATCCATCGCCTGCGACGTAAGTATGGCGTTACCTGTGCCGATATTCTGGAGTATCTGGAAAAGGCCAAGGCAGAGCTGGATGAGATCGAATTTGCGGACGATCATCTGGAGCGCTTGAAAGGAAAGCTGAAAAAGGTAGAAAAGTCCGCATGGGATGCGGCGTTTGCTCTGCGTGAAAACAGAAAATCCACTGCTGTGGGTCTTGCGGAGCGAATTTTGACGGAACTGGCACAATTGGATATGCCCCGTGTGCAGTTCTCCTGCGAATTTGAAGATAAAGAATTGTCTGCCGACGGTGCGGACAATGTGGTGTTTTATATGTCTGCCAATGCAGGCGAAGCGCTGAAATCCATGAGCAAAGTGGCCTCCGGCGGCGAATTGGCACGGATCATGCTGGCTATGAAAAACGTGCTTGCAGAGCAGGATCAGGTCAATACCTTGATTTTTGACGAGGTGGACACCGGCGTGTCCGGACGGGCAGCACAGAAGGTTGCTGAAAAGCTCAGAAGCGTTGCTGCTCATAAACAGGTGCTTTGTGTGACCCACTTGCCCCAGCTTGCGGCGTTGGCGAACACCCATTTGCTGATTGCAAAGAGCGAACGGGATGGACGTACGTATACCACTGTGACACCGCTGGATCTGGAAGGCAGAAAGCGGGAGCTTGCACGAATCATCGGCGGCACGAATATTACTGAAACCACACTGAAAAGCGCAGAAGAGATGCTTCATGTATAATTTACTTGACAAATCCGATACTTTTTGTTAGGATACCAATAACACATGGATGGGATGAAGTAAGTGATCATCTTTCCGCCAGAGAACTGCCGGTTGGTGCAAGGCAGAGGGGAAGACCGCCGAAATACCTCCCGGAGTGGCTTTTCTGAAATTCAAGTAGGGAAAGACGGGTGCGCCCGAAATTGCGCAAAGCGTTGTTGGACGCTGTGAGGCTATTGCTGCGAGGCAAGAGCGAACCAGAGGTGGTACCGCGTATTTTACGCCCTCTGTCCGTTTGGACAGGGGGCTTTTATAGTTTATACAACATGAGGAGGAAAACCCAAATGAAATTATATGACGAGCTGGTTGCCCGTGGCTTGATCGCCCAGGTGACCAATGAGGACGAGATTCGTGAGATGATCGACAACGGCAAGGCTACTTTCTACATCGGTTTTGACCCCACTGCCGACAGCCTGCACGTTGGCCACTTCATGGCCCTGTGTCTGATGAAGCGCTTGCAAATGGCCGGCAATAAGCCCATCGCTCTGATCGGCGGCGGCACTGCTATGATCGGTGACCCATCCGGTCGTACTGATATGCGCTCTATGATGACTAAGGAGGTCATCGACCACAACTGCGCCTGCTTTAAGAAGCAGATGGAGCGGTTCATTGAGTTCGGCGAGGGCAAGGCTCAGATGGTTAATAATGCTGACTGGCTGCTGAATCTGAACTACGTTGATTTCATCCGTGAAATTGGCGGCTGCTTCTCCGTCAACAATATGCTCCGTGCTGAGTGCTTCAAGCAGCGTATGGAGAAAGGCTTGAGCTTCCTGGAGTTCAACTATATGCCTATGCAGTCTTACGACTTCTACTACCTGTTCCAGCACTATGGCTGCAATATGCAGTTCGGCGGCAACGACCAGTGGAGCAATATGCTGGGTGGCACTGAGCTGATTCGCCGCAAGCTGGGCAAGGATGCCCACGCCATGACCATCACCCTGCTGCTGAACTCTGAAGGCAAGAAGATGGGCAAGACTGCAAAGGGTGCCGTGTGGCTGGACCCCAACAAGACCACGCCCTTCGATTTCTACCAGTACTGGCGCAATGTTGAGGATGCTGACGTTCTCAAGTGTATCCGGATGCTGACTTTCCTGCCTATGGAGGAAATCGAGGCCATGTCCGACTGGAAGGATGCTCAGCTCAACGTCGCAAAGGAAATCCTTGCCTACGAGCTGACAAAGCTGGTTCATGGTGAGGAAGAGGCTGACAAGGCCAAGGCTGCTGCCAAGGCGCTGTTCGTCGGCGGCGGTGATGATGCCAATATGCCCACTACCGAAATTACTGCTGACAACCTGGTGGATGGTAAGATCGGTATTCTGAATCTGATGGTCGCCTGCGGTCTGGCTCCCTCCAATAAGCAGGCTCGCCAGCTTGTGGAGCAGGGCGGTGTACTGGTCAATGACGAGAAGGTACCCAATGCTCAGTTTGCTGTTACGGAAGAAATGCTGAAAGAAGGCGTAAAGATCCGCAAGGGTAAGAAAGTCTTCCATAAGGCAGTGCTGGCGTAAAATGATATCGCTGAAAAAAGCCCAGAGGGCGGATTGCGATGACCTTCATTGGATACAAGTTGTTTCCTTTCAGGCCTTGCTGGAAAAGTATCAGGATTACAATACCAATCCCGCAGCAGAAACCAATGATCGAATCATTGAGCGATTTGAGCAGGATTTCACGGACTATTATTTGATCATGCTGGACGAGGAATGTATCGGCATGATGCGTGTCTGCGATTACGGCAATATCTGCCGAATCTCTCCAATTTGCATCCTTCCGGAATTTCAAGGTCGGGGCTATGCGCAACAGGCCTTGGCGTTGGCTGAAACATTCTATCCCTGTGCCCATAAGTGGACACTGGATACCATTGCGCAGGAAAGCTGGCTGTGCTATCTGTACGAAAAGATGGGATACCGCCAAACCGGCAAGTTTGAGACCATTAAAGATGGAATGGATATTGTCTATTACGAAAAACTAATCTGATTGAACGCCGCCCGGATGGGCGGCGTTCGTGCTATCTTACCAATGCCTTTTTTAATCGTTCCATATTATCTTTACTTAACTCCGTTAATGGCAGGCGAGGGGAGCCACAGTCGTAGCCGATGTACCTCATGGCTGCTTTGATTGGAATCGGATTGGGTTCGCAGAACAGCAGATCCACCAGTGGCTGAAGCTCTTGCTGCATGGCTGCGGCGGTATCCAGATCCCCATCGAGTGCTGCTTGCGCCATAGCGTTTGTTTGGATTGGCAGAAGATTTGACAGCACCGAGATAACGCCCTTAGCCCCCAGCGATATGGCCGGCACAATCAGTTCATCATTGCCCGTCCAAACTGAAAAATCGGAACAAGTGCGGTAAAGTTTTGTGATCTTTGTAATATCGGAGCTTGCTTCTTTAATGCCGATCATATTGGGGATAGGGGAGAGTCTTTCGCAGACGGATATCGGTATATCGACGCCAGTTCGCCCTGGTACGTTGTATGCAATGATGGGTAGCGAAACCGTGTGAGCAATGGTCATATAGTGAGCCACCAACCCTTCAGAAGTCGCTTTATTGTAATATGGACTGACGATCAGCAGTGCATCCACACCCTCCTTTTCCGCCGCAAGACTCAATTCCGCAGTATGAGAGGTGCAGTTGGAGCCGGTTCCGGCGATAATTAGGCAGTCATCACCCGTGTATGCCTTTGCACGCCGGAATAACGCTAGCTTCTCTTCGTCTGATAAGGTAGGAGCTTCACCTGTTGTTCCGCAGATTACAACTGCACGTATCCCTGCATCGATTTGTCGTTTTAGAAGCTGTTCCATCATAGGATAATTGACTGCACCGTCTAAAAAAGGTGTGACCAGAGCGGTACAGACTCCGGTGAATAATGGTGTTTTCATGGTTCATCCCTCCACGCCAATCTATGCAGGATGCTCAGGGACTGCTTGCAGTCTTTCACATTTTTTATTTGTTTTAGTAACATGAACCAATCTCCGTTGCACAAACCGGTGGAGGGGTTGTGCAAAATTGTGTCGCATTTGTGCAAAATTTTGAAAATTGGACTTGAAATAGTGCGATATATGTGTTATTAACCTAAATACATTTAGTTTCAAGGGGCGGACATGGCGTGAAGTATCGAGATTTTGCCAAGGATTATGAAATTAACTATGTATCCGTTCCCGGTAAAAGTCGTTTAAAAGCGATCCGTGTGTACAAAGGTCCATACTTTTCATTTCTCGCCCCGCCGGAGCGTATACGCTTTCTCAGATGGTACTATTTCGCGGCGATGATCCTGCTGGCGGTTTTTTTGATCGTGCCAATGTGCATCGATTGCGCATTTACCCGTGCGTGGTATATTCAGGTACCGTCTGCAGTAGCGTGGATCCCCTTCGTGCTTGCTGTTGGTGCGGTGTGGCGGCTATGGACAGCAAAAGAAAAGGTCGACCGTGAACATTGTGAGCTATTGTACAACCGAATGAGCAGTTCTGCTCTATTTCTGATTTTATTCTGCGGTATCAGTTCGGTTGGATGTATCGTCAAGATGGTATCTGCGGATATGGCCGTCCATGATTGGATCGTAGGCTTCTGCTGCATAGCATCAGCAATTATTTCCGTTTCTATATTTACTGCCCGAAAGGATCTGAAAATGATCCAATTATAAAAAGCATAGCATCATATTTTGGTCAAAAAGGCATATGCCTTTTTCATGGTTACTATGTAACCATGATGGGTGCTTGTTTAGATATTTTCGGCGTTTGCCGACAAATATAATTTTTTAAGGAGGAAAAACAATGAAATCCAATTTTGTAAAGCTTTTGTCTCTGGCTATGGTTTTTGTGATGGTTTTGGGTATGTGCTTTGGTTGTGCCAAATCGGAAGATCCCAAGAACACCGATCCGACTGATGTCACCGGTAACCTGAACAATCCCGATCCTAACCCTGGTAACAGCACGCTGGTTTACGCCAGTGACTATCTGTCCCAGAAGTTCAGCCCCTTCTTTGCTGATACTTCCTACGATCAGGACGCTGTCGGTATGACGCAGATCTCTCTGCTGTCTTCTGACCGTGAAGGCAATGTTGTTCTGAATGGCAAGGACGGCGTTGTGATCCCCTACAACGGTAAAGACTACACCTATAACTCCCTGGCTAACTGCGTCATCACTGAGAATGCAGACGGCACCGTTACTTACGCTATCGAGATGCGTAACGATGTTAAGTTCTCTGATGGTAAGCCCGTTACTGCTGATGACGTGATTTTCTCCATGTACGTCCTGTGCGACCCCACCTATGACGGTTCTTCCACCCTGTACTCTCAGGACATCGTTGGCATGGAGGCTTATCGCTCCGGCATGAGCACTCTGTTCAGCCTGTTGATCAAGGCTGGTCGTGACAATACCGACTATACTTATTGGACTGCTGATGATCAGACTACATTCTGGGCTGATCTGGATCAGGCTGGTGCTAAGTTTGCTCAGGAAATTGCTGATTACTGCATCGCTGCTGGTTACGGCACCAATGTTTCCGAGGCAGCTGCTGCATGGGGCTTCAAAGGCCTGGCTGCCGATGCTACTGCCGGTGATTTCTTCGCAATGATGTTTGAGGCATACGAAGGCGACGTTGCTGAGCTGAACTCTGTCGAGTCCGCCGGTAGCTCCCTGTTCGACCTGATGAACGACTATAACGCCTACACGATTGGTATCTCCACCGGTGATGGCGCTGCCAAGATCGAGGGCATCAAGAAGACTGGCGATTACTCTCTGGAGATCGTTGTCGCCAAGGTCGATCCCACCTTCATTTATCAGCTGACCCTGTCCGTTGCTCCTATGCATTACTACGGCAGTGCTGATCTGTACAACTATGAGAACAATTCCTTCGGCTTCAAGAAGGGCGACCTGTCCAGCATCCGCGCTAAGACTACGACTCCTTTGGGCGCTGGTCCTTACAAGTTCGTTTCTTACGAGAACAACGTCGCTTCCTATGTTGCAAATGAAACTTACTACCTGGGCGCGCCCAAAATCAAGAACTTCAAGATTCAGGGTGTCGGCACCGCTGACAAGATCACCGGTATGACCACCGATCTGTTCGATGCCACCGTTCCCAACTTCAACGACGATGACATCGCTGCTATCAAGAAGTACAACCCCAACGGCGAACTGGTTGGCAGCAAGCTGACCACCATCACCACCGACTTCTTGGGCTACGGCTATATCGGTATCAACGCTGACAATGTGAAGGTTGGTAATGATAAGGCTTCCGATGCTTCCAAGGCTCTGCGTCGTGCTCTGGCCACCATCATGGCTGTGTTCCGTGAGCCTGTCGTTTATGCTTATTACGGCGACCGTGCTTCCATCATCCAGTATCCCATCTCCAACACCTCTTGGGCTGCTCCCAAGCCTGCTGACGAGGGCTACAACCTGGCTTACTCCAAGGATGCTTCCGGTAATGTTGTTGTTACCGCTAACATGAACCACGAGGAGAAGGTCGCTGCTGCTACCGCAGCTGCGAAGTCTCTGTTTGTTGCTGCTGGCTATACCTTCGATGAGGCCTCCGGCAAGTTCACTGCTGCTCCTGCCGGTGCTGCTATGGATTGGGAAGTTATCATCCCTGCTGATGGTATCGGTGATCATCCTTCCTATGGTATCTTGACCGAGACCAAGAACGTGCTGCAGAGCATGGGTCTGGATCTGATCATCAATGACCCCGCTGACTCCAATGAGCTGTGGGACGCTCTGGATGCCGGTACCTGCGAGATGTGGGCTGCTGCTTGGGGCGCAACTCCCGACCCCGATATGTATCAGGTCTATCACTCTTCCAACGTCCACGGTCTGGAAGGCTCCTCCAACTCCAACCACTACGGTATCCAGGACAGCGCTCTGGATGCTCTGATTATGGAAGGCCGCTCCTCCACTGACCAGGCTTTCCGTAAGGCTACCTATAAGGCTGCTCTGGAAATGCTGATGGATTGGGGCGTTGAACTGCCCACCTATCAGAGACAGGAAGCTACTGTTATCTCCACCGAGCGCGTCAACGTCGATACCATCCCCGGCGACCTGACTCCTTACTACGGCTGGCTGGCAGAAGTCCACAATCTGGAACTGAACTGATTTCTGATCAAGAATCATTTCTGAATTAGTATATACCCGCGACCATGAGCGGATTATTCCGCTCATGGTTCGCACTGTATACTGACGTAATGTAAGATCAGGACTTGAACAGACAAATCTGTATCCGGTTAGCGTATTAGTTTTAGCGGATTCGGATTTGTCTGGTTAAGCCGAGGGGAGTCGAATAATTCTTTCAGCCTCATCCGAACAATACTTAGAAAAGCGGTGATTTCATGGGTAAATTTATTTTAAAACGTGTGTTGATGTCTTTGGTCATCTTGTTCTTTGTCATGCTGATCATCTACACGCTGATGCATTCTTTACCGACGAACTATATTGAAACCATGGCGCAGCAGCTTGCACAGCGTCCCGGTTCAAATAAATCTGCGGCAGAATGGCTGGCAGATCTGAATGCACAGTACGGCATGGATCAAGGCATCATTGGTGGCTTCTTTACATGGCTGAAATCTGCCATCCGTGGTGATTTTGGTGTTAGTTGGGTGCATAATGTACCTGCCACCGAGAAATTTGCAGATGTTGTGTGGATCAGCTTTATTTTGGGTGCCGTTTCTCTGGTCCTCGAAGTGATCATAGCAGTTCCTCTGGGGGTATTGGCAGCCAAAAAGCAGTATGGTGCTATGGACTATACCGTTACTGTCGTGGCATTGATCGGTATTTCTATGCCGACGTTCTTTGTCGCTACCTTGTTAAAGTTAGTATTTGGCGTGCATCTTGGCTGGTTCGAAATCGCTGGTCTTACATCGGCACGTTACTACGACACCCTGTCTACGTTTGGAAAAATGATGAATCAGGCATGGCATTTGGTATTGCCGGTTGTAACCATCGTGATTATTTCCATTGGCGGTTTGATGCGGTATACCCGTACCAATATGCTGGAAGTCCTGAACGCTGACTATATCCGTACTGCACGTGCCAAGGGTCTTCCTGAAAAAAAGGTCATCAACTACCATGCTTTCCGTAATACCCTGATTCCTATCGTTACCATTCTTGGCGGCAGCCTGCCCGGTTTGTTCTCCGGTGCGTTGATCACAGAGCAGCTGTTTTCTATTCCCGGCATCGGTTATACCGCATATCAGTCTATGATCGTGGGCGATATTCCGTTTACCATGTTCTATCTGTCCTTTATGGCGATCTTGACTCTGTTGGGCAACCTGATCTCGGACGTTTTGTATGCTGTGGTCGATCCCCGTGTACGTTTGAACTAAGGAGGGGATAATATGGAAAAAAGAAATTTTAATGAAGCGCTGAAGCAACGTGAACAGCGTGAACGCCAAAACGATGCCCAGCGCAGCGGTGATAACGAAATGACCCTGGATGATGCTGCGCGCGTCAAGGTTTTAAGCCCCGGCATGCTGGTGTTCAAGCGGTTTATTCGCAATCGTCTGGCTATTATAGGAACAGTGATTTTGCTGACCATGTTCCTGTTTGCTTTCCTTGGTCCCAGCTTCTACCGCTATGGTCAGACTGAGGTTTTCTATGCGTATAAGGAGATCAATCTGAATTACGCAAACGCTGTTGAGCGTACCGAATACGCCGTTTACACCGTTAACGATCAGGGCATCAGTGCCACTACAAAAAACCTGTTTAACTCCATCATCATTCAGCTGGAAGCCAGCGGTCAGACGATGGATGTTGTTCAGGACAAGTCCAGTAACCAGAACGTTGTTGTCGAAAAGCTTGGCGATAAGGTTTACACCATGTCTGTTTGCGATGACAAATTGATCGGAAGCTATGCACTTGTTAACATTGGTAAGTTTAATACCAAGTTCGGAAAGGTCATCTATTCCGGCGATGCAATGGATGCATCCTTCGAGACTGCTGTATCCGCTGCTGTGAAGTCCGGTGCAAAACAATTCGAGTACAATGGCGGCACATATCTGGTGCAGGCTGGTGCCAATGACAAGGAGTATATCATCGTTGGCACAGGTGAGGGTGCCATGAACTATGCCGCTGAAGATCTTGGTTCTGTGTTTGCGGAGATGGTCGGAACTACCGTCCTTGCCGGCGGTGATTCCTTTGTGTATGAAGGATCTGTCTATACTGTTGAAACTGGTGCCGGTGCATCCTACAATGTCATGGGCTATGAAAACGCAAAGCCTGCGTTCGTATCTTCGCCCTTCGTATTTGATACGGTTACAACGGGTACAGTATTGTCTGATACATTTAAGGTCAATGCACTGCTGGCTCTGTATGCGGATGGTCATTTCTCTTCAGACGGTATCGATTACCAGGTTGTAAACACCGACGGCAGAATGACAATCCGATCTGCCGATGGCAAAGATTTTGCCGCCGTATCCACGTTCGTCGTTCGTCGCTTCAATGGTGAAGATACGTTGGATCTGGAGTTTAAGGAGCTGACACGCCAGGCCGTTGAAAAGATGGAGACGGAGAATCTAAGCTCCACCTCGTTTACCTGTAACATCGTGCAGTTGGATGAGAACGGTAAGGAAACAACTGTTGAGTCTGAGCTGACTGTTACCGATAAAGTCACTGACTATGTTGTTGTGTGCAAGCAATACACCAATATGCTTGATCGCTTTGCGGGACCTTCCGAGGAGCATCCGCTTGGCACCGACGGTGACGGTATGGACATTTTGGCCCGAATGATGGCTGGCGGACGTGTTTCTCTGCTGGTTGGCTTTGTTGTTGTTATCCTTGAAATTGTTTTGGGTGTCATTATGGGCGGTCTGGCTGGCTATTTTGGTGGCTGGGTGGATAATCTCATCATGCGACTGGTGGATATTTTCTACTGTATTCCGTCTATGCCTATTCTGATCATTCTGGGCGCTATGCTGGATGCACTTCGATTGGAGCCTTATGTGCGGTTGATGTGGCTGATGGCAGTTCTGGGCTTCCTTGGCTGGGCAAGTATTGCACGCCTGGTTCGAGGTCAGATCCTGTCGTTGAGAGATCAGGACTTTATGGTTGCAACGGAAGCAGTTGGTCTGCCAGTAGGAAGAAGGATCTTCTCCCATTTGGTGCCAAACGTTATGCCTCAGTTGATCGTTACCGCTACTATGGGTCTTGGCTCTGTTATTTTGACTGAGTCGACCCTTTCCTTCCTAGGTCTGGGTGTCAAGCATCCCATGGCTACTTGGGGTACGATGATCAACTCTGTGGCCACCAGCGCCCAGTCTATGATTACTTATACGTATATCTGGATTCCTGTCGGCCTGTTGATCTGCTTGACAGTTGTTGCGTTCAATTTCGTGGGCGATGGTCTGCGGGATGCCTTTGATCCCAAAATGAAGCGTTAAAGAGGTGGGAAGTGTGAGCATTTTTAAGAAAAAAGACAGCAAGGAAGTTGGATATATTAGTGCGAAAACTTCCCGCCAGATTTCTAAGTTCAACCGTAAATTGACTAAGAAACTGGAAAAGAACCGTAATGATTCTGCCAAGGATCCAGCCATGTATACCACTACCATGCGTGACCCCAATAACGTTGTGGAGTTTGATAATGTTTGCTCCTATTTCTTCACAGATATTGGCACCGTCAAGGCTGTAGACGGCGTAACGTTTAATGTTCCCAAGTGTTCTACTGTTGGTATCGTCGGAGAGTCCGGCTGTGGTAAATCTGTTACCAGTCTGTCCCTTATGCAGCTGCTGCAACGCCCCACCGGACAGACGGTGGGTGGTGAGATCCGTTTCAACATTGGTGACGGTAAAGCGTTGAATATCGTCAATACGCCTACTGCCAAAATGCAAACGATCCGCGGTAACCGCATTTCCATGATTTTTCAGGAGCCCATGACCTCTCTGAACCCCGTTTTTCGAATCGGTCAGCAGGTTAATGAAGTGCTGGAATTGCACCATCCGGAAATGACTGCAGAGCAGGTCAAGGCTCGAACTCTTGAAATGCTGGAGCTTGTTGGTATCGCCAACAAGGAAGGCGTTTATAATATGTATCCCCATGAGCTCTCCGGTGGAATGCGTCAGCGTGTAATGATCGCCATTGCACTTGCCTGTACCCCTGAGTTGATTATTGCTGATGAACCTACAACGGCACTGGATGTGACCATTCAGGCGCAGATTCTGGAGCTTCTGCGTGAGTTAAAGGACAAGATCAATTCGTCTATCATGCTGATTACCCATGATCTTGGCGTTGTGGCACACATGGCTGATTATGTGGTGGTCATGTATGCCGGTCGTGTGATAGAAAAGGGAACCGCAGAGGATATCTTCCATAATCCATGCCACCCCTACACCATCGGTTTGATGAAGTCCAAGCCGGTTGTCGGCAAGAAAGTGGATGAGCTATATAATATTCCCGGCAGTGTGCCGAATCCGGTTGATATGCCGAATTACTGCTACTTCAAGGACCGTTGTGAAATGAAGTGCGAGCATTGCTCTGGCCAGTATCCTCCTGAGATCAAGGTCAGCGATACACATTTTGTATCCTGTTACCGGTATATGGAGCAAGGGCAGGTCATGGGATATCCCAAATCGACGAATGTGGAGGCGCTTTAATATGGCTGATGAAACAAAGAATGGCGTATATGCCCTCAATAGCTTCGACGATGCGGAAAATGATCCTCAGTACCTTCTAGTCGTCAAGAATCTGAAGAAGTATTTCCCAATTAAGTCCAGCTTTCTGAAAAAGACCATCGGTAACGTGAAAGCGGTAGACGGGATCTCTTTTAAAATCAAACGCGGCACCACCATGGGTTTGGTCGGCGAGTCCGGCTGTGGTAAATCCACCGTAGGTAAGACTATTTTACGTTTGCAGGAGAAGACCTCCGGTGAGGTTTACTTTAACGGTACAGAAATTTTTGGACTAAGCCAGAAAGAGCTTCGTAAGATCCGTCCCAGCATCCAGATCATCTTCCAGGATCCTTATTCCAGCCTGTCGCCAAGACTTCCGGTTGAAGAAATCATTGGTGAGGGTGTTCGGGAGCATAATATCGTACCTAAGGAAGAGCAGAGTGAGTATATTTCCCGTGTAATGAAAGCCTGCGGTTTGCAGGAATACCATAAGGATCGGTATCCTCACGAGTTCTCCGGCGGTCAACGTCAGAGAATCTGTATTGCCCGTGCGTTGGCCCTGAACCCCGATTTCATTCTGTGTGATGAGCCTGTTTCTGCATTGGATGTTTCTATTCAGGCACAGATCATCAATCTTCTGAAGGATCTTCAGAAGGAATTTGGCATCACATATCTGTTCATTTCCCATGATCTTTCGGTGGTGGAGCACATCTCCGATACAGTTGGCGTTATGTACTTGGGTAATATGGTGGAATATGCGGCGACGGAAAAAGTATTTGCCAATCCCATGCACCCGTACACACAGGCTCTGATCTCCGCAATTCCTGTACCGGACCCCGATTTCAAGATGGATCGGGTGGTTTTGGAGGGAAGTATTCCTTCTCCCGCTTCCCCCCCTGCAGGCTGCAAGTTCCATTCCCGCTGCAGTCAGTGCATGGAAGTCTGCAAGCATTTTGCTCCTGATTTTCGGGAGCTTGAGCCGGATCATTTTTGCGCCTGCCACCTGTATAACACACCAGAGCGTATGGCTGAATTGGAAGCAGCATTGCCCAAGGAGTAATCAATGGCAAAGAAGAGAAAGCTCCATGAAGACGATGACGGCCGCGTGATTGCCAGCATGAATGTGGATGGGATGCCATGGTATGCAGGACGGATGCACAATCATCAAACCCACGAAAATGATTTATCTGACCTATCCAAAGGGGAAACATGGGAGATCATCAAAGGAACGACGAAAGCCGCTCTGCTTGTATTAAGTGCATTTCTTGTGGCGTTTCTGTTGTTTATTCTGTTTTGCGTTTTTCTTTGGTTTCGTTGATGTGATTTTATCGTGCCGGGATTTCTCCCGGCACGCAGACCGTAGAAAAACCCCTGTTTTGCATCAAGCAAGACAGGGGTTTCGCACATATTGGGGAATAATAAAGGGAATTATGTAAGAAATGAAGATGTTGCGAGTATCTCTCCAGTTCCATTTTGCGAACTTTTTCATATTCATGGCAGCAAATTTGAGCTTGACCCAATTCGTGACCTGAGCCAAGCCTGTGTATCTGGTATAGCGCATCCCATGTTGCTCCTTCGCATCCGCAAAGACACGCTCTATCGTTTCTTTTCTCGCCTTATACATCCGCTGGTAGATCGGGGTGTACCGGGCATCGTCTGCCAGCTCCTCGTAATCCTTCCAGATGTGACGTGCGACAGTCTTAATGCAGTCCTTGTTCTTTGTACAAAGATGTCTGGTAGGACAATTGGCGCATACCTTCGGATCGCTCTTGTATTCCCGGTATCCATCCCGGTTGGTAGTGCTGTAGTTCAATACCTGGTATTCCGGACAAATGATGCAGTCAAAATGCTCATCGTACACATACTTCCACCATTCGTGTCCGCCCTTCATGGTCTGGGGGCGTTTATAAGCTGTGGATAAAACTCTGCCGTCAGAAAATACCTTCTTGCAAATATGAGGGGTCTTATAGGCGCTGTCTGCTACAAATGCATGGACATCCGGGAACTGCTCTACTACCTTGTCGTAAACATCATCAAAGGGAACGCTGTCGTGTACATTGCCGGGGGTAACTTCTACTGCCAGAACAACACCATGAACATCACAGGCGGTATGGGCTTCATAGGCCAGCTGCTTCTTGTAGTCGCCTTTCACGAACAGACCACATTCTGGGTCTGTGGTGCTAACAGTAACAGTTTTCTTCTTTGCTTCCTTCTTGCGCTTTTTCAGCTTCTTTTTGGAAGTGTTATCCCGTTTCTTTTTCGGAGAAGAGGGTGGATCATTGTTGTTATCATCGTCAGAATTGTCCTCAAAGGGGTTCTTTCCGTGGGCTTCCCGGTCGGCGTTCACCTCATCCATAAGCTCTTGGGCATACCGTTTCGCCGCAACAGGCACTTCCTTTTGTATAACTTTCTTCGTGTTGGCGTTGGCCTTGATATGAGTTCCATCTACAAATACCACACCGGGAGCCACATAACCGGCTTCCACCATCTCCATGAGAATCCAACCGAAAATCTGGTCAACGGTTTCGGAAGTGAAGCGGTGACGGAAGTTATAGCTGATGGTGGAGAAATGGGGCGTATCTTCCTGCAGACGGTAACCAAGGAACCAACGGTAGTAGATATTGGCCCGTACTTCTTCCGCAGTACGTCGCAGAGAACCCAGACCATACAGATGTTGAATGAGAACCATTTTGAACAGAACAACCGGATCCACGCTGGGACGGCCGTTATCTGCACAATATAGCGGTTCTACCATATCGTAAATCTTATTGAAATCCACTGCTGCGTCAATTTTGCGCAGTAAGTGTTCCGCAGGCACCAGACTTTCGGTGTCCACGATCTCAAAAATTCCTCGTTCCATTTTTCCGCGTTCCAGCATCTTACATCACCCGGAACTATTATATCACAGAAACTAGAAAAAGCCCAGCATAAATGAGCCTTTTCGACAGACTG
>JBGVKN010000028.1:0-3388 GCA_045123795.1 Faecousia sp. | reverse complement strand
GTGCATCTGCTGGAAATGTACTACAAGGGTGATCTGAAGCAGGCGGTCATGCGGACCTCTGCAAGGCTGAAGGGTTCCTATGCACTGGGTATCCTCTGTACCGATCAGCCGGAGAAGATCTTTGCCGTGCGGGAAGCCAGTCCTCTGATCCTTGGCGTCGGTGTAGGAGAGGTGTACTTTGCCTCCGATGTAACCGCATTGGTCGCCTATACAAGAAATGCGATCTATCTGGAGGATGGAGAATTCGCGGAGCTGACACCGGAGTCTATCCAAATATACGATTGCATGGGGCAGCCTGTTCAAAAGAAGGTTATCCGGATCACATGGGATGTCCAGGCTGCGGAAAAAGGCGGCTATGAGCACTTTATGCTCAAAGAGATCATGGAGCAGCCCAGTGCCGTCAAGGCGACGCTGACTCCCAGAATCAAAGGGAATGAAATCGTATTGGACGATGCGGATATTGACCTGACCGGCATTCGAAAAATCGTGATCACGGCCTGCGGCAGTGCCAAATATGCCGGCTGTGCGGCCAAATTCGCCATTGAGGAGCTGTGCCGCATTCCGGTGCAGGTGGAGCTGGCAAGCGAGCTGCGGTATTCCAATCCCTTGATCGACAGCAGCACACTGCTGATCGTTCTGTCCCAGTCCGGCGAAACAGCAGATACCATTGCAGCTATGAAGGAATGCCAAAGCAGAGGTGCCAAGGCATTGGCTATTGTCAATGTGGTCGGCAGCACCATTGCAAAACTTGCGGATTGGTGTATCTATACCTGGGCAGGCCCGGAAATTGCGGTTGCAACCACAAAGGGTTATACGACCCAATTGACAGTGCTCTACCTGTTTGCACTGTATGCCACGACAAAACTGCAAACCATTGATAACTCCCTGTACGGTACTCTGCTGAATGCGTTAAAAGCGATCCCCCGGAAAATGCAGGAGTCTCTGGACATGAATCCTGGCATTGGGAAACTGGCAAAGAAGTACCATAAGGCAAGTTCCATGTTCTTCATAGGACGCAATACGGACTATGCTGTGGCATTGGAAGGCGCGCTCAAAATGAAGGAAATCTCCTATATCCACGCGGAATCCTACGCTGCGGGAGAGCTGAAGCACGGAACCATCGCTTTAATCCACGAAGGGCAGCCCGTGGTGGCTCTGTGCTGCAACGATGCCATCACAGAAAAAACTATGAGCAACATTGTGGAAGTCAAGGCCCGTGGCGCTGAAGTTTTAGCGGTTGCAGGCAAGGAGAATCAGCGAATCCTGTCTTTGGCAGACGATATGATCTATGTGCCGAAGATCCATCCGCTGTTCAGCGCTGCGGTGGAGATCGTACCGCTGCAAATGCTTGCCTACCATGTGGCAAAGGAGAATGGCTGCGATATTGACAAGCCGAAGAATCTTGCGAAATCTGTAACGGTGGAGTAGATACAAATGACAAAGTATATTTTTGTGACCGGCGGTGTGGTTTCCGGCCTGGGAAAAGGCATCACAGCAGCGTCTCTGGGCCGCCTGCTGAAGGCCAGAGGATTGAAGGTTGCAGCCCAGAAGCTGGACCCCTATATCAATGTGGACCCCGGCACCATGAGTCCCTATCAGCACGGCGAGGTCTATGTTACGGAAGACGGCGCGGAAACCGATCTGGATCTGGGGCACTATGAAAGGTTTATCGACGAGGATCTGAATAAATTTTCCAACCTGACCACCGGCAAGGTCTATTGGAATGTGCTGAATAAAGAAAGACGGGGCGAGTATCTGGGCTCAACCGTGCAGGTTATTCCACACATCACAAATGAGATCAAGGAATTCGTCTATCGTGTGGGCAAGCAGACCGATGCGGATGTGGTCATCACAGAGATCGGCGGCACCATCGGCGATATCGAGTCGCAGCCCTTTTTGGAGGCTGTCCGGCAGATTTCTTTGGAGGTAGGAAGAGAAAACAGTCTCTTTATCCATGTAACACTGGTTCCGTTCCTTCGCGGCTCCGATGAGCATAAGTCAAAGCCAACCCAGCATTCTGTCAAAGAACTGCGGGGTATGGGCATCAACCCCAACATCATTGTGCTGCGCTGCGACGAGCCTTTGGAGGAATCTATTTTCCAGAAGATCAGCTTGTTTTGCAATGTAAAGCCAGACTGCGTCATTGAGAATATTACACTGCCTAACCTGTACGAAGCGCCGTTGATGCTGGAAGAATCCAACTTCTCCAGTGTGGTCTGCCGGGAACTGGGGCTGGAAACCATGGAGCCGGATCTGACCGAATGGAAGCAGATGGTACAGAAGATACACAGCCGCAGCAAAACAGTCACGATTGGTTTAGTGGGTAAGTATGTGCAGCTGCATGATGCCTATTTGTCAGTTGCGGAAGCCCTTCGTCATGCCGGCTATGCGCTGGATGCAAAGGTGGAAATCAGCTGGATCGATTCGGAAACCCTGACTGAGGATTCTTATGAAGAAACCCTGACCGGACTGAATGGCATCCTTGTTCCCGGTGGCTTCGGCGGGCGCGGCATAGAAGGGATGATTCTGGCAGCCCGATTCGCCAGAGAAAAGAAAATTCCATACTTCGGTATTTGTTTGGGTATGCAGATCGCAGTGATCGAATTTGCCAGAAATGTATTGGGTTTGAAAGATGCCAACTCCGGTGAATTCGTAGCTGACGGCAAGCATAAGGTCATCGACTTTATGCCCGGTCAAAGTGAGAATGTGGATAAGGGCGGCACTCTTCGTTTGGGAAGCTATCCCTGTGTGATTGCCGAAAATACCACGATGTACCGGTGCTACAAAAGCAAGCTGATTCATGAACGCCACCGCCATCGCTATGAATTTAATAACGATTACAGACAGGCCATGACAGATGCAGGTCTATGCTTAAGTGGCAGCTCACCGGATGGAAGACTGATCGAGACGGTAGAGTTGACACAACGCCCCTTCCATGTGGGTGTTCAGTATCACCCGGAATTTAAGAGCCGCCCCAATAAACCCCATCCGCTGTTTGTAGGCTTTGTGAAAGCCAGTTTGGAGGAAGGCAAATGAGTATCCACGAAGAATGCGGTGTCTTTGGCGTATACAGTCCCAAGCAGGAAAACGTGGCGAGTCTTGTGTATTACGGCCTTTATGCCTTGCAGCACCGAGGCCAGGAAGGCTGCGGAATTGCCGTAAATGACGATGGCGTGTTTTCCTGCCAAAAGGGCCTGGGTCTGGTCAGCGAGGTTTTTGGCACAGAGGAGCTGTGCAAATTTCCAAAAGGAACGATTGCGGTAGGACACGCCCGTTACGGTACAACCGGCGGCAACAACCTAAGTAACTGCCAGCCAATTGAAGTCAACCACCTGAAAGGAAAGCTGGCATTGGCACATAACGGCAATTTGAGCAATGCGCTGCCGCT
>JBGVKN010000027.1:0-31212 GCA_045123795.1 Faecousia sp. | reverse complement strand
TTGCCTACGCCGGTGTTACCGGTGAAGGCGGTGAATTTGCCTGTGATCAGCTGCCGCAGTTCCTCTACGCCCTCGCCTGTGACGGCGCTGGCCTGAATGACAGGAAAGCCGGCATTTCGGTAAATCTTCGTCAGATCCGCTGCCGGATCTAAGTCGCATTTATTGATGCAGATATGCACCGCAACCCCTTGGTCACCGGCAATTGCAGCGACCCGGTCGATCAAAAACGGCTCTGTGACGGGGTTGACATTGGAGGCAAAAACCACCAGCGCATCCATATTCGCCACCGCAGGACGAACAAAGCGATTCCGACGGGGCAGGATCTTTTCGATCATACCCTTGCCCTGCTCAACGGTGATCTCCACCATATCGCCGGTTAAAGGGCTGTTGCCCTCCTTGCGCAGGATGCCTCTGGCCCGGCAGGTAATCAGACCAGCCGGAGTCTGCACATCATAAAATCCGCTGAGTGACCGCAAAATGCGGCCTGTCTGTTTTTCAGTCATCTGGTTCAAATTCCACCGTCACTTCATCATAAGGTTCATCATCGATCAACAACTGGTAGATCTGGGTGCCGGTTCCGGTCAGCGGAACGATGGCAGTGGTTGCGCCGGGCTGGATGGTCATGCTGGTATACACCTCACCGCCCAGCATGATCTTCAGCTCATAGCTTTCCGTCCGGCTGGGAAGGGTAAACGCATAGTCGATGGTAACCTGGCTGTCACCCGGGGGTGTCGGCTCCGGTTCCGTAGGCTGGCTGGGCTTCGGATCGGTGGGCTGGGTCGTATCTCCCACAGGAGGGGTCGGCTCCGTAGGCATTTCCGGCACACCGGTGGATACATCCAGCACAATCAGGGTTGTTACGTCAATCTGCTCATCCTTTTCCACAGACTGGCCTACCACCTCTCCCTTAGGGCGGTCACTATCCACCGGATTTTGAAGGACATTCGCAAAGCCATTACCCTCCAAAATCGCCAGTGCGTTATCAATCGGCTTGCCAACCACAGGCGGCATTTTCGCAACAATCACCCTTGGACCGGTACTGATCCAAATGGTAATGGTCTGGCCTTCGGACAGGGGGCTGCCCTCCGCAGGGCTGGTTCGAGTCACGTAACCTGCGGTAATACTGCTGTTTTCTTCCCGGCGGATCACATGAAGGCCCAGTTGCAAACCATTTAGGAATTTTTCCGCTTCCTCTGCCTTCAAATTCACCAGATCCTCCATGGTTTTTGCCGGAGGCTCTTTGCCTAGACTCACTTTCACGAACACCTTCGTGCCGGAAACTACTTGATCACCGGCCAGCGGATACTGATAGATGATCTCACCCTTGGCGTAATCCTCACTGTATTCGCCGCCCTGACGGATCACCTTGATCCCGGTATACTCCCGGAGTGTTTCATAATCCTGACCGATCAGACTGGGAACCTCAACCATATTGGCATTGGCAAACAGGCTACCCTGTGCCATCAGCACAAAGAAGATAATCAGCGCCACGATGCCTACCACCACGCAAGACGCAATGGCAATGGTCGTCACACGGCTGCGACCTTCTTCCTCCTCATCCTCCACATGGACAAGCCGTGGGGGCTGGCGGCGAACTTCCTTTTTCACGCCTGGTTCTGTTTTTCCCTCGGCCGTCCGCTCTGCAATGGTTTTCGGCTTCTGGTTTGCCAGTTCTGCAGCAAGCTCCGTGGGCAGAGCCCGGGTGGCTCCATCCATAGCCTGCGCTGTAACATCAAAAATCATGGTGGGGTCCTTGCGGAACTCATCCATGTCATACAGCATAGCAGTGGCTGTCATATATCGGTCACGAGGTGCCAACGCCATAGCCTTGAGGATGATCTGCTCCAAGCCCTGGGGGATGTTGGGGTTATACTGGGAGGGCTTCTGTGCCCCGCCGTTGATGTGCTGGATGGCGATATTCACCGCAGAATCCCCATCATAAGGCACACGGCCGGCGATCATTTCGTACATGACGATGCCCAGAGAGTACAGGTCGGACCGATTATCCACCCGGCCACCTCTGGCCTGCTCCGGCGAGATATAATGCACCGAGCCAAGGGCTTCCTTGGTCAGGGTAGTGGTGTTGGTGGATGCGATCTGGGCAATGCCGAAATCTGCCACCTTGACGGAGCCGTTTTTCAGCACCATTACATTATGGGGCTTGATATCCCGATGGACGATACCTCTGCCGTGGGCGTGCTCCAAAGCTTTTGCGATCTGGATGGCAAAATGCAAGGTTTCTTTCCAGTTCAGCACGCCCTTTTTCTCCATATATTGCTTCAGGGTGATACCGTCGATCAGCTCCATGATGATGAAATCCGCTTCGCTGGAGCTGGACACATCATAAACCGACACGATGTTCGGGTGACTGAGCATGGCGACCGCCTGACTTTCAGCGTGGAAGCGGCGGCGGAATTCCTCATCCTGAGAGTATTCATCCTTTAGTATCTTGATGGCCACCAGCCGGTTTAGACGGTGGCATCGGGCTTTATATACAACGGCCATGCCGCCGGTACCGATGACCTCAAGGATCTCGTACCGACCGTCGATCAGCCGTCCGATATACTTATCCTTATCCATTGATAGCTCCTTTCGCGGCCTGCTCAGACCTGCACCAAAACACTGGTCACATTATCCGGCGCGCCACGGTTTTTGGCAATATCCAGCAGTCGCTGGCAGCAATGCTTTTTGCTGATGCCATGAACGATCTCAAACAAAATCTCCTGATCGTCCACCAGATTGCTCAAGCCATCAGAACACAGCAACAGGCAGTCCCCACGTTGCAGTTCAAGGTGGAAAATGTCACTTTGAACCGTGGGCTCTGTGCCGATGGCACGGGTGATGTAATTCTTGCCGGGGAACCGTCTGGCCTGTTCACGGCTCAGCTCCCCCCTGCTGACCATCAGCTGCACCAGCGAATGGTCCACGGTGATCTGGTCAATGCCGTCCGGATTGACCCGGTACACTCGGCTGTCGCCCACATTCACAACAGTCACACGCCGTCCACGGATCAGTGCCGCCACCAGCGTGGTGCCCATGCCGTAGAACTCCTCAAATTGATGGGACTGGTCATAGACCGTGAAGTTTGCCAGCTTCACCGCCCGCTGCAGCACTTGATCCACCGCTTCCATGTCCATGCTGCCGTGGTAATTGTGCTTCAGCTCCTGTGTAAACACATCCACAGCCAAAGAGCTTGCTACATTGCCGGATTTTGCGCCGCCCATACCGTCGCAGACCACACATAATAGTGTATTGCGATCTAATTGGATGACCTGATAGGCATCCTGATTTTGTATCCGGACACAGCCCGGATCTGTAAGGCTCCAGTATTGCATGGGCGGTTCGCTCCTTCCGATTATAGTTTTCCTTTGGTGTATTTTCTTCTTAACTGTCCGCAAGAGGCATCAATGTCGCCGCCCAGAGTGCGGCGCACAGTGGCAGTCACACCGCCGTCCTCCAATATCTTCTGAAACCTGGCCACTGCCTTGCGGGAGCTGGGCTTCAGCGGACTTTCCTCCACATGGTTTAGAGGGATCATATTCACATGGGCAGGCAAGCCCTTCAACCGCCGCAGCAGCTCCCGGGCAGCCTCCTCCGAATCGTTGACTCCGTCGATCATGGCGTACTCAAAATGGATACGCCGGAAGGTGGCTTCATAGTACCGGCGGCAGGCCGCCAGCAATTCATCAATGGGGTAGGCCTTATTCACCGGCATGATCCGGTCACGCACCTCATCATTAGGGCCGTGGAGGGAAATTGCCAGACTGATCTGCAGCTTTTTCTCCGCCAGCGCATCGATTTTCGGCACAAGTCCGCAGGTAGAAAGGCTAATGTGCCGCATGGAAATGTTCATGCCATCTTCGCTGTTGACCAGCTCCAGAAAGCGCAGGACGTTATCAAAATTGTCCAGCGGCTCGCCGATACCCATTAAAACGATATGGGAAACAGGTAAAGCGGAATCAATTTGGGTGAACAGCACCTGATCCAGCATTTCGTAAGGCTCCAGCCGCCGCACCAGTCCACCCAAAGTAGACGCACAGAAGGCGCAGCCCATAGGGCAACCCACTTCCGTGGAAATGCAGACAGTGTTGCCGTAATGATAGCGCATCAGCACCGTTTCGACACAGTTGCCGTCAGCCAGCTTCCACAGATATTTGATGGTGCCGTCCCGAGCTGACTCCTGCTTACGTACCACTTCCGGTGCATTGATGGGGAATTTCTCCGCTAATCTTTTGCGCAGGGACTGAGGGAGGTTGGTCATCTCATCATAAGTACGAACACCGCTGTGCAGCCACTTATAGACCTGCTTCGCCCGAAAGGCAGGCTCCCCCATATCCTTAAACAACGTCCCCATCTCCGCAATGGTCTGAGATTTTAAATTCATGCCTTCCTCCGCAGCTTTGCGATAAAGAAACCGTCTGTGTCGTACTGCCCGGGCACCAGTGCCAGCATGCCGGTCTTATTCTCCGGGAAGTTGGCAGGCAGGGGCAAGGGCTCCAGTTCAAAATCGGGATGATGGCGCAGGAACGCCTCCACCACGCCCTCATTTTCCCGGCGCACCAGTGTGCAGGTAGAATACAGCACCACGCCGCCGGGTTTGACATACTCCGCCTGCTTGCACAGGATCTTCAATTGCAGCTCCGGCAGGCGCTCCATGTCCTTGGGATCTTTATAGCGGATATCCGGCTTCTTACGAATGATGCCGTAGCCGGAGCAGGGCACATCTGCCAGCACCACATCCATTTTCTGATACCATGTGGGATGGTTTTCCGTGGCATCCTGCTCTCGAACCAGCACATTGTGCAGCCCCAGACGGTCTGCGCCATGCTGGATGAGGGTGGTTTTATGGCGGTGGATATCCGCCGAGCGGATCTTGCCGATGCCACCCATGGTGATGGCGGCGACAAAGGTCTTGCCACCGGGGGCAGCGCAGCAGTCCAGCACACGAGTACGGTCACTTTTGGGAATTCCGGCGCACATCACTGCCAGACGGGAGGCGGCGTCCTGCACGTAGAACAGTCCGTCCTTAAAGGCCCGGAGCTTTTCCAGATTGCCGGTATTGGACAACACCAGACAGTCCGGCATCCACGGATGGGGAAGCGCCACCACACCCTCCCGGGCCAGCTCCTCCACAAGAGAGTCGGTGGAGGTGCGCAAAGTGTTCACCTGCACCACAGTCTGGGGGGTATCGTTATTGGCTGCCAGCATGGGTTCAATTTTTTCCTTACCCACGTAGCTTTCCAGAAGAGCAATCAGCTCTTTGGGGTGGCTGTACCGATCCTCCAAGGCAGTGGGCTGCTTCAGCTCACCCTTGGTGCGCACCGCATTGCGCAGCACCGCATTCACAAGTCCCGGTGCGCTGCGCTGCCAGCGGCAGTATTTTTTCGCCAGCGCCACGGATTCATTGACCGCAGCGGAATCGGGCACCTTATCCAGCTCATAAATCTGATACAGACCCATGTGCAGGATATCCCGCACCAGTGGATGCAGATCCTTGATATTCCCGGTCAGAAGCTGCTTCAAAAAGAAATCCAGCATTCCCCGGTGCTGCAAAATGCCATAGCACAGCCGGGTCGCCAGCGCCGCATCCCGGCGATCCAACCGATCCCGTTCAATATAATCCTTCAAAACGCCATTGGACCATGCCGCCCGTTTCCGACAGGCAATCAGCACATCCAATGCGGTTTCTCTTGCGTTCATAGTTTATCCCTCCAGAGGATGACCCCTAAAGTAGTCTGGGGCTGCCATGCGTTTGCCGCCCTCAGCTTGTAACATCCGAATTTCTACCGCACCCTCGCCGCAGGCGATCCGCAGGCCGGTTTTGGTCAGCCCCAGAATTTCACCGGGAGTGCCAGCGCCCTCCACGATGACCGTGGAATGGATCTTGAACCATTTGCCGCCTAGCTCAGCAGTGGCAACAGGCCACGGATGCAAGCCACGCACATGGTCGTGGACTTGCTGGGCAGTTTTTGTCCAGTCGATGGGGCACATGGATTTATCCAGCATGGGAGCGTAAGTCACCGCCGCTTCATCCTGCGCCGTTGCCGTCACTTCGCCGGCATCAAAGCGGCTCAGCACGCTGCTCAGCAAATCGGCACCCAGCACCGCCAGACGATCCAGCAGTTCACCAGCGGTTTCGTTAGGGCCGATGGGGGTCTTAGCAACGTCGATCACATCACCGGCATCCATTTTCAGCGCCATATACTGGGCGGTCACACCGGTTTCTTTCAACCCATCCAGCACCGCCCACTGATAAGGAGCAGAGCCCCGATACTGGGGCAGCAGGCTGGCATGAATATTGACGCAGCCCTTGGTCGGCACATCCAGCACCGCTTGGGGCAGGATGCGGCCGTAGGCCACCACGGCGCAGACATCCGGCTTCAAATCCCGCAGCTGCTCCACAGTTTCCTCGGATTTGAAATTCTCCGGCTGGAACACAGGGATGTTATTAGCAAGGGCCAATTCCTTTACCGGGGATGCCACCAGCTTCATACCCCGACCCTTGGGGCGGTCAGGCTGCGTATAAACACCCACCACATCAAAGCCGTCATCCAAGATCTTTTTCAGGCAGGTAGCCGCAATATCCGGCGTACCCATAAATACAACACGCATGAACGTTCCTCCGTTCGGGAAAGATTTATTCGTCTGCCTCCAGCTCCTCATCGGTGAGGAAGCGGTCCATAACCTGGGTGTAGACGATTCCATCCAGATGATCCAGCTCATGGCAGAAGCAACGGGCAATCAGCTCCTCGGCTTCCGCCTCGTACCACTCGCCGAAGCGATCCTGCGCCCGAACCTTGGCGAAATACGGACGCTTCACCAGACCGTACTTACCGGGAACGCTCAGGCAGCCCTCAGGCCCAACCTGCTCGCCGGAGGTTTCCACCAGCGTAGGGTTCACCAGCTCCAGAATTTCCTCCCCGGTATCCACAATGACCACCCGGCGCAGGATACCAACCTGCGGTGCCGCAAGGCCCACGCCATTGGCTTCCTCCAGCGTATCCGCCATATCATCCAGCAGCTTATGCAGCTTCCGATCAAAATTTTCCACCGGCTTGCACACTTTATGCAGCGCCGGGTCTTTATCCGTTAAAATTTTCCGAATACCCATGGTTTTACCTCTCTAATCATATCCATTTACATCCGCAAAGGCACTGACGCCCCGGTTGGCTCCATCCTTGGCAAATTGCCGCAACAGATGGGCAATCAGTCCACGCAAAGGTTTGGTCAACCGCCCACGCATAGTGAGCTGATAGCGGAAATTGTAGTTGATCTTCGGCACCGTACAAGGGGCCGGCCCCAGAACGGTGCAATGTTCTTGGCTGTAAGTCTTGTCCTTTAGGCAAAGGATCAAGCTGTCACGGAATTTGGCGGCACCACGTAGGACTGCCGTTTCCTCCTGACCGGTAAATGTAACGGTGACCAGATCACCGAAGGGCGGCAAATTCTGCATCTGCCGCAGGCTGATCTCCAGATCGTAAAATCCGTCGTAATCCTGCCGTGCCGCCAGGTTCAAAACCTGGTGCTCCGGCACAAGAGTCTGGATCATGGCAGTACCGGCATCTTCACCCCGACCTGCACGGCCTACCACCTGCGTCAGCATATTAAAGGTGGTTTCTGCCGCACGGTAGGAACCGGAATACAGGCTCAGATCGCCGTCCAGCACGCCCACCAGCGTTACGTCGGGCATATTCAAGCCCTTTGCCACCATCTGCGTGCCGATGAGCACCGGCACTTTATCATTTTTGAAATGCTCCAGAATTTTTTCGTGAGTATTCACGGCGCTGACGGTGTCTGCGTCCATTCGAGCGATCTCCAGCTCCGGAAACAGCATATTCAGCTCCTGCTGGGCTTTTTGGGTTCCAACGCCAACTTGCTTCAAAGGGCCATCGCAGTTGGGGCAACGCTTGGGAACCGGCTGTGAAAAACCGCAGTAGTGACACATGAGCCGCTCATTGGCGCTGTGGTAAGTGAGCCTTGCGCTGCATCGGGGACATTCAGGGGCTTCCCGGCAGTCTACGCACACCAGCGCACGACTGTTGCCACGGCGGTTCAGGAACAGAATGGTCTGTTTCCCCCGCTGGGCCGTATCCCGGATGGCATCCTGCAATTCATAGCTGAAGGACAGATCGTTGCCGTCCTTCACCTCCTGCCGCATATCCACCATGCGAACATGGGGCAAGGGCCGTCCATTGTACCGCTGGCGCAGGGTATACAGGCGATAATGGCCCTGCTTGGCGTGGTACATGGTTTCAATGGAGGGAGTCGCTGAGCCGAGGAGCACCAGCGCCCGCTCCTTCACCCCCCGCCACATAGCCACTTCCCGGGCGCAATAACGAGGGCTGTTTTCTGATTTATAGGAATGTTCCTGCTCCTCATCCAGAATCATCAGTCCCAGATCAGGGCAAGGAGCGAACACCGCCGAACGAGTGCCCACAACCACCTTTGCATCCCCGGCACGGACCCGTTTCCACTGGTCATACCGCTCCGTGGGAGAAAGACTGCTGTGCAGCACTGCCACCTGCTGGCCAAAATGAGCCACCAGCACTCCCAAAAGCTGGGGAGTCAGGGCAATTTCCGGCACCAAAAGCATGGCACCCTTTCCCCGCTCTAAGCATCGGCGGATCAATTTCAAATAAACGGAAGTTTTTCCTGAGCCGGTAACGCCGTACAGCAACGCAACACCGGGGGCATCGGCATCCATCTGGGCACTGAGCCCTTGGTAGGCTGCATTTTGCTCCTCATTGAGCACCAACTCCGTGGATATTTGCGCAGGCCGGATTTCCCGACAGCGCAAGACCTCCCGGTCTTCTAGGTTTACATAACCCAAATCCCGTAGCCGTTTGACGGTGGCAGGCTTGGCCCCTGTGAAGTAGCACAGTTCCTTGACGGACACACTGCCCACGCTACACAGCAGCTCCAGCACCGCCTTTTGCATGGCGGCAGATTTAGGCCGATGGGAGGCGTATTCCATCGCCTCCTCCGCAGAGGATGCCAAGGATGCCACCTGCTCCATCTTATCACCGGTGCGGCGTTGGAAATCCGTGTCGCATCTGATCCACTTTTTCTTCAAAAGATACTGAATCGCAGTGGCAAAGGCTTCCTCCTCCGGCACGGCCTGACGCAGCGCCTCCCCATCTGTCCGACCACCAAGGTCAGTCAGATGATTAAGGAGCTTCATTGCGTCCGCCTGCCGGATGGTCTTTTCCTGCCAAGACCGATCCTCGGTCAGCTCATAGGTGTCGTTAACACTGAACCACAGGCCGCCGGGCAGCATGGCTCGGATGGCATCGTAAAGGGTGCAAAAATACCGATCCCGCATAAACGCCGCCAGCCGCAGCATGGTCATATTCAGCAGCGGCTGGGCATCCAGACAGCGTTCAATGGCCTTGAGCCCCTCGGGACTTCCCGGCTCCACCGACAGCACCACGCCCTCGCAGCGCTTGTTGCCCCGGCCAAAAGGCACCGAAACCCGGATACCCGGACACAGCTCCATGTCTTCCGGCACCCAATAGGAATAGGGCTTATCGATGGCAAATGTTGCGGCAGATACCGCGATTTTTGCTATCATTCAGCCCCACTCCTCTCGATATTTTAGTTCTGATATTCTTCCTTCAATCCGGCACTCAGCTTGCCGTCAGCAACTTCCTGAATGGCCAGGGTAACAGGCTTTTCAGGCAGTTCCTCCTTGAAAGCCTCGGCCTCAGCGGCGATCTGACGTGCTCTCTGGGCAACCACGTTGACCAGCAGATAACGGCTTTCCACATTCTTCAAAAGATCCGCAACAGGGGGGTACAGCATAATTCAAATTCCTCCAAATATTTTAGTCTGCCTCTTTGGCAATAATGTTAATAATCTCATTGATACAATCATCCAGCCGGTCATTGACTACCACGTAGTCATACCAACTGCGCTGATCCATTTCCCATTTGGCTCGCTCCAGACGCAGAGCGATCTGCTCCTCCGAGGTATCACCTCGGCCACGAAGCCGGCGCTCCAGTTCCTCCATGGACGGAGGCATAATGAAGATCAGCGTGGCATCGGGACATTTTTCATGGACATTCTTCGCTCCCACAGGCTCGATATCCAAAATCACATGGCCATCCACCAGCTTCTCCTCAAGCTGAGCCCGGGGCGTGCCATAGTTTGCCTTGGCATGGCAGTCGTATTCCACAAATTCATCCCGGACGATCATGTCCTCAAATTCGTCCTCGGAGACGAAATAGTAATGAACTCCGTGCACCTCGCCGGGTCTTGGGGGGCGTGTGGTTGCGGAAACGGAGAATTTCAGATCCTTTCTTTTCTCCATCACGCCGGCCAGCACCGTCCCCTTGCCAACACCGGATGCACCGGATATCACAAAGAGTTTTCCTGCGCTCATTGGTCCTCCTCAACTGGTTCCTGTCTGTCCTCCCAGCGGGCCGCAAGGGTTTCCGGAGTCATGGCGGACAGGATCACGTGGTCTGTATCCATCAAAACGACAGCTTTGGTTTTTCTTCCATAGGACGCATCGATCAGCATTCCCCGTTCCCGGGCCTCCTGCACCACACGCTTGATGGGTGCAGAATCGGGATCTACAATGGCAAGCACACGGTTTGCCGCAACCATACTGCCAAAGCCGATATTGATCAGTTTCATAGCTGCCTCTTTTACTCGATATTCTGGGTCTGCTCCCGGATCTTCTCCAGCTCAGCCTTGATATCCACAACAACACGAGCCAGCCTCACATCGGTACACTTGGAGCCGATGGTATTGGTTTCCCGGTTCATTTCCTGCAACAGGAAATCCAGTTTCCGGCCCACGGCACCGCCGCCGGAGAGCATGGTGTTCATCTGCTGCAAATGGCTACGCAGACGCACCGTTTCCTCGTCCACTGCGACCTTATCGGCGAAGATTGCTGCCTCGGTCAAAATACGGCTTTCATCAATAGATGTATTAGCCAGAACCTCCTGCAGCTTGGCTTCCAGACGAGCCCGGTAATCCACCACGGTCTGGGCATTGCCCTGCTCCACCTGCGCCACCAGCTCCAAAATCGTCTGGCCACGGCTGCGAAGGTCGTTTTCCAGTGCCTTACCCTCGGCGGTTCTCATGGCATCGTAGCCCTCCAGCGCCTTAGTCACAACGCTGAGCAGGTCGGTTTTCAGCTGATCCTCGTCCACCTCAGGCCGCTCAACCGAGAATACCTCCGGCAGGCGGGAAACGGTGGACACACTGATGTCATCCGCCACACCGTAATCCGTGACCATCTGGCGCATAGCGGCAAGATAGCCTTCCAGCACCGCTTTATTCAGGCTAACCTGAACCTCTTCACCGCCCTCAGACCGGACGGAAATGAACACATCCACCTTACCCCGGGAGATGCTGGCCTTAACAGCCTGCTTTACCGCTTCCTCCGCAAAGGTCAGGCTACGAGGCAGCTTGACGCTGCAGTCCAGATAGCGGTTATTGACGGAGCGGAGCTCCACCGTAAACTCACGGCCGTTCACCGTTTCCACGGCACGGCCATAGCCGGTCATGCTTTTAATCAACTTCATTATCCCCTTTTCTCCAAGGCTTCAGATCGTTTTATCATCTGCATAGCCGAAAATTGTATAAACAGGTTTCTTTTTTCCGGCGACCAGCCGGTCGTATGCCACAGCCAGTCCGATCCCGGCGGCAAAGGCTATACATCCAACCAATGCGCCTAGCCCCCACAGAGCCGCACCAAGAAAGTACCCACCGAAAAACAGCACCAGCGGCAATATGTACAGCACCAGCGCCGCCTTCATCACAGGAGCGGTTTCCGAACGAAGGCGCACCAGCTCGCCAGGCTTAGCACCGATGGGGTTTTCCGCCAGAACCAGCAGCGTCTCCTTCGCCGCACCGCAGCCGGAGCATTTGTGACAATCGCCGGAGCAAGCACTTTCTCGAACCAGAAGCACCTGTGCCGTGCCGTTATCGTAACTCTGCCGTACACGAACCAGCTGTTCCATTAGCCCTCCTGACTCACACGGGTCAGCTCCACAAAAATCTCGTACGGCTTATCCGGATCTTCAATGGCGCCGACACTTTGGGCATTGTCCACCACGATTTGTACCGAATAGAAGCCAGATTTGGTAGCGCCGGTCAGATCGACAATCACACGGATATCCGTCGGTTCAATCCGGCTTAATGTTGCGCTCTTACCTTGTAATGTTACCAAAAGCGTAGGCGCAACATAGGTCGGCTCATATTGGGAATTCAACCCCACCGCTTCAAACTGCGATTTGGGTACACTGATGATTCTAAAATCACGCTGTGGCAACTTCAAGGAAACCTCCACCGTTGTACCCTCCCGGCTCTTGACACCGTCCGGCAGTGTAAAGGTGTATTCCTTATTTTCAAAGCCTTCCGTGACACGGCTCAGATCAATGGGCTCCAGCTCGATGAAATCCGCCATCTTAGACACCACCGCAGGGCTGCCGGTGACGGTGATCTTGTCAAAGCTCATGCTCAGCGTCACATCATTTTCCGTCAGACCGCCGCCGGGAATGATGGGCAAATGCAGGCTGATCTGCTTTTCCATCAGCACCGGGACTTTGACCAAAATCATGTGGTCGCCCACGAATACCTTGCTCAAATCCGTGTCGATGGGGTTGCCGTTTGCATCGCACAGGGTCAGCTTTTGACGCTGCTCATAGGATTCCTTCGCACCGCTCATATCCACGGTGATCTTACCCATGGCGATCTGATCGATCAGCTCCTTGGGGCCGGAAATATCCACACCCTTGGGGCTGGCGGAAATATTGACTTCATCGACCTTGAAACCCTGCGCCGGTGTGCCGACCGCTTCGATCCGCACCGGGATCTCCTTGGTGGCCCACTGCGCCACAGTCAGCTTAATGCTATCCGGCTGACGGCTAACCACCTCGATGGCGCTGTTCTGCACATCTCCGGGGAAGGAAATGTCATATGAAAGGGTCTTATCCCCCGCCTCGTAAATGCGGGTCAGATCTACCAGCACCGTAATATCGGAGCTTTTCAGTTTATTCAGATCCGAACGGTTGCCGCTAAGCTTCAGGGTCACCGTCCGTTCCGTATTGGAGGTGATCATCAATCCCCGATCCTCCAGCACGCTTTCGCCGTCGAAAACCACGGGAACATTGTAAAAGGTTTGCTCAATTTGCGTCCGCTCCACTGTGATCACATACAGCCACAGGCCAAAGGCGATGGCAACGGACAAAAGCCCGGTCAAAACTTTACTTTTCATTACCGCTGCCTCCCTTCTCCTTCTTCTGGAGCTTCTGGCGCAGCTTCAGCACGAGATTGTCCTGATTATCCACAGTTTCCTTGCACAGCTCGCTGCGCAGCAAACGCTCCAAAGTCTGGGGAGCCAGATGCCGCTTGAGCATACCGCCCACCGCAACGGAAATGGTGCCCGTTTCTTCAGAAACGATGACCACTACCGCATCAGACGCTTCGCTCATACCCACGCCAGCCCGGTGCCGGGTACCCAGATCCGCACTGAGCCGATGGCTGTCGGACAAAGGCAGAACGCAGCCGGCTGCTGCGATCCGTCCGTCCCGGATGATCATAGCACCGTCGTGCAAAGCGGCTTTGGGGAAGAAAATATTACGCATCAGCTGCTCAGACACCTGCGCATCCACAGGCGTACCGGTTTTGATGTACTCATCCAGCGGATTATCCCGGGCAAACACAATCAAGGCACCCACCCGCTCCCGGCTCATAACCTCGCAAGCCATGACGGTCTGGCTGATGATGGGAACCATTTCCTGCACCGGCTTTTCCACGCCAAGGAAACTCTTGAGCTTGACGCTGCCAATGTGATCCAGCATACGGCGCAGCTCCGGCTGGAACAGCACCACCACGGCAATCAAGCCGACCGCCATCACCTGATTGAGCAGGAAGTTCAGCGTGTGTAAGTTCCATACATCCGTCAGCCATGTTAATACCAGCAGGACGCCAATGGTCTTGGCCACCCGCATTGCTCCGCTGGAACGGATCATGGGCAGGAAACGATAGATCAAATACGCCACGACGATAATATCCAAATAATCCGACCACTGCATACGGGTCAGTTGTGTGAAAAAATTCTCAATATAGCTCATTTTCAGTCCGCACGCCCCTTCTTCGGCATCGCTGGGAGGGCGTTGTTCGGAAAATCCGTACACGCACCCTATTATCTGTACTATTATAGCGGATTTGGACTCTGATAGCAATAGAAAAACTGAAAATATTTTGTGACGGCTCAAATAAGAGCCGCCACTGCCTGCAAAAATTGCCGCGTCTGCCGGGGTGAAGCGTCGTGTCCAAAGCTGATTCGGACAGTGCCGGTGCTGAGCGTTCCGGCACTTTCATGGGCCAACGGCGCACAATGGAGTCCGGCACGAACCGCAATACCCATCCGGGCCAGCTTTGCCGCCGCATCCTCGCAGTCCATTTGAGGCACAAAGCTGACTGTTCCACTCTGATGAGGGCCGGAAAACACCTGCAAGCCCAGCCGTTTCAGCCCCTCCGCTGTCAGCTTGGCCTGCGCCTGCTCCCGGCGGCCGATGCTCCCCACCCCCACCCGGCGAAGATAGTTCATTCCCGCCGCCAGCCCTGCGATCCCCGGCACGTTGACCGTTCCCGCCTCAATCCGCTCCGGCAGATCATCGGGCATATCCTGCCGCATGGACTCACTGCCGGTGCCGCCACAGAGCAACGGCTCCGGTTTTCTTGCGCACAGCAGTAATCCTGTCCCCTGTGGGCCAAGAAGCCCCTTGTGCCCCGGCATAGCGATAAAATCCGCACCCAGTTTGCTTAGATCCACTTCCATGCTCCCAGCAGACTGGGCTGCATCCAAAATGAACGGCACGCCATATTTCCTGCACAGCGCCCCTATTTCCTGCACCGGCAGGATATAGCCGAACACATTGGATACATGGGTGAACACCGCCGCACTGGGCTTTGTCTGCAAGGCTTTTTCAAATTGCTCCAGCGTATCGGTCCAATCGAATAACCGCCGCCCGGCAATCAGAGTTCTTGCTCCCAAAGCATGAAGCGTCCGGGTTGCGGCATTGTGTTCAAACCCGGAAATCACCACCGGATCTCCGGGTTTGACCAGCGTTCGGATGGCAATATTCAGCCCATGGGTGCAGTTGTACGTCAGCGCCACCTGCTCCGGTTGGCAGCTGAACAATGCAGCCGCCGTTTCCCGACAGAGGTAAACCTGCTCTGCCGCCGCCATAGCTGCCGGATACCCGCCCCGCCCCGGATTGGCACAGCGGGTCATGGCATTCAGGACGGCCTGCCGCACCTGAGGGGGCTTGTAAAAGGAGGTGGCACCGTTATCCAGATAGATCATAAGGCCAGCTCCTCCACGCTGCCGTCATCTTTGTACCCATAAACTCGGCTGAAGGTCGCATTGTCCCGGCGCAGCAGCTCCACTGCCTGATTGACATCCCGGAGCCGCAGGCGCAGACAGTATCCGCACCCCCGTTCCTCCATCCACCGGGGTGTGCGCTGCAAATTGCAGTCCAGCCCACCCCGGCGCAGTACCCGCTCCCCCCGCTGAGCCAGCGTCACGGAGCGGAAGGTGATATAATAAGCTCTCATAAAAAACCCTCCCGAGCCAAATTATGCCCGAGAGGTCGAAATTGTTCAGTTGTTGGCGAGAGAGGGAGAGATGAATTGTTGTTTACAGCAGTAGGAGATAGCACAACACCCTCGGCCCCCTCTCTGAGGGGGCTGGCGAAAATCTCTGATTTTCGACTGGGGGAGTGTCCTGCGTTAGTCGCATCGACATGACGACACTCCCTCCGGCACGCCGTTCGGCGTGCCACCTCCCTCAGAGAGGGAGGCAAGGGTAGCTTCGCTGCCGGGGCGTTTGTTAACGCAAACAACAATTTATCTTTCCGAAACACCAATGGAGCTGCCGGATATACCGGCAGCTCCGTAAATTCTATATGCGTCAAGGCTTCGTCATTTTTTACACACAGCTAATTATGTGTGCTATGATACAGCGGAAAGGAGTGATAACCATGGCGTTAAGCAGCGCTCAGGTTTTGGCTTATCTGGAAGATCATTCAATACGCCAACACACCGGAGATTTCAAATCTCTGCTAGAGATGATTCATTACATCTACACCGATAGCAACCCCATCGACAACAACGCAACCCGCGCTTATTTCAAAGAAGTTGAGGCAATTCTGCGTAAATTACCATCCAACCAAACTGATACACTGTTTTGGGTCATTTCCGATCTATGCGCCGAATATGAACGTGCCGCCTTTTCCCACGGCATTCTTGTTGGTATGCAGCTTATGACCGAACTAAACGGACTACCCTAGAAATCATTCCTCCAACAAACAAACCGCATGGCAGGCCATGCCCAGTCCTTCGCCTGTGAAACCCAGACGCTCTTCGGTAGTGGCTTTCACATTGACCCGGTCGGCATCGATGTTCAGCGCCCCGGCGATATTGCGCTCCATGGCTTCGATATGGGGTCGCAGCTTGGGCGCTTGGGCGATCATGGTTACGTCCACATTGCTAACCCGATAACCTTTTTCCGCAACTTTTTCGCCCACGATTTCCAGCAGTTTCAGAGAATCTGCTCCCTTATACGCAGGATCGGTGTCCGGGAAGTGCTTACCGATATCGCCCAAGCCTGCTGCGCCCAGCAGGGCATCGGACACGGCGTGAAGCAAAACGTCCGCATCGGAATGGCCAAGCAGTCCCAAACTATAGGGAATTTTCACGCCGCCGAGGATCAGATCCCGACCCTCTACCAGACGATGTACATCATATCCATGACCAATTCTCATTTTTGTTCCTCCAGCAGCATTTTTGCGACCTTCAAATCCATAGGGGTGGTGACCTTGATGTTACGCTCGTCCCCCTCCACGATCTTAACGGTCATGCCCAGCCGTTCCACAGCGGAGCAATCGTCGGTGACCTCGGCCTCATCCAACTTCGCCTGCTTCAAAGCCCCCCGAAGCAGATCAAAATCGAAAACCTGAGGGGTCTGGACAGCCTGCAAGCGGCTGCGATCCGGGGTTTCCTTGACGATGCCGCCCTCCACCACCTTGATGGTATCCTTGACGGGGATCGCAGGGGCTGCCGCACCGTAAGTGTGCGCCGCCCGGACTACCCGGTCGATCAGCTCCCAAGTAACCAGCGGACGGGCACCGTCCTGAATGGCCGCCAGCTTGACCTTGTCGGACAGGGCATTTAGACCCATGGCGACGGATTCCTGCCGGCTGCTGCCGCCGGTGACCACCGCCTTGACCTTGGAATAGTCACGGCACAGATTGCTGATCGGCACGATCAGATCCTGCCGGGTGACGATGACAATTTCCTTGATGGCATCACAATTCTGGAAAGCCCGCACCGTGCGGCAGATCATAGGCTCGCCCTCCAGCTCCGCCATGACTTTGTCGATACCGCCCATCCGGGAGGCGCTGCCCGCCGCCACGATCACCGCACCGCAGTAACCCAAGGGCAGGACTTTTCGGGCCGCTTTTGTAATACTCGTGATCTTCATATCTTACAGCTCCATCACTAGTTTTTTGTAGAAATCTCCACGAACCATGAAGTTTTTGAACTGGTCAAAGGCCGCACTGGCGGGGCTCATGAGCACCACATCTCCGCTTTCTGCCGCAGCGGCGGCAGCACGGACAGCAGCCTCAAAGTTTTCGCAGTCCACGATCTCCGGGTTGCCGGGGGTATATTCCGGGGCATTTTCCACCGCCGCCCGGATCTGAGGGCCGGTGGCACCGCCGAGGAACAGCTTTTTCACATGGGCGCAGACCTCCGGGCCCATCACATCGTAAGGAATGTGCTTATCGTAGCCGCCGGCAATCAGGATCACCTTTTCCGGGAAGCTGCGCAGGCCGGCGATGGTACGGCTGGGGCTGGATGCAATAGAGTCGTTGTAGAACCGCACGCCATCCTTGATGCGAACCAGCTCGATGCGGTGCTCCACGCCGCCGAAGGTTTTTGCCACGGTGCGAATGGTTTCATCCTCCACCAGGCCTTCCACCGCCAGCATGGCAGCCATGTAATTCTCTATATTGTGGACACCGGGAATTAAAATGTCCGCAGTGTTCAGCACTTCCACTCCGTTACGGCAGATGATGCCGTTTTGCACAGTGGCATCACCGCTACCCTGCCGGGAGAATTTCCGGGTCACGCCGTTCCCCGTGAAGCCATCTGTGATGGCATTGTCGGCGTTGAGCACCAGCAGATCGGTACCGGACTGGAATTTGAAGATGTTCCTTTTCGCCTCCACATACTCGTCCATGTCCTTGTGAACATCCAGATGGTTGGGGGCCAGATTGGTTACCACTGCCCGCTGGGGACTGCGCTCCATATCCATGAGCTGGAAGGAGCTGAGCTCCACCACGGCGTAATCATCACACTTCATCTGGCGGCACAGGGGCAGCAGAGGCGTTCCGATGTTACCGCCCAGCCAGACGGTATATCCGGCGGCTTTCAGCATTTCGGAGATCAGGGTGGTGGTCGTTGTCTTGCCATCGGAGCCGGTAACGGCGATTGTATGGCAGGGGCAAACCTCGAAGAAAACCTCCATCTCGCTGGTGATCTTGGCTCCCTTTTGGCGGAGGGCTTCCAGTGCCGGGTTGCCCGGATGCATGCCGGGGGTGCGGAACACAAGGTCTGCATCCAATCCATCCAGATAGCCGTCGCCAAGGCTCAGCTTGCAGCCTGCTTTTTCAAGCTCCAGCACTTCCACATCCAGCTTGTCCCGCTCCGTGCGGTCACAGCCGGTCACATTGCAGCCGAATTCCAGCAGCAGACGCACCAGCGGACGGTTGCTGACACCCAAGCCAAGCACAGCAATTTTTTTATCTTTGATGGAGGTAAAATACTCTGTAAAGGTCATATAAAAGCCCCTCTTTTCTATCAATCGATATCACAAAATATCTTATATCTCATATCTTATATCTTGTATCTGCTTTATAGTATATCCTTTCTCAAAAGAATTTGCAAGGGGATTTGACAATCGGTGCGGTTTGGGTTACAATATTTCCGCGACCAGGTCGGACAGCCGCGGATGGATACCGAAAGGTTCCAGATGAGGAAAGTCCGGGCTCCACAGGGCAAGGATAACGGGTAACGCCCGCCGAGGGTGACCTCAGGACAAGTGCAACAGAGATATACCGCCGAAAGGTAAGGGTGAAAAGGTGGGGTAAGAGCCCACCCGGCCCATGGTAACATGGGTTCTACGATGTAAACTCTATCCCGGAGCAACGCCGTGGAGGAACACAAGGTCTGCCCGACCGTTCCGAGGAGGCGGCTTGATCTTGCGAGCAATCGCAAGGCTAGATAGATGGCTGTCAAGACAGAACCCGGCTTATAGACCCGTGTCGTGCAAAAAGCACCGCTCGAACGAGCGGTGCTTTTTTTGTTTACTTCTGTGCCAGATACTCGGCACGGCCCATTTCGTAGAGGTTATTACCCTCGCTGTCGATGATGACGAACAGGGGCATATCTTCCACATACAGCTTACGCAGAGCCTCCGCGCCCAGATCCTCATAGGCGATCAACTCGGCGGACTTGATGCATTTTGCCAGCAGTGCACCTGCACCGCCGATGGCACCAAAATAGACACCGGAGTACTTCTTCATGGCCTCGATCACCTCGGGCAGTCTTGCGCCCTTGCCGATCATGCCACGGGCACCCACGCTCATCATGGTGGGGGCGTAGGCATCCATACGGCCAGAGGTGGTGGGGCCCGCAGAGCCGATGATCTGACCGGGCTTTGCCGGAGTGGGGCCAACATAATAGATGGTGGCATCCTTGGGGTCAAAGGGCAGCTCCTCTCCTCTAGCCAGCGCCTCACACATCCGCTTGTGGCCTGCGTCACGGGAGGTGTAGATGGTACCGGTGAGGTAGACGGTATCGCCGGCCTTCAGGCTTTTTGCCAGTTCCTCAGTCAGAGGGAGCGTAATATGCTTTTCCATGTTACAGCACCTCCGCCTTATGCCGGGTCACATGGCAGTTGATGTTGATGGCGCAAGGCATACCTGCAATGTGAGTGGGCAGCGTTTCGATGTTCAGGCCGATGGCAGTGGTCTTACCGCCGAAGCCCTGAGGGCCGATGCCAAGAGCATTGACCCTTTCCAGCATTTCCTGCTCCAGCTCGGCGTAGTAGGGGTCAGGATTGCGCACATCCAGAGGTCGCATGATGGCCTTTTTGGCAAGCAATGCGGCCTTATCGAAGGTGCCGCCGATGCCCACGCCCACCACCATGGGAGGACAGGGGTTGGGGCCGGCCGCTTCCACGGTTTCGAGGATGAAGTCCTTGATGCCCTGCAGACCGGCAGAGGGCTTGAACATCCGAATGGCGCTCATATTCTCACTGCCGAAGCCCTTGGGGCCTACGGTAATCTTCACATTCTCACCGGGGACGATCTCGGTGTACAGCATGGCGGGGGTATTGTCGCCGGTGTTGCCACGGCGAACCGGGTCAGCCACCACGCTCTTGCGCAGGTAGCCATTAGTATAGCCACGGCGCACGCCTTCATCCACCGCTTCACGCAGATCGCCGTCCACCAGGTGGACATCCTGACCGATCTCCAGAAACACGCAGGCCATGCCGGTGTCCTGGCAGATGGGCACATTCTCGCTGTCAGCAATGTTATAGTTTTCGATGATCTTATCCAGCACGCCCTGGGCGATGCCGCCGTCTTCGCAGGCACGGCAGGTCTCGATGGCGCACTTCACATCACCGGGCAGGTGGGTATTGGCTTCGATACAAAGCCGCTCCACCACGTCGGTGATCAGATTGACGGAAATTTCTCTCATGGGGAATTCCTCCATATGAAAGGTATATTCCTCGGCCCCCTCTCTGAGGGGGCTGGCAAAAATCTTTGATTTTTGACTGGGGGAGTGTCCTATCTGTTTTACGACACTCCCTCCGTCACGGCTTGCGCCGTGCCACCTCCCTCAAAGAGGGAGGCAAGGTATTTTTAATTATCTTTCGTGTCTTGCGTAGTTGGGCAGCAGCAGCGGGGAAACGCCTTCCTCGGCGCAATCGGCAGCAGCCAGTTCCTCAGCGTAAGCCTTGATGTGATCCAAATTCATGGCACCCAGCTCGGTTTCGGCAGCACGGCGAGCGGCAGCCTTACCGGCGTTACGGCCAAAGACGATGATATCCAGCAGGGAGTTGCCCATCAGACGATTGCGTCCGTGGATACCGCCGACAGCCTCACCGGCAACCAGCAGGTTGGGGATGGCCTTGGTATAGCCTTCGCCGCCGATCTCCAGACCGCCGTTTTGATAGTGCAAGGTGGGGTATACCAGAATCGGGAGTTTTCTCATATCAATGCCGTAGTTTAAGTACATACGGAACATTGCAGGAATTCTCTTTTCGATGGTGCCTTCGCCGCCGATCAGTTCGATCATGGGCGTATCCAGCCAGACGCCGCTGCCCAGAGGGGTATCCACGCCCTTGCCGTTGGCACATTCACGAATGATGGCAGATGCTGAAACGTCTCTTGTTTCCAGAGGATGGGCATAAGCCTCACCATCTTTGTTAACCAGCATAGCGCCCAGGGAACGAACCTTCTCAGTGACCAGTGCACCGAAGATCTGGCTGGGGTAAGCAACGCCGGTGGGATGGTACTGGATGGTATCCTGATACAGCAGAGGAGCACCGGCCCGGTAGCCCAGAATCAAACCGTCAGCCGTAGCACCGTAGTGGTTGGAGGTGGGGAAATTCTGATAGTGCAGACGGCCCGCACCGCCGGTGGCGATGATGACGGTCTTGGCACGGGCAACCAGATAATCACCGGTTTCCATGTTCAGCAGAACTGCACCGGCGACCTGACCCTTATCGTCCTTGATCAGCTCCACAGCGGAAGTGAACTCAACAACGGGGATCTTGCGGTTGATGACCTCATCACGGACAGTACGCATGATTTCTGCACCGGAGTAGTCCTTGCAGGCGTGCATACGCTTGCGGGAAGTACCGCCGCCGTGGGTAGTGACCATGGTGCCGTCGTCGTACTTATCGAACATAACGCCCAGCTTGTTCAGCCACTGGATGGCATCGGGAGCCTCCATGACCAGACGGCGCAGCAGCTCAGGACGAGCAGCGAAGTGACCGCCGCCGAAAGCATCCAGATAGTGCTGGACAGGGCTGTCGTTGGGTTTGTCGGCGGCCTGAATACCGCCCTCGGCCATCATGGTATTGGCATCGCCAATACGCAGCTTGGTGACAACCATGACGTTGGCACCGGCCTCGTGGGCCTCGATGGCAGCGGAGCAGCCTGCACCGCCACCGCCAATGACCAGAACATCCACATCGTAGTCGATCTTAGACAGGTCAATTTCTTCATTCAGCAGACGGCTGTTGGAGTGCAGCAGATCGGTCAGCTCCACGGGTGCCTTCTGGCCCTTGTTGGGGCCGATCTTGATCTCCTTGAAGCCCTCAGCCCGGTAGTCGGGGTGGTAGGCCTTCAGCAGCTCGGACTTTTCCTCAGCGGTCATACGGCGGGGCTCCATGCCCATACGTGCGGCACGGGTGGCCTCCACTTTCTTAATGGATTCCAGCATTTCAGGTGTAAACATGGTGCGCCCTCCTTACTTCTCGATTTCCCGGTGGTTGTAAAGCTCCTGCATCTCAGTGATGGGCTTAGCCATAATGGCCTCGATCAGCTCATCATATGCGCCGGAGTTGATCTCCTCAACACGCTCAGTCAGGTGCTTGCTCTCGGGAGCGATGTACTTGCCGGTGAGCCGGCGAGCCAGCAGACCAACCATGGGATGGCTGATGCCGGCGGGGCAGCGGACGGAGCAGCAGCCGCAGCCAACACAGTCGAAGCTCTCCTCGGCGCACTTCTCCAGCTCGCCACGCTGGGCGTAGGCGATGTACTGCATGACGTTCAGGCTCTGGGTGCAAGCCTTGGTGCAGGCGTTGCAGCCGATACAGGCGTAGATCTCAGGATACAGCTCCATCATCACACGCTGGTCAGCCTTGATCTCGTTGATGTCGTAAGTCCGCTTATCCGTGGGGAAGAAGGGAATAGATGCAACGTACATACCCTCCTGCACCTGGGTCTGGCAGGCAAGGCAGGTCTTCAGCTCATTGCAGCCCTTGATGCGGTAGATGGTGGCGCAAGCGCCGCAGAAGCCATGGCGGCAGCCGCAGCCACGCTTCAAAGTATAACCGGCATACTCCATGGCGGTCATGATGGTCAGATCGCCGGGAACGGAGTATTTCTTGCCGTAAAAATAGACATTTACCATATTGCTCATGGGATTTTTGTCCTTTCATATCGTATTTGGTTATCAACCTTTTTCTTGGCCCCCTCCCTGAGGGGGCTGGCGAAAATCTCTGATTTTCGACTGGGGGAGTGTCCTACGTCAGGCGCATCACCTTAACCACACTTCCTCCGTCACGGCTTACGCCGTGCCACCTCCCTCAAAGAGGGAGGCAAGGGCGGCTATGCCGCCGAAGGATCAATATTCGTTAGGCAGTTCGTCCACCTGATCGAACCGGAACACCGGGCCGTCCTTGCAGACATACTTGGTGCCGATGTTGCAGCGGCCGCACTTGCCGATGCCGCACTTCATGCGCAGCTCCAAGGTGGTATACACCTGCTCCATGGCGAAGCCCATTTCCTTCAGGCCCTGCAAGCAGAACTTGATCATAATGGGAGGGCCGCAGAGGATGGCGGTGCGGTTGGTATCGAAAGCCAGCTCCTTCAGGTAGGAAGGAACAAAGCCAACGTGGCCGTCCCAGCCTTCCTGCTCCCGGTCGATGGTCAGGTGTACATTGACACCGGGGATCTTAGACCAAACTTCCTCGATCTCCTTGCGCTGAACCAGATCGTCAGCGGAGCGGGAGCCGTAGAGGATGTCGATATCGCCGTAATTTTCCCGGTTGTCCAAGCAGTAGTTGATCACACTGCGCAGAGGAGCCAGTGCAATACCACCGGCAATGAACAGCAGATTCTTGCCCTTCAGCTCGGTTTCCACGGGGAAATTGTTGCCGTAGGGGCCACGAACCAGAATCTCATCGCCCACATTCATGGAGTGCAGATGCTCCGTCAGCACGCCGCAGCGCTTGATGGAGAACTCCTGATACTCCTTATTGGTGGGAGAAGAAGTGATGGAGAACATGGCCTCACCCACACCGGGGACGCAAACCATGGCACACTGGCCGGGCAGATGCTCAAAGAGCTTGCCGCCGCCCGGTGCATTGACCCGGAAGGTCTTAACATCGGGGGTTTCGGTGCGGATGTCGGTGATGATGCCCACCATGGGAATCAGGGTATCCCGCATAAAGCCGGGATTGTGCTTACATTCGTGCATGGGTTCCATCACACATTCTCCTTTCCGAAGGCCTTGATGACCTTAACGATATTCAGATGGCTGGGGCACTTATCCACGCACCGGCCGCAGCCGACGCAGGAGAACATCCCATCATTGTTGGCGGGGAAATAGGCCAGCTTGTGCAGGAAACGCTGGCGGAAGCGCTGCATCTGGCTGGTACGGTTGTTGCCGTGGGCCATCATGGTGAAATCGCTGTACATACAGCTATCCCAGCAGCGGTAACGCTGGATGCCATTGCCGGTGCTGTAATCCTTAATGTCGTAACACTGGCAGGTGGGGCACACGAAGGTGCATGTACCGCAGGCCAGACAGGGCTTGTAAAGCTGCTCCCAAATGGGGCTATCGAAGCGGGCATCTGCAGCTTCCGCACCCCAGCCGTCCAAAGACAGGTTGGAGTTGGGCAGTTTCTCGATGATGGCACGGATGGCGGCCTGCTCGTTTTCTACGACCGCTACATCAGCATCAATCAGCAGGTCAGCAACCTGAGCGGTCAGGGCTTCGCCCTTCTCGGTTTTTGCATCCCAGTACAGCTCGCCATCCACCATCCAAGTGACCACGTCGCCGGCAGGGGCGGCGGCATCAATGCCGAAGACCTTGCAGAAGCAGGAGGTTTCGGGATTGTGGCAAGCGTAGGACACGATGATTCCATGCTCCCGACGGGCAACGTAATAGCTGTCCACAGGCTCGGAGAGGAACACCCGGTCCAGCACCTCGATTGCCCGGACATCACAGGCACGGATGCCGAACAGAACAAAGGGGGCATCGGTCAGCTTTTCGGGGTTGACGGTGATCTTGCCGTCCTCACGGTTGCAGGAATACAGGTTCTCGCTCTGGGGGAAGAAGGCGTCCTTGGGGGATTTGACAGTTTTCAGGGTGTCCAGATCCACCTCGGCGGTTTCGTCCCATGCGGCGAAATTGGTCTTACCTGCGCTCTTAACAGGCAGGTACAGGTCATTATTCTCGGAAATTCTGGCAAAGAGGGCTGCCAGATCACTCTTTTTGATTTTCAGCATACCCTTACCCCCTCTTTGTTACGATACTGGGCTCGCAATCATCCAGACGGAAGTTGGTCAGCGGGCCCTTGGTGTCGATATCGGCACCAGCCTGGAAATCGCCGTACAGCTCGTTGATATCCTTGATGAACTTCCGGTTGAACAGGTGCAGCGGAATGCCCTGCGGGCAGACACGGCTGCATTCGCCGCAGTCGGTGCAGCGGCCCGCCACGTGGAAGGCACGGATGATGTGGAACATATTCTCCTCGAAGGAGGTGGTGTTGGCCTTCTGGGCAGAGTCGAACTTGGTGCTGTCAAACACGCACTTGCGGCAGGAGCAAGCGGGGCACACATTGCGGCAAGCGTTGCAGCGGATGCACTTGGAAAGCTCGCTCTGGAAGAAGGCGAACTTCTCTTCGGGACTCATAGCCTCGATCTTGGCAACCTCAGCAAAGCGGTCGGCATCGATGGTGTCCACGCTCTCGCCAATCAGCTCGTCATAGACCATATGCTCCTTGCCCTTGCAGACATGGCAGCGCTCCAGCATGGCGGACTTGTAGGAAACTTCCTTATCTCCGTAGAGGGTCTTGACGGTCAGAGTTTCAGCGCAGTCGGGATAGCCGGCACCTTCCACATCCAGAATACCATTGGCATCGATATTCTCAATTCTCAGCTTGCCCTTGCAGCCCACACCAATGATGTAAGCCTTCTCACGATCCACACGATGCTCCTTGGTCAGCTGGTTGAAGCTATAAGTATCGCAAGGCTTCAGGAACACAAGGGTCTTGCCCTCCAGCTTGGAAGCCTCGATCATATATTTGCTCAAGTTAGCACCGCAGAAGCCGTTGTAAACAAATTCACTCAGCTCATCGACGCTGTTAAAGAAGGCAGGCTCCACGTCCCAGACATTTTCGCCCTTGCGCCAGCCCAGGACACGGGCAACCTCGCCGCTTTCCAGCAGTTCTTTGGCTCTAGAAATCAGTTCTTGCATCTTATATCCCCCAATCTCACATTCGGGCCAAGGGAACGAACCTTTTCCACGAAGCTGTTCATGGTTTCAGAGAACTTCACGCCCTCCGCAGCGGACACCCATTCGACCCGGGTTCTGCCGTTTTCCACGCCCAGATAATCCAGCATACTGAACAGCAGAGTCATCCGGCGGCGGGCATAGTAGTTACCGGTGGAATAGTGGCAGTCGCCGGGGTGGCAGCCGCACAGGATCACACCGTCCGCACCCTTTTCAAAGGCACGCAGGATAAACATGGGGTTGACCCGGCAGGAGCAGGGCACCCGGATAATTTTCACATCGGCAGGATAGGCCAGTCGGCTGGAGCCTGCCAGATCCGCACCGGCATAGCTGCACCAGTTGCAGCAGAACGCCACGATGGTGGGGCGGAATTCATTATTCATCGACATATTGCATCCACCTCCGCAAGAATTTGACGATTGGAGAAGCCCTGCAGATCCATAGCGCCGCTGGGACAGGCAACGGTACAAGCACCGCAGCCCTGACACAGGGCGGAATTGACCATGGCTACCCGGCGATCCTCACGGATGCCGTGGTCGTTGATGAGCTTCGTTTCGTAGGTAATGGCACCATAGGGGCACACATTGGCACAGGTGGAGCAGCCGTTACACAGCAGCTCGTCAGCCTTGGCGGTGCAGGGATTGGTTTTCAGCTTATCCTTGGCAAGCAAGCCAATGACCTTGACTGCGGCGGCACCGGCCTGCGCCACGGTTTCAGGAATATCCTTGGGGCCTTGGCACACACCGGACAGGAACACGCCAGCCGTGGGAGATTCCACAGGACGCAGCTTGGGGTGGGCCTCGGTCAGGAAGTTGTTGGTATCAATAGAGGCAGTGAGCATGGTGGCGATCTTACGCACATCGGGGTTGGGCTCGATGGCGGTGGCCAGAACGACCATGTCGGCCTTCTTCAGGATCTGCTTCTGATCCAGCAGATCAACACCCTGCACCAGCAGGCTGCCGTCGGCCTGAGGAATGACCTTGCCGACCTGACCCTTGATGTAGTTGACACCGTAATCCTCCACAGCCCGGCGGTAGAACTCGTCGAAGTTCTTGCCGGGGGTACGAACATCGATGTAGAACACGGTCACGTTGGTATCGGGGTATTTATCCCGGATCAGCATGGCGTGCTTAGCGGTGTACATACAGCAGATCTTGGAGCAGTAGGGCTTGCCCCGGTCATCGGAGCAGCGGCTGCCCACGCACTGGATGAACACGATCTCCTTGGGAGCCTTGCCATCGGACAGGCGTTCCAGATGACCCTTGGTGGGGCCGGCGGCGTTCATCACACGCTCCAGCTCCAGAGAAGTGATGACGTCCTTGCTCTGACCATAGGCGTACTCGCCGTACTTATCCAGCTTGATGGTATCGAAACCGGTGGCCACCACGATGGCACCGTAGGTTTCGGTGATGATCTCGTCAGTTTGGGCGTAGTTAATAGCACCGGCCTGACAGACCTTTTCGCAGACACCGCACTTACCGGTCTTGAACTTGATGCAGGCAGTGGTGTCGATGACAGGCACATTGGGGATAGCCTGTGCGAAGGGAGTATAAATGGCGCTGCGGTTATTCAGGCCACGGTTAAACTCGTTGGGAGTCTTCTTGGAGGGGCACTTTTCCTGACACACGCCGCAACCGGTACACTTGTTGATATCGACATAGCGGGCCTTCTTGCGGATATCCACGGTGAAGTTGCCCACGAAGCCGGAAACCTTTTCCACTTCGGAATATGTATGGATGGTGATATTTTCATGGGCCGCAGCCTCCACCATCTTAGGGGTCAGGATACAGGCAGAGCAGTCCAGCGTGGGGAAGGTCTTATCCAGCTGGCTCATACGGCCGCCGATGGAGGGGGTCTTTTCCACGATGTCTACCTTGTAGCCAGCATCCGCAATATCAATAGCGGTCTGAATACCGGCGATACCGCCGCCGATGACCAGTGCCCGCTTGGTAACCTTGCTCTCACCTGCCTGCAGAGGGGCATTCAGATGCACCTTGGCAACGGCGGCACGCATGAGGATGGTGGCCTTTTCGGTAGCTTCCGCCATATCCTTGTGAATCCAAGAGCAGTGCTCACGGATATTGGCGATCTCCACCATGTAGGGGTTCAGACCGCTGCGCTCCGCAGCCTTACGGAAGGTAGCTTCGTGCATCCGGGGAGAGCAGGAGCAGACCACGATGCCGGTCAGCTTTTTCTCAGCGATGGCGGCAGCGATTCTGGACTGGCCAGCCTCGGAACACATATAGGGGTAATCCTCAGCATGGACGACACCCTGCTCCAGCAGAGCCATCTCCACGACCTTTTTTACATCCACCGTTGCGGCGATATTACTGCCGCAGTGGCATACAAAAACACCAATTCTTTGCAAGGCGCTCACCTCCGATACTTTCTGAATGCGCTCATCAGCAGCTGCTGGGGTGTTTCGTCATCCAACAGCTCCGGGATCTCATCCGGGGACAGGTAGCTCTGTCCTCTCTGGCGCAGTACGATCTGCCGTGCTGCATCGATGAGCTTACCGGGCTTGACGTTCCGGGGGCAGCGCTCGATACAGGCAAAGCAGCTCAGGCACTTGTACAGGGACTTGGAACCCACAAGAGCCTCGATATCCCCATTCTGGACGTAGGACACGAACTGATGGGGCTTAATATCCATTTCATTGTAGGAAGGGCAGGAAGCGGAGCACTTGCCGCACTTCATGCATTTCAGGGGGTTGACCCCGCTGATCTCCTTGATCAGCTCGGCTTGCTTATTCACTGCGTTCCCTCCTTCACACCCAGAGCTTCTGCCAGAAGCTCCGTAAAATAAACGATGGGCAGCTTACCGCTCTTAGCAAGGTTATACTTGCACAGGGGGCAGGCCGTCACAAGGCACTCGGCCTCAAAACCGGCGGCACTATCCGTGATCTTATCGCACATGGAAGCCGCCAGATCCTTTTCTTTCAGGCTGATGTAGCCGCCGCAGCACTCGTTGCGGTAGGGATAGACCACCGGGGTGGCGCCCAGTGCCCGGATGAAATCCTCCAGAATGGTGGGGTTCTCCGGATCGTCAAAAGCCATAACGTTGCTGGGACGCAGCAGCAGACAGCCATAGTAAGCGCCGATTTTCCGACCGGTCAGGGGGTTGACCACCTTCTTTTTCAGCTCGTCAAAGCCCACACGATCCCGGAGCACTTCAAGGAAGTGCAGCACATTGGTTTCGCCCTTGTAGGGCTCAGACAGCGCCATGTAATTGTTTGCACGGGTCTGGATATCCTCCACGTTTGCCATGTCGTCATTGACACGCTTGAGCACGTGGTAGCAGGCAGAGCACACCGCCACCAGATCCTGACCCTTTTCCTTTGCGTCGTTCAGGGCACGGACGGAGGGCAGCTTGCTGGCGATCTCGTCGCTGCCCAGCGGATACACACCGCCGCAGCACTGCCAGTTTTCCAGTTCTTCCAGCTCGAAGCCCAGTGCCTTGGCACTGGCTCTGGCGTACATATCCAGTTCCTTAGCCTTGTTGCGCAGGGTGCAGCCGGGATAATAGCTGTAAATCATATAATCACCTTAAATGTCCAGATTTTTGATAACTTCTTTCAGGGCGTTGGCACTGGCCTGCAGCTTGGAAATTTCCTCGTAGGTCAGCTTGGCAGGAACCTTGCCCTTGACACCCTCAGGGCCAATGATGGTCATAGTGCTCAAGCACACATCGTCGATGCCATACTCGCCATGCATCATGGAAGAAACGGTGCTGACAGAGTCGTAAGCCGCCACCAGTGCGTTGCAGATCTTATTAACGGAGGCAGACACAGCGTAGAAGGTAGCGCCCTTCTTGGCAATGATCTCGCCGCCGGACTTACGAACGTACTGCAAGGTCTTTTCCGGGTCGATCCGATCGGTAACAACGCCCTTGCTGATCATCAGATCCTCATAATCCATCAGGCTGCAGCCGGAGATATCGGCGCAGGACCAAGGAATGAAGGAGGTATCGCCATGCTCACCAAAAACGTAAGCGTGGATATTCTTCTGGGCGACCTTGAAGTGGTTGCTCAAATCATAACGCAGACGGGCGGTATCCAGCACAGTGCCGGAGCCGATGATCTGATTTTCCGGCAGGCCGGAGATCTTGGTGAACACATAAGTCATAATGTCAACGGGGTTGCTAACGATCACATACAGGGCCTTGGGCGCAACCGCCACGATCTGAGGGGTGATGGACTTGAGGATGTTCACATTGGTCTGAGCCAGCTCGATGCGGGTCTGACCGGGTTTGCGGCCCACGCCGGAGGTGATGATGACAATGTCAGAATCGGCTGCGTCCGCATAGTCACCGGCGATGACGGAGATGGGCTCCCGGAAGCTGGCACCCTGAACGATGTCCATGACCTCGCCCTCGACCTTTTCCTTGTTGATATCGATCAGAACGATCTCGGAGGCGATGGTGCCAAGGGACAGGGTGTAAGCGATGGTAGCACCCACGTTACCGGCGCCGATGATGGTTACTTTTCTGCTCATAACTGGCTCCTTTCGTCCCGCCAAAGCGGACGGATTGAATTACATAGTTTATCGGTAGGCCAATATCGATAAAACCATCCCGATAACCTTATTATATCGAATCCAGAAAAAATTGCAAGTATTAGAACAGATTCTGTGTATACAATTTCCCCACACTGGGGTGTGCTTTTTTGTTAATTGTGTCAGTCCGCCGATTGATAAGATAAATTGTTGTTTAGTTGAGGAAATGTGTCGCCCCGATGGGGCGACAGCGCCCTCCGGGCGCAAAGGCTCCCTCTGACGAGGGAGCTGTCAAAAATCTCTGATTTTTGACTGAGGGGGAGATAAAATGTGCAGTTTTTCTCGGCAGTGAGGTGATTTTTGCATTTTCTCTCCCTCC
>JBGVKN010000026.1:0-5711 GCA_045123795.1 Faecousia sp. | reverse complement strand
GGCTGCATCCCATCAGGGGTTAGGCCCATAATGGCCAGACGGTGGAAACCCAAAATGCCCTGTCCTGCATCCACCATACGGGTATCGTCAGGACCACGGGAAAGGGTACGGTCAAATCCTTTCACAAAAGTTTCTCTTTCTGCACATTTGCCGCAATAGCCAATGATTGAACACATAAGCAATTCTCCTAAACACGACCATTGGGAGAGCCGCAAATGCGGTTCTCCCTCCGGCCGGAAATTTAATTATTCAACATCCTGCAGAGCATCATAGCCCTCTTCACCGGTACGGACCTTTACAACATTCTCCACATCGTAAACAAAGATCTTGCCGTCACCGATGTGTCCGGTGTAAAGGACCTTCTTGGCAGTTTCAATGACCGCACGGACAGGCACCTTGCTCACCACAATATCCACCTGTACCTTGGGCAGCAGACTGGCCTCCACCTGCACGCCGCGATAGTATTCCGGCTTGCCCTTCTGAATGCCGCAGCCCAGCACATGGGATACCGTCATGCCGGTAATGCCAATGTCAATCATGGCATTTTTGAGATTCTCCAGACGGGATTCCTTGCAGATGATTTCGATCTTGGTGAACTTTGGTTCCACTCCGTCGTGAATGGTTACCTTGCGAACAGGAACGGCATCGGATACAGGCACATCACCCAAGACCTCATATTCTGCATCCAGCACAGCGGCAGTGTCCGGAAGCATGGCAAATCCCGCATAAGCGGTCAGCAGACCATGCTCGGACACATCCAGACCGGCGATCTCATGCTCCGCATCCACCCTCAGGCCGATGGTCTTCTTGAGAATGAAGAACACAATAGTGATAACCACCGCCACATAGGCTGCCACACTGGCAACGCCCAAAGCCTGCGTGCCCAACAGGTGCCAGCCGCCACCGTAAAACAGACCCTTTTCCGTGGAAACACCGGTAGCGAACAGACCCACCATAATGGTACCCAGACTGCCGCAAACACCGTGGACAGAAACAGCACCCACAGGGTCGTCGATCTTGACAACCTTATCAAAGAACTCAACGGAAAGAACAATCACGATACCGAACACGATGCCCATGATGGCAGCACCCAGAGGGGACACAGCATCGCAGCCGGCGGTGATGCCCACCAGACCAGCCAGCGCTGCGTTGTAGGTCATGGAGACATCGGGCTTGCCGTAGCGGATCCAAGTGAAGATCAGCGTTACACAGCAGGCCACAGCAGCAGCCAGATTGGTGTTAAAGAAGATCAGACCAGCGCTGGTAACAGCGGCATCAGAGTCCATCGCCACGGTGGAAGCACCGTTGAAGCCGAACCAGCAGAACCACAGAATGAATACACCCAAAGCAGCAAATGTAATGTTGTGTCCCAGAATAGCCTTGGGCTTGCCGCTCTTGTCATACTTGCCGATACGGGGACCCAGCATCCACGCACCAATACAGGCGCAGACACCGCCAACCATATGGACGGCCGTGGAACCGGCAAAGTCATGGAAGCCCAGCTGGCTCAGCCAGCCGCCGCCCCAGATCCAGTGACCGGAAACTGGATAGATCAGCAAGGAGATGGCCGCGGAGTAGATGCAGTAGGCGTTGAACTTGGTACGCTCTGCCATAGCACCGGAAACGATGGTAGCGGAAGTAGCGCAGAACACCGTCTGGAAGATGGCAAAGGCCCACAGAGGAACGCCAGCAGGGAGGATATGGCTGTAGTCCTTCATGATCATGGGATCAATCCAGCCAAACAGCTGGGTGCCGGCACCAAACATGATACCGAAACCCACCAGCCAGAAACATGGAGTGCCGATGCAGAAGTCCATCAGGTTCTTCATCAGAATGTTGCCAGTGTTCTTGGCTCTGGTAAACCCAGCCTCACACAGGGAGAAACCAGCCTGCATGAAGAAGACCAACGCGGCACCCAGCAGTACCCAAATGGTGTTTACAGAACTGAATTCCATACAAATAACCTCTTTTCTAAAATAGATGTGATTTTTTATTTATCTCACACCAAACAGCAGTTCGCCGTAGGTGGGGAAGGGCCAGACCTTTTCGGCAGTAAGTGTCTCTGCCTCGTCAGCCACCGCACGAAGATCCGCCATTTTGCTCAGCACGGTATCACGGATTGCGTAGGCTTCCTCTACCACACCGGAGGTGTTCTTCAGTTCCAGAACAGCCGCTTCCAATTCGTCGGTTTTGATTGCAATCTGGTCGGTCAGGGCAGAAAGCTTGGCGATCATACCGGCCTCATAACCACAGCCAACCAAGGGCACAGCCGCCTTCTTTGCTGCAACATCCTCGGCAAGGTCTGCGGTAAAGCCTGCTACGGCGGGCAAAATTTGCTTTCTTGCCATATCCACCATGGTGTTGGCCTCGATGACCACGGTCTTGCAGTAGTTTTCCAGCATGATCTCACAGCGGGAATGGAGCTCCGCCACAGTGAACACCTTATGACTGGTCAGCATATCCACATTCTTCTGGTCCAGCAGATGGGGCATACAGTCCGGGGTGGTGCGGTAATTGCATAGGCCACGCTTCGCAGCCTCCTCCAGCCACGCATCGTCGTAGCCATTGCCGTTGAAGAGAATGCGCCTATGATCCTTGATGGTCTTCTTGATCATCTCATGCAGCTTGGTTTCAAAGTCTTCCGCCCCCTCCAGGCGGTCCGCGTAGATCTTCAAGGACTCTGCCACCGCAGCATTCAGCATGATGTTGGCACAGGCAATGGAGTTGGAAGAACCCAGCATGCGGAACTCAAACTTGTTGCCGGTGAATGCAAAAGGAGAGGTACGATTGCGGTCGGTGGTGTCCTTCTGGAACCGGGGCAGAACATCCACGCCCAGCTTCATATTGGTTTTCTTTGTGCTTTCATAGGGCTGATTCGTTTCGATGGCATCCAGAATGGCGGCCAGCTCATCGCCCAGGAAGATGGAAACCACAGCAGGTGGTGCCTCGTTTGCTCCCAGCCGATGATCGTTTCCGGCAGTTGCCACAGAAATGCGCAGCAGATCCTGATAGTCGTCCACTGCCTTGATGACCGCACACAGGAACAGCAGGAACTGGGCGTTTTCATAAGGCGTTTCGCCGGGAGACAGCAGGTTCACACCGGTGTCGGTTGCCATAGACCAGTTGTTGTGCTTACCGGAGCCGTTAACACCCGCAAAGGGCTTTTCGTGGAGCAGGCACACCAAACCATGCTTGGCTGCGACCTTCTGCATGATTTCCATGGTCAGCTGGTTGTGATCGGTAGCAATATTGGTGGTGGTATAAATGGGTGCCAGCTCGTGCTGTGCCGGAGCAACCTCGTTATGCTCCGTTTTTGCCAGAATGCCCAGCTTCCACAGCTCCTCGTTCAAGTCCTCCATGAAAGCCGCAACTCTGGGCTTGATAACACCAAAGTAATGGTCATCCATCTCCTGTCCCTTGGGTGGCTTGGCACCGAACAGGGTTCTGCCGGTATAGATCAGGTCCTTTCTCCGATCATACAGCTCCTTAGGCACCAGGAAGTATTCCTGTTCGGGACCAACGGAGGTGCGGACACACTTCACATCCGTATTTCCAAACAGCTTGAGGATCCGCATTGCCTGCCGGTTCAGCGCTTCCATAGAACGCAGCAGCGGAGTTTTTTTATCCAGTGCCTCGCCGCCGTAGGAACAGAAGGCCGTGGGGATGCATAAGGTCTTTCCCTTGATAAACGCATAGGAGGTGGGGTCCCAGGCGGTATAGCCTCTGGCCTCGAATGTTGCTCGCAGACCGCCGGAGGGGAATGAACTTGCATCCGGCTCACCCTTGATCAGCTCTTTGCCGGAGAAGTCCATAATGACACCGCCGTCCGGAGCCGGAGAGATAAAGCTGTCGTGTTTTTCTGCGGTAATACCGGTCAGAGGCTGAAACCAATGGGTGAAGTGGGTGGCACCGTTGGATACCGCCCAATCTCTCATGGCCGCGGCGACTGCGTCAGCAACACTGGGATCCAGCTTTGTGCCTCGCTGGATCGTTTTATGCAAAGACTTGTAGACATTCGAGCTGAGCTTTGCTTTCATAACACGCTCGTCGAATACCATGCAGCCAAAGTAATCGGATACATTTTTCATAGGGAACACTCCTTTTCAGATTCGATGTGCGAAAAAAACAAAAAGGCAATGGCGTCTATGGGCCGAAAGCCCAAAGACGCCATTGCCTTTGCACGCTCGCATTGTACACCTCCGAAAGGTATTTGTCAACACCCTGCACAAAAAAGTTTTTTTGCATTTGGGAATATTGACAAATGCCTTCCGGCGGAATATAATACACACGATGAGCAAAGGCGTTCATCAGAGGCTTTTTATGCCCCTGCGAACGCCTTTGCTCCTTTTTTTACTTCAAATCTGAGAGGATGAGGAAAATGAAACCAGAAGGTCAAGTGCGCATTCCCTCTGGGTGTGCCATCGCTGCCGTCATATCCAAGGATGGTAACCGAATGACCGGGCGTAAGATCATTGATGCAATGAAGCCAATGCATGACCGCTCCAACGGTCTGGGTGGCGGCTTCGCCGCCTACGGCATTTATCCTGAATACAAGGACTTTTATGCCCTGCATATGTTCTACGACTCTCGCACGACCCGGAAAGACTGCGAAGCACTGCTTAAGGAACACTTTGAAATCGTGAAGTCCGAGATCATCCCTACCCGAAAGATCCCAACCATCACGGACGAGCCGATTATTTGGCGGTACTTTGTGACACCTCTGCGTAGTGCGCTGGCATCTTTTCAGCTGGATGAAAAAGAATTCGTTGCCAGAACGGTGATGAAGATCAACACAGGAATGCCCGGTGCTTATGTTTTTTCCAGTGGTAAAAATATGGGCACCTTCAAAGCCGTAGGCTTCCCGGAGGATGTGGGCGAGTTCTATAGACTGGATGAATACGAAGGCTATTCCTGGACAGCGCATGGCCGTTATCCGACCAACACCCCCGGTTGGTGGGGTGGTGCCCATCCTTTTACACTGCTGGATTATTCCATCGTCCACAACGGCGAGATTTCCTCTTATGATGCAAACCGCAGATTTATCGAAATGTTTGGCTATAAATGTAATCTGCAAACTGACACGGAAGTCATTACTTATATTATGGACTATCTGATCCGCCGCCAAGGTCTAACTCTGGAAGAGGCTGCAGCTGTCATTTCCGCCTCATTCTGGAGTACCATAGAAAAGAAATCGCCGGAGATCAAAGAGAAGGAGACTTTTCTGCGTACCGTTTTCCCCAGTTTGCTGATCACCGGACCATTCTCCATCGTGTTTGGCTTTAACGGCGGTCTGATGGCTCTGAATGATCGGTTAAAGCTGCGCTCTATGGTAGTTGGTGAGAAGGATGACAAGGTGTTCATCGCCAGTGAGGAAGCTGCCATCCGTGTCATGGAACCGGATGCAGAAAATATCTGGGCACCTGCCGGTGGCGAGCCGGTGATCGTAAAGGTAAAGGAGGGTACATTCTAATGGGCGTGGAATTCATTAACCCTGAATTTGAGGTCGTCAGAAACGACAGTCGATGCATTGCCTGCCGTGTTTGCGAGCGGCAGTGTGCCAATGAGGTACATACCTTTGATCCGGAGCGGGGGCTGATGCTCAGCGATGAGACCAAGTGCGTCAACTGCCAGCGCTGTGTTTCTCTGTGTCCCACCCGTGCGCTGAAAATCGTGAAAAATAGCTGCACACTCCGGGAAAATGCAAACTGGAG